>JAGNRZ010000079.1 GCA_017988335.1 Ferruginibacter sp.
ATCAAAAAAATAATTATGAACAAAGCAGAATTAGTCGCAAAAATTGCTGACGACGCAGGTATCACAAAAACACAAGCAAATGCTTCTTTAGATTCATTTGTTGATGCAGTAACTAAAACTTTAAAGGAAGGTGACAAAGTAACTCTTGTTGGTTTTGGAACATTTTCAGTTTCTAAAAGAGCTGCTCGTAATGGCCGCAACCCACAAACAGGTGCTGTTATTAAAATTAAAGCTAAAAAAGTGGCTAAGTTTAAAGCTGGTAAAGAGTTATCTGCTAAAATGTAATCTATTCATTAGCAAATTAAAAGCCCTGCAAAGTCAGGGCTTTTTTATACATTTGTAATTCTAAAAAAATAATAATTATGGGACGTGGTGATATTAAAACCAAAAAAGGAAAAATTTTTGCAGGCTCTTTTGGAAAAGTGCGTAAAGCTAAAGCAGCTAAAAAAGCAGCTCCTAAAAAGAAAGATTAATTTGATGTACGATGTTAGATGTGTGATGTACGATAGAAATTTAAGTTGACCTCACATCTAACATCGTACACCTAATATCGTAAATTATTAAGGTGCTAACCTTTCAATTTTCCAGCTCCCTCCTTCTTGCAGTGTATATAAAAACCTATCATGTAATCTGCTAGGTCTGCCTTGCCAAAACTCTATTTCAAAAGGCTGTACTATATAACCGCCCCAATGTGGCGGTCGTGGAATATTTTCATCGGTATATTCAGCCTGATATTTTTTTTCATTGTCCTCAATTACACTTCTGTCAAATATGGGTAAGCTTTGCGGAGATGCCCATGCCCCTATTTTACTACCTACTGGTCTTGAGTTAAAATAAGCATCGCTTTCTTCTTCACTAACTTTTGTAATAGTACCTGTAATACGTATTTGCCTTTCTAAGGGAGCCCAAAAAAACAACAACGCTGCTTTACCACTATTATCTATTTGCTTGCCTTTGTTACTATTGTAGTTGGTATAAAAAACAAATCCTCTTTCATCAAACCCTTTAAGCAAAACAATTCTGGCAGCTGGCGTACCTTCTGGTGCTACAGTTGCTAGTGTCATTGCATTCACCTCATCCAATTCGCTTTGTAATGCTTCGTTCCACCATTTAGTAAATTGCTCAAAAGCATTAGAAAGAATATCTGCTTTATTAAGCGATTGCTTTTTATATTCTGTACGTATATCTGCAACACTCATAAATTTATTTTTTACAAAGGTGATGAAAAGAAATAAAAAAAGGCTGATAAAAATCAGCCTTAAATTAATTATATATTATTTAGTTATTAATAACCTCCTAATGTTCTAATACCTCCAAAACCCATTGCAGCAAATAGTATGGCTCCGAGTATTGCAACAACAATAAAGTAAATAGCAATTAAAATAACGTAAGTAACAAGCATATAAACTATTTTCTTATCCTCTGGTGTTTTCTTCAATGGTCCAATTCCTAAATACATTAAATAAATTCCATAAACCCATCCAGCAATTGCTATTAACAATCCAATTATTGGAATAAATGATAACAAACTAGCTACATAGGATGGTGTTCCAGAATATGCTACAAGTTGTGCAGATTTATTTAAATCTTTCTCAGATCCAAAACTAGGCGCTAGCATATCCATAATAATTACTGTAGCATAATAGGCAATAATCATTGATATAAAAGCAATTACGGCGGTTAAAATAAAATACTTTAAACCAAAAGAAAAAGCACCAGCAAAAAGTACTCCTTTCAATAGCGACCCTAATGCAGCGACTATGGCCAAAGGCAATACATACCCCATTAATAAACTCATTGGTGTTGCACTTTCACCATTTATTACTTCCCATTCGGTTTTTGGAGTAAGTAAAATGTTTTTTACTCTTTCGATAAGATTCATATCATGTTAGTTTTAGATGTGAAAGTTAAACAATTCATTTCATATTTACAATAACCTATTAGTGTGTGGCTAAAATTATTTAGTAAGCTGTTTTTCCAGCTCTGCATTACGCTTATTCATTTCTATTAAACGTTCTTCAAGGTCTTTTACTTGGATAAGTATGTGAGTATATTGTTGTTGCAATTCGCTATACTGCTTTAAAAGCTTTGAGGCATCTATTAATTCATCCTCTAACTCTCGTTCTCTGTTAGCAGCACCTATAGCTTGCTGCTGTTTAGTGCCTATAATATTTTGTAAAGATTGTGTATGAGTAAGTTGCACTTCTAACTGGCTTCGTAGTTCGGTAATATCTGCAGCATTTTGCTCTAATATTTCAATTTCTTCTTCACGTAAGGTAAGTATTTCATTAGCCTCTTTAAGTTGCACTCTTAAATAATCGTTTTCAGAAATTAATTTATTGATTTGCTCCTGACTTAACATATAAATTAGCTTACTAAAGTGCCTACTTCTTCGCCCTGTACTACTTTTAATAAATTACCTTGTTTGTTCATATCAAAAACAATAATGGGCAATTTATTTTCCATACAAAGTGTAAAAGCCGTCATATCCATAACCTTTAAGTTTTTTTGAATACAATCGGTAAATGAGATAGTAGTATATTTTGTTGCAGTTGGGTCTTTCTCTGGGTCGGCAGTGTAAATACCATCTACCCTAGTGCCTTTTAAAATAACATCGGCTTGTATTTCAATAGCTCGTAAGCTTCCTGCTGTATCTGTAGTAAAATAAGGATTGCCAGTACCAGCACCAAAAATTACCACTCTACCTTTTTCTAAATGGCGTATTGCTTTACGGCGAATGTATGGCTCTGCAATTTGTTCCATTTTTATAGCAGTTTGCAAACGAGTATAAACACCAGCTTTTTCTAATCCACTTTGTACAGCCATGCCATTAATAACTGTGGCTAACATACCCATATAATCTCCATGTGCTCTTTCAATGCCACTTTCTGCCTCATTCATGCCTCTGTAAATATTACCGCCTCCAATTACTATAGCTACCTCTACGCCTAATTCTGTTATTTCTTTTATATCTTTTGCGTAAGATGCAATGATTTTTGGGTCGATAGGATCAAAACTATTTTTGCTTCCCATTAAAGCTTCGCCAGACAATTTTAAAAGAATGCGTTTGTATTTTGTCACGTTAAAATAAATTTACGATTATGCTACGAAGATACACAAAAAGCTTTCGATAAAGAACTTTAAAAAGTGCTTACATTTACACATAAATCAATTATTATGTTTGCCATTACATTAGGTATAATTATTTTTTGCTTAGGCTACTTCTTGAATAGAAATGAGGTTTTATTTAAGTTTAGTAAGCCAGCAAAATATGTTGGCCTGCTTATTTTTTTTATAGGCTTAATTAGCAGTTGTTTTGTACAGGTAGATGCAGGAAAAGTTGGTGTAAAAAAAATGTTCGGAAAAATTCAAAATGATGTTTTGGAAAGTGGCTTACATTTTATCAACCCCTTATATGAAGTAGAAAAAGTAGATGTAAAAACATTAAACTATACCATGAGTGGTGTACATGATGAAGGTGATAAAACTGGTGATGATGCTATTAGGGTATTAACTGCAGATGGACTAGAAGTAACAATAGACTTAACCGTATTATTTAGAGTAAATAAATCTGAGGCCCCTAAATTGTTGAAAGAAACAGGCATTGATTTTCAAGAGAAAATTGTACGCCCTATTTCACGTACTAAAATAAGAGATAACGCTGTGTATTATGATGCCGTTGCTTTGTATTCTACAAAAAGAGATGAATTTCAAGCCCGAATTTATAAAAGTATTGAAGATGAATTTAAGAAAAGAGGATTACAATTAGAAAACCTTTTGGTACGAAATATTACTTTGCCAGCGTCTGTTAAGGCTGTTATTGAG
This sequence comes from Ferruginibacter sp., assembly GCA_017988335.1. Lineage (GTDB taxonomy): Bacteria > Bacteroidota > Bacteroidia > Chitinophagales > Chitinophagaceae > Ferruginibacter. The sequence continues at coordinate 3,826 of JAGNRZ010000079.1, forward strand.
CAAAAAATAAATGCTGAGCAAGATGCTCAAAAAATGCAATTTGTACTACTAAAAGAAAAACAGGAGGCCGAACGAAAAAGAGTAGAAGCTCAAGGTATTTCTGATTATCAACGGATAATAAATGTAGGACTTACTGATAACCAATTGCAGTACGAACAAATAAAGGCAATGAAAGAATTAGCACTTTCGCAAAATTCAAAAGTTATTGTTATGGGTAAAGGAAATGCTCCCATAATATTAGACAGTAAAAATTAATTTTTTACAGCCTTTATACTATACATCATAGGAAACTTATTTCCTCTGCCTTTAAACCGCCACATACCATCATCACCTTGTTCCACATTATTAAAACAATTGTAAGGCGAGTAGGAAAACTCATGCAAAAATTCAATTTGCAAACCTTCGCTAATTAGGCATTCCAATATTTCAGAAAAAGGATGGTTCCATCCATATTCTTTATATTCAATAGCAGCGTTATTATCAGCATAAGTGCCTGTTTGAGTAGTTTCAATTACTTCATCATTAAAATAACTGTACTCAATTTTTTCCATAGCATCGTCATACATCCAAAGTGTGGGATGAAAATCTGCAATATAAAAAACACCTCCGGGCTTTAAATTTTCTACAATTACTTTAGCCCATGGTTTTAAATTAGGTAGCCATCCTATAGTACCATAACTAGTGAAAATAATATCGAATTTCTCCGTTATAAATTTTGAAGTATCATACACATTACAACATATAAACTGTGCAGGTATATTTAGTTCGGCAGCTAGTTCATTTGCCGCTTCTATGGCTTCTTCACTAAAGTCTATGCCAGTAACACTAGCCCCTTCCCTTGCCCAGCTAAGTGTATCCATTCCAAAATGGCATTGCAAATGCAAAAGTGATTTTCCTTTTACACTGCCTAGTTCTTCCATCTCAATTTTATTTAACGATGTTTTACCTTTTTTAAAACTATCTACATCGTAAAAGCTAGATGTTTTATGTATAGCAGTTCGTTTATTCCAACCATCTTTATTAGCATCAAACTGTTGTTGGTAATTTTTCATGGTATAAAAATAGATAAACTTCTTTTATAACGAGTCCTATATCAACTACAATATTAATCATACTGCTATAATGGCATCGAATAAAAAGTGCTAGAAATTTTCAATGATTGGCGTTAAAAAATCAATGCTGTTTGAGCCAGCACTAACTATAAATAATAGAGATTTACGGCGAGTTCATTGATTTTAGCCAATCATTGAGAATTTCAGCCTTTTATTCGGAGCCTTGATTTTTTTTGTTACTTTTTTGTATCAAGACAAAAAAGTAAATAGTGACATGTAAGAACAATTCTATTTTGCATAATATTCGGTATTTTTAAACACACATCAATTACACAAAATGAAAAAGTTACTATTCATCTTATCAATAATAATATCAACAAATTCTTTTGCCCAACAAACCCAAAAACCACCACTACATGCTAAAAACTGGATGGCCATTACAGGCAAGCCCTTAGCGGCAACTGCTGGTGCAAAAATTTTTGAGCAAGGCGGTAATGCTGTAGATGCTGCCTGTGCTATGTTAGCCGCTACTTGTACTATGTTTGATGTGCTTAGTTGGGGTGGCGAAACTCAGGCCTTAATTTATAATCCTAAAACAAAAAAAGTAATTGCTATAAATGCATTAGGTATAGCACCTACAGGAGCCACCGCATCTTTCTTCAAAAATAAAGGATACGAATTTCCGCCAGAGTATGGACCATTAGCGGCTGTAACACCAGGCACACCTGGCGGACTTTGTTACATGCTTGCCAATTACGGCACTATGAGTTTAGCACAAGTATTAAAACCTGCTATGGAGTTAGCTGCTGGTTATCCAATAGAAGCACAAACTGCCAATAGTTTTGAACGCAGTAAAAAAATGCTGAAAGAATGGCCTTATAGTAAAAAAGTTTTTCTACCTCATCTAAATGAAAAAAGAGAGGCACCAGAGGCTGGTGAAGTTTTTGTGCAACAAGATTTGTTGAACACTCTAAATAAAATGATTGCAGCCGAAAAAAATGCATTACAAAAAAAGAAAAGTAGAAAAGAAGCTATACAAGCGGCTTACAACGAGTTTTATAAAGGTAGTATTGCTAAAGAATTTGTACGTGGCTGCCAAGAGCAAGGCGGCTTAATTACATTAGATGATTTAGCCAACTGGAAAGTAAAAGAAGAGGAACCACTAAGCACCAATTACAAAGGTATTGATGTTTATAAACTACAAAGTTGGACACAAGGCCCAGCCATGCTACAGGCCTTAAACATTTTAGAAAATGTTGATTTACAAAAAATGAAATACAACAGTGCAGCATACATCAATACTGTTTATCAAGCTATGAGTTTAAGCTTTGCCGATAGAGATTTTTATTATGGCGACCCAGCTTTTTCGCCACAAGTACCTATAAAAGGTTTGTTGAGTAAAGAGTATGCAAAGCAAAGAGTTTTATTAATTAATCCTAATAAAAACGAATTGTTTACACCAGGCAACCCATATCTTTTTCAAAATGAAAGAACAAACCCACTTGATAATTATTTACAACTACATAATTTATTAAGTGATAGTAATACTAAAAACCCTGCACAATTTTTACCAAAGCATGATGCTAATGGTGTGGCTTTTAATGACAATACTTATTTAGATGCTTTATGGCGTGGCACAACAAGTGTAGAAGCTGCAGACAAAGATGGCTGGGTAGTTAGCATAGTACCTAGCGGCGGCTGGAATCCTGCTTGCATTGCAGGCAATACAGGCGTAGGTATGAGCCAACGTATGCAAAGCTTTGTGTTAGATAGTGCCATAAACCCTTTTAATGTAGTAGCACCAGGTAAACGACCAAGAGTAACACTTACGCCCACACTAGCACTAAAAGATGGCAAACCATTTTTAAGTTTTGGTGTGCAAGGGGGAGATACACAAGAGCAAAACTCTTTACAGTTTTTTTTAAATATAGTAGAATTTGGGATGACAGTACAGCAAGCCTGTGAAGCTGCCAATATTAATACCAACCAACTTTGGTTAAGCCTTGGTGGCAATAAATTAAACGATAGAAAACCTCGTTATGGCAACTTGCTTTTACAAGATAAAACACCCGAAGCCATACGCCAACAACTAATACAAATGGGCTACAAGCTTAGTTTTGATGACCGTACCAGTGGCCCACTAAATGGTATTTATTTCGATTGGAAACACAATACCCTATGGGGTGGCAGTAGTAACCATGGTGAGGATTATGGAATTGGGTGGTAGAGTTTTGATTAAGTTTGTAAACCTTTTAAAGGTTAACAAACCTATAATTAATTTAACAGTATTGCCTCAATTTGCTCACTAGCTTCTTTTAATAACAGAGTGGATTGGTTTTTTAATTGCTGGGCTTGTTGGCGAATGTTTGTAATATATTCGGCTATTTCTTTTTGTTTAGAGAGTGGTGGGATGGGGATTGATATTTTCTTAACCAATTCAATATTTAAGTTTTCTACCACTCCTCCAATTGTCGCTTTTTTGAAAAGTTTGAACATTAATTTAGAACTTAAAATACTATGAAAGTAATCTGCATTAAATTCATCTAACTTTGGTTTAAATAACAACCAACCATCATGAATGTATCCTTCAATTTGCATTATATAAGGTCTGCCAAAACTCATCGAGTTACTTAAAATAAAATCTCCAACTTCCACCTTTCTAGAATATTTTGCTCCTTCTGGAATTATTTTATCTGCTGTTTGATAAATATATTTATTATCGTTTTTTGTATCTCCAATTTTTATCCAATTAACTCCATTTTCATCTTCTGTCATAAAATCATGAATAGGTCTTGGTGAACCACCACGATTTATTTCAAATATGTCATCAAGTCTAAATACTTTGTTTGGCGAATTTCTAATTGCTTTTTCAAGTTCAATAAAATGAGTTAGATAAAAATGTGGGTCTAACCTACTTTCAATGTCATTGAAATTTGCAATAAACATCCTATTCTTCAATGTATTTTCAGGTGGTGTAGGCAAAGTAATTCCTAACTCTGCTAGCAAATAATCATCAATCCTTGCTAATAGTTTTTCGGCTTGGGCTTCGTTGGCTTGTTTTTTAGCAATTACTTTTTCTGTAATTTGAAGAATACGCTTGTCTTCAATTATTGGTATAGAAAGTAATGCAGTGTAATCTAAAGCTGGTCTTGTTCCGCCTGTGCTTCTTCTGCTAGCTAATTTTTCGCCTATATCAGAATTTAGGAAGGCAGCAAGAGTTTCACTAACTTCTTTATTTCCTGTTTTTATTACGCAAACATGTTGGTTAATATTGCCTTCAAATGCATCGGGTGCTACTGATGCAACCGCCATTCTACCAACACCTGTAATTTTTACTAATAAATCGCCTGCTAAAACTTGGCTTCTTTTTAGCATTCCATGGTGTGTTTCTTTGTTAATATACTTGCAATCTTCAAACTCCAAAACACCTGTTGGCGAAAGGTTTTGTACTCTTAAAAACGGTATGCCGTTTTGTTTCTCTGCATAATATTTTTCGTTTTCAGTTGTTTTTGGTGTTGCACCACTTGCCAAGCTTTGCACATAATCTCTTAGCTTCTTTGGTTTCTTGGCTAAAACTTTCTTTTCAAGTTTCAAAAGTTCGGGTATATAATAAAATGGGTCAAGCCTCTTTTCTAATTCGCTTTTTTGCAAAATAAAAACTCGGTTTGGGTTTAGCGTCTTGTTGGTAATTGTATAATTGCTCATAATATTTTTTATCCCAACGGGATTATAAGTTTATAGAAAATGGATATTTTGTTCTTCGACCCCTTTTGGGGTCGTACATTACACATCTTAACAACAATCTATAAACGTTATACCCCTTTGGGGATTGTAAATATAATTTCGCTATAATTGTTTGATGGCTTTAGCATCTTAAATCCATTCAAATAAATATTTTTCATCGTATAACACCTCAAATTTTCTCAAAAAATCAACATATTCCTCTCTAAACGTTATTTTTTTATGATGTTCTTTTTGGTTCATTATATATTTATATACGTTATCTATTTGAGAATGGCTATACGAAAATGCCCCATATCCTTCTTGCCAATTAAATTTGAATTTAGATAACTGATTTTCGTTGATAAATTCATTACTTGCCTTTTTGATTTCTCTTACCAAGTCGCTCAAACAACAACTAGGTTTAATGCCTATAAAAATATGAATATGATTAGCTGTTCCATTTATTGCAATTAACTTTTGTCCTTTATTTTGAATGATGCCTGTAATATATTGGTACAATCTTTCTTCCCAAGAAATATTTATCAAAGCATCTCTATTTTTAACTGCAAAAACTATATGAATGTAAATTTGTGAATAAGTACTCATTTTATTTTATGGTCTTTTTAGTGCTTATATTTTTTGCATTACCGCTTTTGGGTAAAGTTGCTTTTGCATTAACTGCTGTTACTACTTTTTTGCCTGTTTTGGCTTCTAATTCTTTTAAGGCTACTTTGGCTACATTACCACCTTGCTTGGCTACTGTTTTGCTTTGCTCAAAATTTTTAGGCTTTACAGCTTGTGAAATATCTTTTGTACTTGCCTCGGCTAGCATATTTAATATAAGCTCTGTATTGGTCATATTATCTCTTAGGTTTTCTTTTTTTAAACCCTTTAACACTTTGTATTCTTTAGTGGTTTTACCAGCCCAAGCTTTAGTAATAATATCGGTAAGTGTGGCAAACTGTTGCCCTTCTTTTAACCCACGGTTTTTCCATTCATCAGTTAATTCTTTACGTATTTCAATACTTTTTAAGCGTTGGTTAATCCAGTTTTGGCTATAACCCAACTGTTGGTATTCGTACAATGCCCTGTCAATCGTTAATTCTGGGTCTTGCATTTCATCTAACCGTTCGGCGGCTACTTTTGCTAGCCACAATTTAAAAGGCTCTGCCTTTGGTGATGGTATAGATTGTATAAGGCGAAAAAGTTGCTCAACATCGGCGACATCTGTAACTCTCATTTTGCCATCTGGTGCCTGCATTTTCAAACCGTTACAATTTGTAACGGTTTCATTTCCTTCATCCTTTAATCGCTTTTTTAGTACTCTCCAATATACTTGTGGGTTTGGGCTAGTAGTTAATACAGCTATAACATCTACAATAGAAATATACCATTTTTCTTGTTCTTCATCCCACAAGGTTCTTACTTTTTTGTCTTCAAATAGTTGTATGGCGTTTTGTTGTTTCATGTAGGTGTTTATTTTTCTGTTTTATTGATGTGTTCAATAAATTTGGCTAACTCCTTCCCTATTTCTATCAATTCGTTATTATTGGTGCTTCTACCAGTGGCATCATAACCAATATCTTCGGCTATTGCCATAAAAATAGGGTAGTCTTCCAATGTGGCTTGTTTTGCTGTTACATATTTTTCTGTTAATTCTTCTTTAAGTAAATTTACTTTATCGGTAAAGGCAGCTTGTATTGCAGACTTATCTATTTGTATTATTTCTGTAATTTCTTTTTTGTTGGCTTTGGGGTGTTTTATTTTTGCATCTGCTTCCAACTTTTTTATAGCATCTGCTTTTTCTTTCTCCCACTTTTCAACGGTAGTAATATATTTATTATCGGCTTTTATATCTTCCTTTAGTTTGGCTTTTTGGTTATTTATTTTTTCGGTTTGTTTAGTTTTGTGCTTACGCAAAAGTAAAACAGAGCTTTTCACACCTGCACCTGTAGCACTAAAAGCAGTTTGTGGCATACTTACTACCGCAACAATACGGTACATTTCTTCAAGGTTATCTCTTACATATTGCAAGCTGCTATTGGTTAAAATACCATCTGGTATTACTACTGCTAAATAACCATGTTCTGTTAAAAAATTATGGCATTGCTCCAAAAACAACACTTCGGTACTTTGTGTTTCTCTTATACTTTCTTTTAAAGCTTTAACAGCTAACCAATCTTCTTCTTTTTTACCTAATTGATATTGATGCAAATAAGCTTTTTCGGTTTGTTTAATGCTACTGCCAAAAGGTGGGTTAGTTATTATAAAATCAAACGAATTGTACTTAAATTCTTTATTGGCAGATTTTATTTGCATTTCTTTATCGCTTAATAGTCCATCTGCAGCAATTACATTAGTATGCCCATCATCATGAATAATCATATTCATCTTAGCTGTTCTAGCTATTTGGTCGTTTATTTCAATACCAAACAAGTTTTTTTCTGCAAAGTCGTGCCAATATTTATAATGGTCTTTTTCATCTTTTATGGGGTCGTAAAATTCGCTAGCTTGCTCTCTTACTTTGTCTAATGCATACAATAAAAAGCCACCACTTCCGCAACTAGTATCAAGCACTCTTGATTTGTGAGTAATAGGTAAGCAATCCACAATAAATTTTACAATGGGCCTCGGTGTAAAATATTGTCCAAAATCGCCTCTAAAATAACTACCCATAAAAGTTTCAAAGGCTTTGCCTTTACTATCAAGGTCGGTTTTGTTAAGGTTTATTCGTTGAAAGTATTTTACAATAGTAAGCGTTTCTTGTGCCGATAGTGTAATACCATCTTTAAAAACTTCGGGTGCTTCTTTTTCGCCAACTGCATATATTTTTTTAATGCGTTTTAGTAAATCTTCTGGGTCTTCATCTCTAAAAATTTGAAAGTTATAAGGTTCGCCAATTTTCCGTGGGTGTTTTTCATCCCAAATCTTACAAAAAATAAGTTTATCTAGTTCATCAAAAGCTACACTGGGATTTCTTTGCCCACCACCCCAAAGTGCTTGGTGTGATTGAATAAAAATTTTTGTTAGTTCGCTTTCGCTTACCACTTGTAATTCGAAAAACTTTTGTTTTGCAACATCTTCATCTTCTTTAACCATACTTGTTTCATCGGTATCGGTTTGCGAAATTCCACCTTTTACATACTTATAAGGTGCAAGTTTGTTAATACCAAACTGTGGTATATCAGGTATTTCAATCCTGCTTTTTGGTTTTTTGTTGGGTACTTCGTAATACTGATTTTTAATTCGTGAAGTTGTCCAAACATATTTTGCACCTTCGGCTACTGCATAGCTGTATGCTTGGTCAACGGCAATATTAAATTGCTGGTCGGTTAAATCTTCTTTTTTACATTCAATTAAAATATATGTTTCTTCATATGCATCATCAGAATAAACAGCAATATCAGCTTCCTTTGTTTCGGAACCCATTTGTACAGGAATAAACTGTTTAATTCTACTTTCGGGATAGCCATAAATTAAAACCAAGGTCAAAAATGTTTCAGCCTGCACTTTTTCTTCAGGGTTATTATAATTCCGTTTTTTGTTTTGGTTAACGTATGTTATAAAATTTCGGTCTTCATCAAATCGAATTAACCCTTTTTCTATCCCTGTTTTTATTAAGTTCATTCTTTAGTGTATGGTTATGTTAGGTTGTAAAGTTAGTAATTTCAAATTCTATTTTTTTGTAGTGTTTTTGAGGCAAGGCATTACACATTTTTTGCCTTTTTCGTGTCTTCACAAAAGAAAATATTTTTTACTTTTAATCCATGAACAACACCAGAGTTTTTAAAATGTCTTTCGCTAGTGTATATCCTCACTACATTGCTAAAGCTCAAAAAAAAGGGCGAACTAAAGAAGAAGTAGATACAATTATTTGCTGGCTTACTGGCTACACACATAAAGCCTTGCAAAAGCAAATTGATACAAAAGTAGATTTTGAAACCTTTTTTGGCAAAGCGCCACAAATACATCCTAATGTTTCAAAAATTACAGGTGTAATTTGTGGTTACCGAGTAGAGGATATTGAAGACAAGCTAATGCAACAAATTAGATACTTAGATAAGTTAGTTGATGAATTGGCAAAAGGAAGACCAATGGAGAAAATATTGCGGCCTTAATAAAAAAGCCTCCCGAAATAATAGGGAGGCTTTTTACTATAGTATAGTTTATTAATTAACCTAATGCTACTCTTACAAAAGAAGTAACTTTTAAATCGGCATTAATGCCTTTTAAATAATCGGCTACCGATTTGCTAGCGTCTTTTACAAAAGGTTGGTGTATTAAAGTATTATCTTTTAAAAACTTATTTACTTTACCTACAGCAATTTTTTCAGCCATTTCAGCAGGTTTGCCTTCAGCTTTAATTTGCTCAATGGCAATAGCTCTTTCTCTTTCGATAGTTTCTGGAGCAATACTACTTTCATCAACTGCTAATGGGTTCATAGCTGCAATTTGCATAGCTACATCTTTACCAGCTTCTTCTGCAACAGCAGTTAAAGATACTAATACACCCATACGGTTTGCACCATGTATGTAGCTAGCTACATAAGGAGCTTCTACTCTTTCAAAACGAGTAACTGCAATTTTTTCGCCAATGGCTGCTAATTTATCATTAATTAGGTCTGATACTTTTGCACCACCAATATTTACTTCGTTTAATTCTTCTGTAGTTTTAACACCGCTACTAATAGCAGCATCAGCAATACTTTGTACAAAAGCTACAAACTCTGCATTTTTACTTACAAAATCAGTTTCGCAACTTACACATACTACAATACCGCTTTTATTATCAGCAGTAGTTTGTGCAATTACTACACCTTCTTTTGCTTCTCTATCGCTACGTTTTGCGGCTACTTTTTGCCCTTGTTTACGCAACCAATCAATAGCTGCTTCAAAATCGCCGTTGCTTTCTGTTAATGCTGTACGGCAGTCCATCATACCTGCGCCAGTTGTTTGGCGTAGTTTGTTTATGTCTTGTGCTGTTATTGTAACACTCATTGTAATGAATAATTAAAAATTAAAAATTAGATAATGC
>JAGNRZ010000230.1 GCA_017988335.1 Ferruginibacter sp.
ATTGTAAGCAGTGGCTTATTTACTATTAACCAAGGTACAATTGGCGTTATTACTCGTTTAGGGAAATATGCTGGTGTAAAAAGGGCAGGGTTAAACTGGAAAATACCTTTTATTGATCAAATTTATAGAAGAATAAGTATTCAAAACCGTTCGGTAGAATTGGAGTTTCAGGCGGTAACAGTTGACCAAGCAAATGTATATTTTAAAAGTATGCTTTTGTATGCTGTACAAAATGAGCAAGAAGATACCATACGAAAAGTAGCTTTTAAATTTATAAGCGATAAAGATTTAATGCAAGCCTTAGTACGTACCATCGAAGGAAATATTAGAGCATTTGTGGCTACAAAAAAGCAAAGTGAAATTTTGGGTTTGCGTAGAGATATTGTAGAGTTTGTAAAAGAGCATGTGGATGCAAGTTTAGAAGAATGGGGTTATCATTTGTTAGACTTACAAATTAACGACATTACTTTCGACCAAGCTATTATTGAAAGTATGAGTAAAGTTGTAGCTAGTAATAATTTAAAAGCTGCTGCCGAAAATGAAGGTCAAGCTTTATTAATTACGAAAACAAAAGCTGCAGAGGCAGAAGGAAACTCTATAAAAATTGCCGCAGAAGCTGAAAGACAAGCAGCACAATTACGTGGACAAGGTGTTGCATTATTTAGAGAAGAGGTAGCTAAGGGTATGAGCCAAGCTGCAGAGCAAATGAAACAAGCTAATTTAGATACGAATGTAATTTTATTTAGTATGTGGACAGAAGCTATTAAAAACTTTGCTGAGTATGGCAAAGGCAATGTTATTTTCTTAGACGGCAGTAGTGAGGGTATGGAAAAAACAATGCGTCAAATAATGGCCATGCAGCAAATGGAAGGAAAGAAGTAAGTAGTAAGTAGATAAAGTAATAAGTATATAAAGTAAACTCCTAATTTCTTAGGAGTTTTTTTGTACGTACGATTTTGTATATTTGTACCACTAAGGAATTTTTATGAAACAGAAAATTACATTGTCGTTGCCAGCACAGTCTATTAAAATAGCAAAGAAATATGCCAAACAGCACAATCAAAGTGTTTCGGAGTTTTTAAGTAATCAATTAGAAATAATTAATAACGTAGAAATTGCATTACAAAAACAAAAAATAACACCGTGGGTTAAAAAATTTGCAGGCATTGTTAATACAGGAAAAAATGAGTATAGATAATAATGCAACTTTCTCCACAAAAAATATTTATTGATGCTAATGTGCTTATTGATTTGCTAAATAAATCGAATGATTTACATAATGCAGCTTTGGTGTTATTTAATGATAGTATAAATAACAAAAAGGTAATTTATTGTTCTCCCACTAGCTTTGCTATTGTATATTATTTTCTAGGAAAGACTATAAAAAATAAAGTAAAGCTGAATAAAACAGTAAAAGAGCTTTTTTTGCTATTTAGTTTTACTAGAGAAGATAATATAGTAATGGATAAAGTTTTAACTAGTGACTTTTCCGACTTAGAAGATAGTTTACAATATTACTCAGCATTAGATGCAAAAGCAGATGTAATTATCACTAAAAACTATTTTGATTTTAAGGCATCTGCCATTCCGGTTTATCATCCATTGCATTATGTAAATGAGTTTATTATTTAGAATATTAACATTTTATTACAGTAGTTATTTTATCTTTAGTGTTCATTATTAGTATTATTGGCATAATTATAGAGATACAGTTAAAAACCTAAAACAGTTATACATGTTTGATATATTTTTTTTACAGGTAGATACCGCAAAGGCAATTCAAAAGATTGAAGGCTTTAAATCCATAGGAAGTACAATTATCCAAGGCGGATGGTTAATGTTACCATTGGCATTACTTTTTGTGGTAGCACTCTTCTTTTTTTTCGAACGTTTTATTCTACTTCAAAAATTTGGTAAGATTGATGATAACTTCATGAATATTATTAGAGATAATGTTGTAAGTGGTAATGTAACCGCTGCAAGAAGTATGGCAAAAAATACGCCTAATCCTGTAGCAAGAATGATTGATAAAGGATTACAGCGTATTGGCAAACCCATTGATGCTATTGAAAAAAGTATGGAAAACGTTGGCGTATTAGAAATGTATAAAATGGAAAAGAACCTTAACATATTGAATATTATTGTACGTATAGCTCCATTATTTGGATTTTTAGGAACTATTATTGGTATGCTTAGTTTGTTTAATGGTATTAGCCAAAGCCCAGAAGGCTTTGGTATTAATGCAATGGCAAGTGGTATTTATGTAAAAATGATAACGTCTGCAACTGGTTTAATTATTGGTATAATTACATACTTAGGTTATAGTATTTTGCAAACAAAAATTAAAAAAATAGAAAACAAAATGGAAGCTGCTAGTGCAGAATTTATAGACATTTTACAAGAACCAACCCGTTAATTTTAAGCCATGAGTTTACGTAAAAAATTTAATGAAGAACATAGTGAAGTGGATACAGGGCCATTGAATGATATTTTATTTATTTTAATGTTTTTCTTTTTGATAATATCTACGTTGGCTAATCCTAATGTTATCAAATTGACTAACCCTAAAACTAAAAGTGATACAAAATCGAAGCAAAGTATTGTGGTAAGTGTACGTGGAGATGGTAGAACATATATTGGCCAACAACAAATAACTTTTGATTCTCTTTCTTCGGAATTGAGCAAAATGATTGATAAGAAAGATACTGCTAACAAACAGGCAGTTGTTATTAATGCAGATAGTTCCTTATCAATAAATAAATTAGTAATTATAATGAAGGAAGCTAAAAAAGCCGGAGCAGCTTCAGCTTCTTTAAGTGTTGATAGTCGCTAATAATACGCAATTATCATTCTTTCTTTACCAAACACATCTTTTACAATTTGAGTATGTGAGCAGTTTTTGCCAAAAGCTAAAGCCGTATCTTTAGCGTAATCTTCATGGCATTCAACAAATACTTTGCCACCATAATTTACATGCTTTTTTGCAAACAATGCTATTTTTTCATAAAATAAAAAAGAGTTTTCGTTAGGTACAAATAATGCAGTATGAGGCTCAAATGCAGTTACATTAGTATTTAATTTTTCTTTTTCTGCTATAGGTATGTATGGAGGGTTACTTACAATAATATCATACATTGGAAAGCTAGACCAAAGGCTTTCATCTAAAAAATCGATTACTTTAAAATTAATATCTACATGATGGGTTAAAGCATTTTCCGTAGCTACATTTATTGCTTCTTTACTCACATCTAACGATGTAATATTTGCCAATGGTAAATTCTTTTTTAAAACAATAGGTATGCAACCACTACCTGTACCAATATCTAAAATACTTACTGTAGCAGGGTTTGCTGTGTTAAAACTAATTTTATTATTAGTATCAAACTTGGCCATTTTTAGTTGACTTAAAATTAATTGAACAAGCTCTTCGGTTTCGGGTCTTGGTATTAAAGTATGTTCGTTTACCACAAATCGTAAGTTGTAAAACCAAGCCTCTCCCAATACATATGGTATAGGCTTATGAGTAAGTAGCTCTTTCAGTTGTATATTTATCTTCTTCTCAACAACTGCATCTAATAACAAAGATGAATTTTTAATAAGTTCATTTTTTTTTATATGGGCTGTATGTTCAAACA
>JAGNRZ010000080.1 GCA_017988335.1 Ferruginibacter sp.
AGTCAGTTTCCTACAGGTGTTTATATGTATAAAATGCTTGTAAACGGAAGTTGGTACAGCGGAAAATTGGTAAAGGTTTAAAATCAATTAGTTATACGGTTGTTTTCTAAAATATTAGCATGTTGATTTTTGAGTTATGCCAGTAAATAAACCATTAATCTCTCCTTTATTTTACCTACTTTTGCAGCCCAAACTTAGGCTTGTAGCCTAAGTTGTGTTTTTTATGAGTTTAAAGGATACAATTATTGTACAGCATTTACCTAAGCACATTGCCATAATTATGGATGGCAATGGAAGATGGGCTAAAGAAAAGGGAGAAGATCGCCTTTATGGTCATTGGCATGGGGTAGAAAGTGTAAGAGAAGTAACCACAGCTTGTGCAGAATTAGGAATTGAATATTTAACTCTTTACGCCTTTAGTACAGAAAACTGGGATAGACCAGCCTATGAAGTAAATGGCCTAATGGAATTGTTGGTAGAAACTATTAAAAAAGAGGTGCCAACATTAAATAAAAACAATATAAGGCTGCATGTAATTGGTGATACTGCCATGTTACCAGCCTCAGCAAAAGCCCAGTTGGAAGAGGCTTTGCAGGAAACCCAAAAAAATACAGGGCTTAATTTAATAATGGCTTTAAGCTATAGTAGCCGTTGGGAAATTACCAAAGCCATACAACAAATTGCCGAAGATGTAACAGCAGGTAAAATAAATGCAAAGGAAATTAATCAAAATACAATACATAATTACTTACAAACAAAGCATTTTCCAGATCCAGAGTTGATGATAAGAACAAGCGGTGAGTACAGAATAAGTAATTTTTTATTGTATCAGTTAGCATATACCGAACTGTATTTTACCGATACTTTTTGGCCAGATTTTAGAAAAGAAAATTTATATGAAGCAATAGCCGATTTTCAAAAAAGAGAACGGAGGTTTGGAAAAACAAGTGAACAGATAAAAGTTGTCGGCAGTTAAGCGACTGCCAATTTTTTATAAAAAGGCTTTAAATCCCCCTTTAGGGGTTAGGGGTTTATAATCTTAACAAATACTTTTAATTAAAGGGCTTAATTTGCCCATCGAAAATTATAGTTAATGCAGCGATTTTACAAAGGCATTTTATTTATTGTCACAATTTTAATGAGTAGCCAGCAATTGTTGGCTCAGCATGATACGGTACCTACCTCGGTTGACCCTGCCTTATTAGAAATATATAAGTCAAAATTTCCAAAGGAATATAATATTGCAGGTATAAAAGTAGTGGGTGCTAAAGCTTTTGATGAAAACCTTATCATTTCTATATCTGGCTTAGCTATAGGCGATAAAGTACAGTTACCTGGTAGCGATGCTTTTGGTAAAGCCATTAATAAACTATGGAAGCAAAATTTAATTGCCGATGTTCAAGTATATCTTACCAAAGTTGTAGATAGAGATATTTATGTAGAATTTGCTATTTTAGAAAGACCAAGATTAGCCAATTTTATTTTTGAAGGGGTTAAAAAAGGGGATAAAGATGATTTAGCTGGTAAAGTGGGTTTGGCAAAAGATAGAGTGGTTACAGAAAACATGAAATTGAGTGCTGTAGAAGCAATTAAAAAATTCTATTCCGATAAAGGCTACAGAAATATAACGGTAGATATGGTAGAAACTACCGCTACCACTATTAGCAATGCAATTGACTTAAAGTTTGTAATAGATAAAGGCAAAAAAGTAAGAGTAAACTCAATAAATTTTACAGACAATGAAGAAATTGCCGATTTAAAGCTTAAAAAGCAAATGAAGGGAACTAAGGAAATGAGCCGTTTTACTTTATTTCCTACAAAAATACAAAGCCCTTATGGTGATACATCAAGCAAGCTAACATTTAAGCAGTATCTAAAAGATTTTGGTTACTTATCTCCATCAAAAACAAAAGAAATATTAGACCCCTACATTCGTTTTAAACTTTTTAGCTCTGCTAAGTTCAACGAAAAAAAATATGTAGAGGATAAAGAGAAAGTATTAGACCATTACTATTCTCAAGGGTTTAGAGATGCCGTTATTGTTGCCGATACTTTATTTTACGATACAAAAGGAAATATTAATGTAGATATTAAAGTAAAAGAAGGTAGAAAATATTACTTTGGAGATATAGCTTGGAAAGGAAATACAAAGTATAAAGATTCTATCTTAAATATTTTATTAGGTATTAAAAAAGGCGATACTTACAACCTTGAATTGTTAAATAAAAGATTAGGCAAGCAACTAAGTATGGAAGGTGGAGACATAAGCAGCCTATACATGGATGATGGCTATTTATTTTATAGAATAGATGCCGTGGAAACAGCTGTGTACAACGATACTATTGACTTTGAGGTACGTATGACAGAAGGGCCACAAGCTGTATATGGTAACATTACTGTAAGTGGAAACGATAAAACCAAAGACCATGTTATTAGAAGAGAGTTACGTACTGTTCCTGGCGAAAAATTTAGCCGTCAAGATATTATACGTACACAAAGAGAATTAGGACAATTAGGTTTTATTAACGCAGAAAAAATTAATCCCAATATTGTACCTAATGCCGATAATGGTACGGTAGATATTAATTGGGAAATTGAAGAAAAATCGGCAGACCAGTTAGAGCTTTCCGCAGGTTTTGGCGGTGGTATAGGCTTAACAGGTACATTGGGTATTACGTTTAATAATTTTTCTATAAATAATATCTTCAAAAAATCTACTTGGGATCCTTTACCTACTGGTGATGGGCAACGTTTAAGTGCCAGAATACAATCAAACGGTAAAGCTTTTAGGTCTTATAATTTTTCATTTACAGAGCCTTGGTTGGGCGGTAAAAAAAGAAATTCATTTACCATTGCTTATGCAAATACAAAATATGCCAATACTTATGATCAAACTACTGGGGCATTTTGTAAAAGATGTGGTGATACATCTTATGTTACAACAAACAATTTTAGTATATCGCTGGGTAAACAATTAAAATGGCCAGATGATTTCTTTAATTTAATTTATTCATTTAATATTCAAACATATAAGCTAAAAAATTATGATAGGTTGTTCCCTACCTTACGTAATGGAACATCTACAAATGTTAGTTTAAAACTTACATTGTTACGTAATTCTGCTGGGCCTAATCCAATATTCCCTACAAATGGGTCAAACTTTATGCTAAGCGGTCAGTTTACATTACCTTATTCTTTGTTGGGTATTAAATCAGGCGATGAAAATCAATTTAAGTTACCAGAGTTTCATAAATGGCGTTTTGATGGCGAATGGTATGTGCCAATTGGCAGAGCAAGAGGAGCAGAAAAAAACAAACAATTTATATTTAAAGCGGCTGCTAAATATGGCTTTATTGGTAGATATAATAAAGATTTACCAATTTCGCCGTTTGAACGCTTTCAACTGGGAGATGCTGGCTTAAGTAATCAATTTGCATTGTTGGGATATGATGTAATTGCACATAGAGGTTACCCTGTGTATAGTTCATCTAACCCTAAAATTAATCCAGACAATGGAACTCCAAGCCAATACTTTACCATATTTAATAAATACACCATGGAGTTACGCTATCCATTTAGTACAAATGCAAGTAGCACTATTTATGGTTTAGCATTTTTTGAAGCCGCTAATGGTTGGTACGATTTTAAAACGTATAATCCATTTAAACTTCGTCGTTCGGCAGGTGTAGGTATGCGTTTCTTTTTACCCATGTTTGGATTGCTTGGTTTCGATTATGGCATAGGGTTTGACAGATATAATCAAACCAGTGGATTAAAAGGAGCAGCTAAATTTACCTTTATGCTGGGTCAAGAACCACAATAATAATTGATAATTAAAAATTGATAATTAAAAATGAAAAAACTTTTTTTACTAGTTGCTTGCTACTTTGTAATTACTACTACAATGGCACAACGTTATTGCGTTATTGATTCTAAATACATATTAGAAAAAGTACCGCAGTATAAAGAAGCACAAGAAAAACTAGACCAATTTAGCATACAATGGCAGCAAGAAATTGATCAAAAGCAAACGGCAGTAGATAAAATGCTTAAAGATTTTGATGCTGAAGCCATTATGCTAAGCGATGAATTAAAAAAGAAAAGAGAAGACGAAATTTATAATAAAGAAAAAGAGTTAAGAGACTTACAAAAAAAGCGTTTTGGGTTTGAAGGTGACTTGTTTAAAAAAAGACAAGAGCTTATAAAACCAATACAAGATAGAGTTTACAACGCTGTACAAAAACTGGCGGTAGATAAGCAGTATGATTTTATTTTGGATAAAAGTGAAGGAATTACTGTTATCTTTGCCGACCCTAAATTGGACAGAAGCGATGATGTGCTTAGAAATTTAGGTGTTAAATAAAGTATAAAATAAGGTTGCTACGCAGCCAAATCACTAATAAAATCTACTAATAAAAAACAAGTAAAAAGTAAAACAAAAATGAAAAAGATAATTGTAGCAAGTGCAATGGTTTTAGGTTTGTTTACCGCTTCGGCGCAAACTAAAATTGGGTATATAAATACAGAAGAATTATTAGGCTCAATGCCTGAGGCTGTAACTGTATCTAAAGAGTTAGAAGAGTATGGAGCATCATTAGATATGCAAAGAGAAGATTTAATTAAAGATTTAAATGAAAAGGGCGAAAAATTTAATACCGATTCAGCTAAACTTTCTGCTACCATGAAAGAGATTAAACGTAAGGAATTACAAGATTTATACGAAAAAATTCAAGGCTATCAACAAACAGCACAAGAAGAGATGAACAAAAAATCGCAAGAAAAATTATTGCCTCTTCGTAAAAAAGCAATGGACGCTATCAATACAGTAGCAAAAGAAAATGGTTATACTTATGTGTTAGATATAAGCACGATCATTGTTGGCCCACCAAGCGATAACATTATTGGATTGGTAAAAAAGAAATTAGGTATTAAAGAACCTGCTGCTAATCCAGCTGCAAAACCAGCTGGTGCTAAATAATAATAGTATCAAATTATATAAGCTAAAGCCTTTCAATTTTTTGAAAGGCTTTTTGCTTTTATAAAATCCTCTTCTCCCATTCCGTGTTTCTGTGGCAACACATTTTTGCCAAAGGCAAAAAACTCTGCGTTATTTGCGAAACCTGCCTTTGCCGGCCGGCAGGTCGGTAGAAATAAACTATTTTTGCAACATGAAACAACAACCCATTGGTGTTTTTGATAGTGGCTATGGTGGCCTTACAGTTTTAAGAGAAATTGTAAACACATTACCTCAGTACGATTATTTGTATTTAGGCGATAATGCTAGAGCTCCTTATGGTACTCGTAGTTTTGATACGGTGTATGAATATACTTTAGAGTGTGTAAAATGGTTGTTTAGTCAAGGTTGTTCATTAGTTATATTGGCTTGTAATACAGCCTCGGCAAAAGCATTACGTACTATTCAACAAAATGATTTAGCTAAAATAGATGCTTCAAAAAGAGTACTGGGTGTAATACGACCTACAGCCGAAGTAATTGGAAACTTTACAAGCACTAATGAAATAGGTATTTTGGCAACTTCTGGTACGGTGCAATCACAATCGTACCCAATAGAAATTGCTAAGTTTTACGCCAATATTAATGTATACCAGCAAGCATGCCCAATGTGGGTGCCTCTTATAGAAAATAATGAGCATAAAACCGAAGGAGCTAATTTCTTTATTAAAAAAGATGTAGAAGCTTTGCTGGCAAAAAATGATAATATAGATACTATTTTATTAGCTTGTACACATTACCCTTTAGTGCAAGAAAGTATTGAAAAGATAGCACCTAAAGACATTAAAGTAGTATCGCAAGCACAAATTGTAGCTAATAGCCTGCAAGATTATTTAGCTAGACACCCAGAAATTGAGGAAAAATGCAGTAAAAATGCTCAAATACATTTTTTTACTACAGATAGTACACAAGATTTTGATAATCATGCAGTTGAATTTTTTGGGCAATCAATAAAATCGCAGCATTTAGATTTAATTCCCTCAAATCTTAAATCTTAAAATCAAAAATCTTAAATTTTTTTATTACCTTTGCCGTCCTTTCAAAACCAACGGGGATGGTGCCTCGATGGAAGTTTTTAAGAAAAAATATTTTTAAAACTTGCCTGCCGAATAGGTAGGAGGAAAAATTTAAAACAATGCCAGGTAAAAAAAGAACCTATCAACCCCATAAGCGTAGAAGAAAAACAGTACATGGTTTTCGTAAGCGTATGCAAACTGCTAATGGCCGTAAGGTATTAGCAAGCAGAAGAGCTAAAGGACGTCATAAATTGACAGTAAGTAGCGAACACGGCGATAAAAAATAGAATGTAATTCTATAAAAATATTTAGTCCTGCTGTATAAGCAGGACTTTTTTAATTTTGGTGACTTGAACACAACCCCACGATATACACTAGGCAAAACCGAACGCTTAAAAAGCCACAAACTAATTGATGAGGTTTTTAAGCAAGGCAAAGCATTTTCTGTTTTTCCTTTTAGGGTAGTGTATTTATTAAAAGACGGAGATTTGTTAACTACCAACGGCCAACCAACCACAACCAACCCTTTGCAAACAGGCTTCACCGTTAGCACAAAATATTTTAAAAAAGCAGTAGATAGAAATAGAATTAAGCGGTTGATGAGAGAAGGGTACAGGCTACAAAAAAATGAATTGTTTGAGTTGGTACAGGTTCACAATTTTCAATTATCTGTTTTTTTTATTTACACTGGTAATGAGTTGCCAGCGTATAAAATTATACATGAAAAAGTGGGTAGTGTTTTAAAAAGATTAATAAAACTATGTAATGAACACACTAAAGCAAATACTTAGTTTTCCATTTATAGTTTTAATTAAACTGTACCAATGGATAATATCGCCTTGGCTAGGTAATAAATGCCGCTACCAGCCTACCTGCTCACATTACGGAATAGAAGCCTTTAAAAAACATGGACCACTAAAAGGGTTTTGGCTTACACTAAAACGGGTAAGCAAATGTCATCCTTGGGGTGGAAATGGATTTGACCCTGTGCCGTAGGTAAAAGTAATAATATAGATAAGTGTGAAACTAAAGAGTTTTTTCTCTTTTTAATATCTCCATAAAAAAATCTTCCAATTTTATTTTTGTCTTTAAGTATTTCTGTTTGAGGGAAAATGAACCGTGTAACAAATCCCAATTATAACTATAAAAGGAAATCAAATTCCTCTCAAAAAAAACAATTAGTTGTACAATTTGCAGAACGAAATATGGTTAATAAAAAAAATCTGCATAAGGCATATTTGAATATCCTTGGCCATTCATTGAGGAAACACAACCACTTCCGCCACAGGTTGTACAGGTTGCACCTAACCTTGTATTATTATTCCAGGTTCCACCTCTGCCCAAACACCCGGAACATTGATAAATTCTTGTTACAGTGTAACTGTTTGTTTTTGTGTATAGTGCATTTGCCAATTCTGTTACTGGCAATGTATAAGTGCTTGCATCACTGTATCTCAGGGAAAAAACATTCCTTGCTTTATATGAATCATAAGTGGATGATGCCAGTATTTCTTTAAGCATAATTTGATCTGTAAGACTTGTTACCATATAATCTTTTGGTACGTAAAAATGTTTTCCTTGTCTACTTAAATATACCCATTTGCCTTTTAAATCGTTCACTTCATTTTTAAGTCGAGTCAATTCATCAATTTGTACAGGCTTTGATTCAATCGGCTTACTGAAAGTGTTTGCTGAAGTAGCAACTTTATTACTGCTAACCGTTTTTCCCCATCCATAACCTGGTTGTGGTACACCTGCCGGATATGGAGGTTTAGCTGTATTATTTTGAGTTGCTGTAAAATCGTCAATAGTATATTGAGAGATCGTTTTTATAGCAGCCCTTTGTTCTGCAGTTAAAACCTTACTTGCTTTCATACATAGCTGCACATCATCCCACTTAATTTTCTTCGACAACAATACGTTGAGAAACCCATAATAGTCTATCTCCATCATCTGAATAAATTTTTGGCCCAGGAGGTTTTCTATCTGCCCGTCTGTATAGTTCAACAATCTTAATGCCTGGTAGTAACTGATGATGGCATCTGCCCGTTCATTGGAATTGGCTGCCAGTGAAATTTTCTTTTGATAATCAGATTCATATGGCTGTGGCGATACTATAGCTGATGAAGACGATGACGCACCAGATGTAGTACCCTGGTATATTTTCAAATAATCAATATCTATCTGCATTTTATTATTTACCAGAAAACCTATGCCGCTATGTGTACTGTTAAATGGCTCGTAGGTTGTTTTGTACACTTCAACACCATTGATAAAAAATAAAACATTGTCCTTCTTTTTTTCAACACGAAGTACATTGGCTTTGCCAATACCGGCATTTATTGCAGCATTGAAAATGGGACCAGTCTTATCATCCCAACTGCCATTCACGTTTTTACCATATTTAAATTTCCCTTCGGGGTAAATTCCAAAAGCATAATAACTCTTACCATTATTACCCAAACCCCAAAGCAGCCAATAACTTTTATTGTTGTTTACTGTTTCTGCACTGTTCAAAAACATTTTTGTTTCTATTGCAAAATCCTTCGACTGATCTGTTGCCAAAGCAGGAAGACCATACCAGGATAAATAATCATTACTGTTTTTTGAAGTAAACCGGTAGTTGCCATTATACAATTGACCAGATGAGCCATCATTATCCCACACTCCCCATTTGTTGTTGTTGTTATCAAAATTTTCATCTAACAATACCGAAGCTGTAGTTGCATTGGTTTTTGCAGTTTTAGCTTCATCCAGCGTTGTTTGTATTATTCTACCTTTGGCATCTACCCAAATTGTTTTATCGTTTTTTCTTAACTGATAACCACCCGGAGCCTTATTGCCACCTGTATAAAGAGTTTCGTATTCAAAAGGAACAAGTATTTCATTTTTAAGATTAATGATGCCGAACTTTCCGTTTTTCTTTACTGCCAAAACACTGTCAGCAAAATCATAAATAAGATCGTAAGAAAATGGAATTATCAGTTTTACTTTACTGTTTAACACCCCCCATTTTGCAGTTGAAAAATCCCGAACTTTAATATGCTTATTTTTTTGAAGTGTAATACCACCAATGGTAAAAGGAAATTTTTCTTTTCCTGCATAATCTGCTATTCCTATTTTGCCTGTATTAGTAGTGTCAAACCTTACTTTGTTATTTCCATAAAATGCTTTCCAACCTTCGTATAAAAAAAATACTTTATTGCCTGTATCTATCGAAATCCAGTCGTATTTAAGTGGTATAATCACCTTTTCGTCGTTGGATAAAATACCAAATTTGCCTCCCGTTTTCTCCCCTTGCACATTGCCGTCTACAACATTATTAGCTACCATCAAAAAGTCAAACAGTTTTTCTTTGAGTTGGTAGTTGGCGTTAGTTTCAGGCTTTTTCTCCGAAGCACCAGTTTGTGCAGCATTTTTCGAAAACAACATGAGCTTACCTGCTTTATTTATAAATCCGGATTTGCCATTTTGCACAATAGGTGCCCAGCCTTCGGAAAAAGTAAACATACTTTCATATTGTAGCGGTATAATAACTTTTCCTGTTTTATCTATAGCGCCATATTTTTTATTGATAGATACAATTGACAACCCTTCATTAAAAGCAGTCATTGCATCATAAGTAAGCGGAATTTTTAAAACGCCATTTGCATCAATAGCACCAACTTTACCAAGTTTATTATTCTTAAGCTCCTGTACCCTTAGAAGACCTTCTGTTATTTCAGGAAAAATATCGTACAGGTACCAGGTAAAATCGCCGATTTGGTTTCCGTTATAATCAAATAAGGCATATGGCTCTACAAATACTTTATTAGCTACAATCCTGTCTTTTAAAATTTTAATATTATAGTACTCTACGGGTAAAATTATTTTTCCATCATTTCTAATTAAACCCTTTTTTTCGTTGGGGTATTTGCCATTTGCAACTATGGTAAGTCCATTTTTTATTTCATAAATTTTATCATAAACTATTGGTATAAGTTCTTTTCCCGTTTTATCAATTACTCCCCATTTACCACCTTCAAGACCATAAAAAAGTGACTTTTCTTTTGCTCCAATATTTACGTAGGCCGTACCATTTATAAATTGCGTACCATCATTATATTTTTCTGCAATCACTGTTTCACCTTTTGTATTTAAATAACTCACTTTGCCATTATATATTCTTTTTACCATAGCAAGTCCATCAGAAAAATTTTGTATCACTTCGTAAAGAAATGGAACAATCAGTTTATTGTTTTTATCAATATACCCGTATTTACCAGCGCTGTTTCTTACTGGTATCATTCCGTTTATACATTTTACACCGCCGTATATTACAGTAATGCTATATTGAAAAGGAATAATTGTTTTGCCCTGTGTATTTATGAACCCAACCTTTCCATCTGCTTTATAGGCTTCTGCTAATCCTTCGCTAAAAGCGCCAATTTGTTTGTATTCACAAGGCACAATTAGTTTACCCATTTTATCCACCAGACCTTTTAACCCATTTTTGGTAACAATAGCTAAACCATCAGCAAATTCATCAGTTAGATAATCATCTTCATACGTTACTGGCACTACTTCTTTTCCTGTTTTATCAATAAATCCTACATACTTATCTATGTAAACCGGTGCCATGCCTTCTTTAAAAAATCCAACACGATCGTACTTAAAATTTTGTGCCTGAGTTTTTGAGCAAAAGCTAATAACGGATAACATCAGCAAACAGTGAATACGATTCATGTTAAATATTTTACGGCTAAAATAATTAAAACTGCAAAAATAGGAATCCGTGCTAAAGGGTATTTTCTCTGCTTTATACTACATTAAAATAGGTAGGAATTTGTATGTTTATTATGGAAAGTAGTCAGTTTGTAACTTACGGTAGGGCTTTATGCAGGTTGGAAATAGAATTCCGTCCGCCCAAACCGCAATGATAAACGCTCTGGTTAGCATCTTCACTGAGTCTATCATAAAAAAGTCTGTTTGCTTTAAAATATAACTTTTGCTATTTGATGAACTTATTTGAGTAACACATATAAGAAAAGCAACAACGGTTGGGATGAGCAAAAAAATATTGTTGTTATATTTTGGACGAAACGCTGTCAATGATAATACTATATTTATAATTTTTTGATTGCCTACAACTCTCAAATATTCATTATAAAAAAAATATTTGCTATAGTTTAAGCTACATATCTTATTGTCAAAATATGAGCTAAACATTTTCTTCTTTCTTTCTCCTTCTTAAAAACCAAATAATACCACCCAATGCCGCCAACCCCAATGCACTAAACAACCCAATTTTTAAATAATGATTTTGCTTTGCTTTTTTTGCATTGGCAATTAATTCTTTGTCGTCAATATCATTGGTCTCACCTTCCGATACAATGTCGTTTGCATTACTCAATTCTTTTTTGGTATAATAAATACTATCGTTTTCAACTTTGTTAATAATAAAAACATAATCTGGGGCATAATAATTATCTACGTTAATTGTATCCGTATGTTTTTGGGTAGAAGTATTAATACCCCAAAACCAAATGCCATCAGGAGCACCTCCACTACCAGGAATAGTGATGCTGCCGTCTTTTAATGGATAAACAGAGTCGCTACCTCCATATTTTTTTTGATAGAAAAATTTATAGTTGGATAGCGAAGCTAAATTTTGAAAACTTACTTTACTTGGGTTCATTTTGGCTTTGCCAGGCGTATCGGCAAATAAGTTTATTGTACAAAAAAGTAAAACGAATAGTAATCCTTGTTTCATATTTGGTTGTTTAGGTAGTACAAGATAATAAAAAAGTGGTGGAGTTGCATAGGTGTCTGGCCGCTAATCATACGCTTTAATTTTTACAGTCTGCAATAGCGGCCTGACACCTAATAAAAAAACTGCAACCTTTTTTGATTGCAGTTTGTATATAATTTTTTACGCTCCGATAAAAGTTGAGTAATGTTATATTGTACAAGAGTGCGACGCCACTAATGTCGAATATAGTTTCATATGCTGGTAACCCAAAAACAAAATCTTCAATCTTATCTATTTTTGGTTCCCGGGGCATAGCTGGTTACCCCATTCTTTCTGCCACCTTACTCCAATTTACCACATTCCAAAATGCAGCTAAATAATCGGCACGGCGGTTTTGATAGTTTAGGTAGTAAGCATGTTCCCACACATCGCAACCTAGTATTGGTGTGCCTTTTACATCGGCAACATCCATTAAAGGGTTATCTTGATTTGGAGTTGAGCTAACTTCTAACTTACCATCTTTTACAATAAGCCAAGCCCAGCCGCTTCCAAAACGTGTCATACCAGCAGCAGCAAATTTTTCTTTAAATGCATCAAAGCTTCCAAAGGCTTCATTAATAGCATCGGCAAGTTTACCGCTTGGAGTTCCTCCGGCATTAGGTGCTAGGCTTTCCCAAAAAAAAGTATGGTTCCAATGACCACCGCCATTATTACGAACAGCCGGCGAAATGCTACCAGCAGCAGCTACTAATTGCTCAATAGTTTTGCCTTCATGCTCAGTGCCAACAATGGCTTTATTTAAATTATCTACATAAGCTTGATGATGCTTACCATGATGTATTTCCATGGTTTTAGTATCAATATGTGGCTCTAATGCGTTGTGTGCATATGGTAATGCAGGAAGTGTAAATGACATAAAATGTATGATTTAAGATTTATGAATTTAAGAAGTAATAATTCAATTACAAATTTAAGGTAGAATAGTTGAGCTTAGTTGTGATTTTAGGAAATTAGCGCTTTGCCTTAAAAAAATCTTTCATTAACTGCCCACATTCATCTTGTAAAATACCGCCAACTACTTCTGTTTTTGGGTGAAAGGGGTTTGTGCTGCCACAGCATTTACGGTAACTGTTTTTATCATCGGCTGTGCCAAAAACTATTTTGCCAATTTTACTCCAATATAATGCACCGCTACACATTAGGCAAGGTTCTACTGTTACATACAAAGTAGCTTCCGGTAAATATTTGCTGCCTAAAAAATTATAAGCAGTGGTAAGTGCTAAAATTTCGGCATGGGCAGTACTATCATTTAACAATTCTACTTGGTTATATGCCTTGGCAATTATAGTGTTGTTTAAAACAATAATAGCCCCAACAGGCACTTCCTCTTTTTCAAAAGCTAGTTTAGCTTGTTGCAATGCCTGTTGCATATATTGTTCGTTGGTCATATTTTTTAAATTAACTTACAGCAAATTTACTGGTAATGGCTTACATAAATGAACTTACTGCTTTACAACAATATTTTAAAACTGGCGAAACAAAATCGTATAGTTTTAGATTATCACAATTAAAAAAATTAAAGCAAAGTATTTTACAGCATGAGCAAGATTTGTACGATGCACTTTACGTCGATTTAAAAAAGAGTAAGGAAGAAACTTGGGTTACCGAAACAGGTATGGTAATTGCCGAACTAAATGCTGCCATAAAGCATTTAAAAAGTTGGATGGAACCAGAAAGAGTTGGAACGAATTTGTTAAACATGCCATCATCTAGCAAAATAATACCAGAGCCGTTAGG
>JAGNRZ010000081.1 GCA_017988335.1 Ferruginibacter sp.
CGCAACCGGCGCTTTATGGACCCTACTCTTGGTTGTGGACGAATTACTGCCGACAGGGCATTGAACTATGGCTTTACTGGCCCTAATTTACGTGCCGCAGGTGTAGATTATGATGTGAGAGTGCATACGCCATACAGTAGCTATCAAGATTTTGATTTTACTATACCTGTAGGTACTACGGGTGATTGTTACGATAGATTTTTAGTACGTAATCAAGAAATGTGGCAAAGCCTTAGTATTATTGAACAAGCTTACCAAAAAGTGCAAGATATGAAAGGTGCAGAGTCGGAAATTTTTCATGCAGATGCACCAGCGTATTACTTGCCAGAGAAGAAAGATGTATACACCAAAATGGAAGCCTTGATTTACCATTTTAAAATAGTAATGGGAGAAACTGAAATACCAGTAGGTGAAGTGTACAATGCGGTAGAAGGAGCAAATGGGGAGCTAGGTTATTATTTAATTAGCGATGGAGGAAGAACGCCATATCGTTTGCATTTCCGTCGTCCATGTTTTATTTATTATCAAGCTTATCCAGAGTTAATACAAGGTGGCATGTTAAGCGATGCTGTAATAACTATGAGTAGTTTGAATTTAATAGCTGGGGAATTGGATGCGTAAATTAGTTATGATGAATAGTAAAAATAACATAGCCTTAATAGCAAAAAAAAAATCTTTTGAGGAAGGGGAGGATGAAGATTTAGATTACTGGATGAATGTTTCTACAAAGGATAGGGTTAATGCAATGTTTGATTGGAATAGAAAAGTGTGGCAAACAGTAACAGGTAAAATACCTAATAAAATTGAAAAAAGTGGTGGTAAAATTTCAATCATAAATTTGGATAAAGATGATTTTTGATGATTTTTTAGATTTTTTTGAAATACTAAATAAACACCAAGTGAAGTATGTTTTGGTTGGTGGTTTAGCAGTAGTAGTAAACGGCTTTTTTAGAACAACTAAGGATATGGATTTGTTTATAGAACCATCCGTTGAAAATGCAGAAAAATTAATTGAATCGGTAAACGATTTTGGTTTTGGATATTTAAGTTTAAATGTAGATGATGTATTGGATAAAAAAGGGTACTTACAGCTTGGAGTTGCACCGGTAAGGATAGATATGTTTTGCAGTTTACCTGCATTAGAATTTGATGAAGTGTATAAGCAGTCTTTTTTATATGATCAAGAACGTGTTCATTTTAGAGTAATTCATATAAATCATCTTATTCAAAATAAAGAAGCTGTAGGTAGAAGCCAAGATATCACCGATGTAAGAAATTTAAAAAAAATTGTAAATAAAGGGAATAAAAAATTATAATGAGTATTGCATTTTCTTCGGAGCAAATTAATAAGGTAAACGAAATAATTAGTCGTTATCCAGAAGGCAAACAAAAAAGTGCCTTACTACCTGTATTACACATGGCTCAAGATGAGTTTGGTGGCTGGTTAGATGTGCCTGTGATGGATTATGTAGCCTCTCTTTTAAATATAGAACCTATTGAAGTGTATGAAGTAGCAAGTTTTTATAGCATGTATAATTTAAAACCAGTAGGTAAGTATATGTTTGAAGTTTGCCAAACTGGGCCATGCATGGTAAGTGGCAGCGATAATATTATTGAATATATTAAACAAAAGTTAGGTATTAAAGTAGGCGAAACCACTGCCGATGGTATGTTTACCTTAAAAACAGTAGAATGTTTAGGTGCTTGTGGTTATGCTCCTATGATGCAGTTAGGTAAACATTATAGAGAGCATTTAACACCAGAAAAAGTAGATGCTATTATTGAGGAGTGTAGAGCAAAAGCGAATTAAAAAATGAGTAACATAATACCATACTTAAAAAAAGCAATTGTTTTGCCGCAATATAAATTGATGGTGGAGTTTGATGATGGTGTGCAAGGAATTATTGATTTATTGCCTTGGAAAGGCAAAGGCGTTTTTGAGTATTGGATTAATGAAGAAAATTTTAAAAACTTTAGAATTACAGAAGATAAAAAAATAGAGTGGAACGAAGATTTAGATATGGATCCTGATGCTTGGTATTTGAAATTAATAAACAAAACATTTGAAGAGTATGCCAGTGATAAGCAGCTTTTACGGTATTCTCATTAAAATGTATTTTGGCGACCATGTGCCACCGCATTTTCATGCAGCATATGGCGAATTTGAAGCACAAATTCGAATAAGTGATTTTGGGATTGAAGCTGGCTATTTGCCGCCTAAGGCTTTATCATTAGTGGTTGAGTGGGCAAGTATTCATCAGGAGGAGATTTTTAAAAACTGGGAAAAAATGAGTGAAGGCGGAAATGGGACATTTAACAAAATAGAGCCTTTGAAATAATGAAATTTTTAATTGTTATATTTTTCTTGTTTTCATTCAGTTTGTGTTTTGGACAAACAAAAGATGAACAAAAATTAATAACAACCGTAAAAGAGTTTCATCAAGCATTGGTAAAAAAGAACACAGTTTCTATAAACCAACAAACAGATAAATCTTTAAGTTACGGACATAGCAATGGTTGGGTACAAACAAAAACAGATGTAATAAAAGACTTTGAAACGGGTAAAATAAGTTACGAAAGTTATAAAGAAGATAGTATAGTTGTATTAATGAATGATAATGTTGCTAACGTTAGATTTATAGCGGATATTACAGCGACAGTAAATGGGGGTATAAAGAATAACTACCACTTAAAAGTTTATGAAGTGTGGATTAAGAAAGGAAAGAGGTGGGTGTTGTTTGGAAGGCAAGCGATAAAATAATTAAGAATAAAAAATACATTATGAAAAAAATATTAATTGGTACTACAGTTTTAGTTATTATTTTATGCGGATGCGGAAGTGCAAACTATTTTCCTGAAAAAAAAACCTTGAAACAAAAAAAAATTGAAGCTAGAGAAACAAAAAATGAAAACTTTATTCAATTAAACGATGGGACGATAATTTCTTACTCAGATTTAACATATAAGGTTTCCAATGGTTATTTATATGGGGATGGTAAAAAATTAGATTACAGATTTGATAGTATTCGTATGTTTCAAACGAATAAATTTTGTGTTGTAAGATATGAATCAACCGTAAAATTGCAAAATGGTAATGATAAAAAAAGTAGTCTTAAGTTGGAACGAATTATTAAAGGAAAAATAAATGCATTTGTGGGTAGTGAATATCAAAATAACCTTTATAATTCGGCTTCAACAAGTGGAGTTTTTATTAATGAAAGTAGTAATCAAAAAGCAACTAGGGCAGGAGGAAATGTTAGAGTTTATTATTTACAAAAAGGAGATAATGGCGAAATAATAAGATTTAGTAAGCAAGGTTTAAGGTCGATGGTGGCTGATAACAAATCTCTTAAAGATAAAGACTATTTCAATGAAATAATGAAAAAAAGCAAGTTTGAACTAAAAAATATTATTGATGTATTGGAAGAGTATAATTAAATATAAAAGCTCAATAAAGAACCAATGCACAAGAGTGCGACGCCACTAAAGATGAAAAAAGAAAAAATGCTGATAACAAAATAAATAACAACCCTTCGATAAACTCAGGGTGACAAATATGAGTAGAAAATTATTATTAGAAAAAGCACATGTAGAAAACATCAGATTGTATGATGTGTATCGCCGTGAGGGTGGTTATAGAAGTGTAGAAAAGGCATTAAAATCAATGTCGCCAGAAGCTATTGTGGAAGAAGTAAAGAAGAGTGGCTTAAGAGGTAGAGGCGGTGCCGGTTTCCCTGCTGGTATGAAATGGAGTTTTATTGCCAAGCCTGAAGGTGTGCCACGTCACTTGGTGGTAAATGCCGATGAAAGTGAACCCGGTACGTTTAAAGATAGATACTTGATGGAATTTATTCCTCATATTTTAATTGAGGGCATGATTGTATCATCTTTTGCATTGGGTAGTAACGTTTCGTACATATATATACGTGGTGAGTATGCATGGATTGTTGATATTTTAGAACAAGCTATTCAAGAAGCTAAAAACAATGGGTTTTTAGGTAAAAATATTTTAGGTAGTGGATTCGATTGTGAAATTTATGTGCAACGTGGAGCTGGGGCCTACATTTGCGGAGAAGAAACGGCTTTGATAGAAAGTTTAGAAGGCAAAAGGGGTAATCCAAGAATTAAACCACCTTTCCCTGCGGTACAAGGCGTTTGGCAAAGGCCAACAGTGGTAAATAATGTAGAAACCATTGCTGCTGTAGTGCCTATTATTAATGATGGTGGCGATGAGTATGCAAAAATTGGTATTGGAAAAAGTACGGGTACAAAATTAATAAGTGCTTGTGGTAATATTAATAAGCCAGGTGTTTACGAAATTGATATGACCATTAGCGTTGAAGAATTTATTTACAGTGATGAATGGTGTGGTGGGATAAAAAATGGTAAGCGATTAAAAGCATGTATTCCGGGAGGTTCATCGGTACCTATTTTACCAGCTAATTTATTATTAACTACAGCCAAAGGTGAAAAAAGATTAATGAATTACGAAAGCCTTGCCGATGGAGGTTTTGCTACGGGTAGTATGATGGGTAGTGGAGGCTTTATTGTGTTGGATGAAGATCAATGTATTGTACGTAATACGTACAGTTTAGCAAGATTTTACCGCCACGAAAGCTGTGGGCAGTGTAGCCCTTGCCGTGAGGGTACTGGCTGGATGGAAAAAATATTATTAAACATAGAAAACGGGAAAGGTAAAATAAGTGATATAGATTTGCTGTGGGATATTCAACGCAAAATTGAAGGAAACACTATTTGCCCATTAGGTGATGCAGCTGCTTGGCCAGTTGCAGCAGCCATTAGGCACTTTAGAGATGAGTTTGAATGGCATGTAAATAGCCCAAGAGAGTGTTTGAATAGAAATTATGGATTAGCACATTATGCCGATCCTATACATGTGCCGGAAGTAGTTTAGGTTTCCACGCCAAGCGGCAAAGAAAAATCGCCAAGCGGCAAAGAAAAATCGCCAAGCGGCAAAAACACTTAGCGACTTATGTATTTCAACTTTGCATCTTGGCGTGAAAAATAAATTGTTGTATGACTGAAAACGAAATATCTAAAATAGTTGTTGATTTGTGTTTTAAGATTCATAAACAATATGGCCCTGGATTATTTGAAAGTGTTTATGAAGAGATATTTTGTTATGAGTGGAATAAATTAGAGTTGCAATTTGTGCGGCAAAAGGGAATTAAAGTTATACATGATGGGATTGACATGGGAATTGGCTTTATTCCAGACATAGTTGTTTGTAACAAAGTTATATTAGAGCTAAAATCAGTTGAAAGTTTAGCAGAGGTTCATTATAAGCAATTATTGACTTATTTAAAGCTAACAGATTTGAAACTCGGGTTATTAATAAATTTTAATGTTCCATTAATAAAAAATGGAATTCATAGAATAGTAAATAATTTATAAACTTATCGCCTTTGCGATTTACTTTGCAGCTTGGCGTGAAATTTTTATATGAGTGAAATAACACCAAAATCTACATTAACAGTTACAATCGATAACATATCGTTAGAGGTTGCACCTGGTACTACCGTTTTACAAGCGGCTAGGCAAATTGGCGGCGATGTTACGCCACCAGCCATGTGCTATTACAGCAAGTTGCAAGGTAGTGGCGGTAAATGCCGTACATGTTTAGTTGAAGTAAGCAAGGGTAGCGAAAAAGATCCTCGACCAATGCCTAAGCTGGTAGCAAGTTGCCGTACAGGTGTAATGGATGGCATGGAAGTAAAAAATATTACTAGCGATAAAGTGCAAGATGCAAGGGCTGGTGTAGTAGAATTTTTATTATTGAATCATCCTTTAGATTGCCCTATTTGCGACCAAGCAGGCGAATGTCATTTGCAAGACTTAGGCTATAGCCACGGTAAAGAAGGTACTCGTTACGAATTTAAACGACGCACTTTTGAAAAAGAAGATATTGGGCCATATATACAGTTACACATGACAAGGTGTATTCTTTGTTATAGATGTACGTATGTTGCCGATCAGTTAACAGAACAAAGAGTACATGGTATTTTAGACAGAGGGGATCATGCAGAAATATCTACTTATATTTCAAAAGCAATAGATAATGATTTTAGTGGTAATATGATTGATGTTTGCCCTGTAGGTGCATTAACCGATAAAACATTTAGATTTAAAAATAGAGTGTGGTTTACAAAGCCTGTTGATGCTCATAGAAATTGCGATAATCCTAAATGCTGTGGTAAAGCAACCTTATGGTTACGTGGCGATGATGTATATAGAGTAACAGCTCGTAAAGATGAATGGGGAGAAGTACAAAGTTACGATGGAAGGCCAGGTTGGATATGTAATACTTGTCGTTTTGATAAAAAGAAAACAAGTGATTGGACAGTTGAAGGGCCTACAATGGTAAACCGTCATTCAGTAATATCGCAAGGGCATTATCAAGGAATGGTAATGCCAAAAGAAACCATACAAAAAGTAATGGGTGGTAGAGAACCAAAATTATTGATGGATATACATGATGAAAGTGGGGTGAATATTCCTAAAAAATAAATGATTTTAAGTAGAAACGATATTAAAACCGTAGTTGCAGATTACTTTAAAGATAAACCTGTAAATAAGGTTTGGCTATTTGGTTCTTATGCTAGAGAAGATGCTGATGAAGATAGTGATGTAGATGTTTTGGTAGATATAGATTATACAGTACCTACAGGTTGGAGTTATTATTTGTGGTACAAAGAATTGGGTGAAAGATTAAAGAAAGATGTTGATGTTGTAAGTAAAAAATTTATCAATCATAGATTAAAACCTTATATCGAAAAAGATATGAAATTGATTTATGAAAAATAAATTAAGTAATAAAGAAAGGCTTGGGCATATTTTAGATGCTATAGCTTTTATTGAAAGGGCTTTGATAAGTGTAGATGAAGATCAATTTCAAAATGATTTTATTTTGTATACTGCAGTAGTAAAATGGTTTGAAATAATAGGGGAGGCTTCATATCATTTAACTAAAGAGTTTAAGAAAAATAATGAAGAAGTAGAATGGATAGCGATTGAAGGGTTAAGGCATATATTAGTGCATGAGTATTTTGGAATTGATTTGTATAAAGTTTGGGAATTGTACAAAAATCAATTAGAAGATTTGAAAATTAAGATTACAAAATTGTATAAAGAGATAGAATGACTTTACTAGCTTTAGATTTTGCTTTAATAATAGAAAAATTAGTTTTAATACTGATAGTAGTAATGGCATCCTTAGGTATTGCCATGTACTCCACATGGGCTGAACGTAAGGTGGCTGCTATTTTACAAGATAGACGGGGACCCAACAGAGCAGGACCTTTTGGAATATTGCAACCAGTAGCCGATGGCTTAAAATTATTTTTTAAAGAAGAAATTATACCTAATTTTTCAAGTAAGTTTTTATTTATTTTAGGTCCATCATTGGCCATGCTTACTGCCATGATGACAAGTGCAGTTATACCTTGGGGAGATACTATTACTTTATTTGGAAGAAATATTGCTTTGCAAATTGCCAATATTGATGTGGGAATTTTATTTGTATTTGGTGTGGTAAGTATGGGTGTATATGGAATAATGATTGGTAGCTGGGCAAGTAATAATAAGTACTCATTAATGGGTGGATTAAGAGCGGCATCGCAAATAATTAGTTACGAGTTAGCCATGGGCATTTCATTAATTGCTTTAATAATGGTTACTGGTAATTTAGGATTAAAGGAAATGGTAGTGCAACAGCAAAGTGGTGGCTGGGGTGGATTTTTAGGGTGGAATGTTTTAAAACAACCGCTTGGTTTTTTAATATTTTTAGTGTGTGCTTTTGCAGAGTGTAATCGTACACCGTTTGATTTACCAGAGGCAGAAAATGAGTTGATTGGTGGTTACCATACCGAGTATTCAAGTATGAAACTAGGCTTTTACTTATTTGCAGAATATATAAATATGTTTGTGAGTAGTGTAATAATGGCTACCTTGTTTTTTGGTGGTTATGATTGCCCATTTGTAGATGAAAGTACTTTATCACAAGGGTGGGCTGCTATTTTAGGAATAGGTGTTTTAATGGCTAAAGTAGTTGGATTTTTGCTATTCTTTATGTGGGTAAGATGGACAATACCACGTTTTAGATACGATCAATTAATGCACTTAGGTTGGAAAATTTTAATTCCTTTGGCATTATTAAATATGTTAGGTACAGGAGTGTGGTACGGAATAAAGTATTTTTAAAAAATAATTTAAAACCTTAAATGGTTTTGTAAATATGCAAGCATTAACAAATAAAGCACAGCAAGTAGATAGAAGGCCAATGAGCTTCTTAGAAAAAATGTATTTGCCTGCCATTGCAAAGGGGATGGGTATTACATTTAGTCATATTTTTAAAAAGAAGCCTACCATTAATTATCCAGAAAAGACAAGACCTTTTAGTCCTGTTTTTAGAGGTTTGCATATATTAAATAGAGATGAAGAAGGGAGAGAAAATTGTACCGCCTGTGGCTTATGTGCTGTAGCTTGCCCTGCAGAGGCTATAACTATGGAAGCTGCAGAAAGAAAAGCAGGAGAGGAGAATTTGTATAGGGAAGAAAAATATGCAGCTAAGTACGAAATAAATATGCTACGTTGCATTTTTTGTGGATTGTGTGAAGAGGCTTGTCCTAAAGATGCTATTTATTTAAGTGAAACATTTGCACCAGCAGATTATCAACGCAAGCAATTTATTTATAAAAAAGAAGAGATGTTAATTCCTCATCCAATACACGAAAAAGAAGCGTATGAAAAAGCAAAAGGAAATAAAGTAAAACAACAATTTAATTAACAAAACACAATAACCCTCCCCTACAGGGGGAGATGGAGGGGGCTTTATGGGAGTAACACAAATATTATTTTGGCTTTTATCGGCAATGGCTATTGGTAGTGCCATAATGGTTATTACTGCAAAAAATCCGGTGCATAGCGTACTATATTTAATTGTAACATTTTTTGCAATTAGCGGTCATTATATTTTAATGAATGCACAGTTTTTAGCTGTGGTTAATATTATTGTATATGCTGGTGCAATTATGGTGTTATTTTTATTTGTAGTAATGTTAATGAATTTAAATGCCGATGCAGAACCTATAAAAAACCGAACTATGCAATTTGCAGGTATTATTGCTGGCGGATGTTTATTTTTAGTAATTACCGCAGCTTTAAATAAAGCAGGCAATATGGAAAGTGCAGTGCAATTAAATGGTGGTGAACAAGGCTTAATAAAAAATTTAGGTAAAACATTGTTTAAAGACTTTGTGTTGCCTTTTGAAATAAGTAGCGTATTATTTTTAAGTGCTATGATTGGTGCTGTGGTGATTGGTAAAAAAGAACAATAATTTTTAATTCTTAATTTTAAAAAAATGAAAAAACTGTCTGTATTTGCTTTTGCTGTATTGTTTTCATTAACAGCTAGTGCACAAATTGATTTAAATAAAATTATTAATATAGATGACATTTTAGGCAAAGTACTTAATGTAAAAAAAGGGTATGCTCCTAAATTTTCTTTAGGTAACACTCCGTTCCAAAAAATAAATAAAGTAGCCGAAGTAATAGGGCTAAAGAAAAATGAAAAAGCCAATAAGCTTTTTAATACATTTAAAACAGGTAGAACCATTTATAGAGTAGCTGAATATGCAGCTGGTGCAGTGGCTTTGTATAGCTCAATAAAAGCAATTGATAAAGCTGCCGTAAAATCGGAATATCAAAAACCATTAATTGCTGCTGTAAGCACTGCTGCATCTGGCTTAATAGTTAAATTTTTAACTAAGGCTGCATCTTATAAAGCAGTTGATGTTTTTAACGGAATAGTAAAAGATAAAATAAAAAATATTTTTTCGATTGCACCAGCATCTAATACAATGGGTGTAGGATTGTATGTAAAACTATAATAATCATAAAATGCTAATTCTTGTAATTAGTATTAACTAGTGTTTTTAGTATGGAAATTAAATGGTACATAGGTTTGGCAGTTGCACTTTTTAGTATAGGTGTAATGGGAGTGCTTACAAGGCGTAATGCTATTATTATATTTATGTGTATTGAGCTTATGCTTAATGCAGCTAATTTATTGTTAGTAGCGTTTTCAAAAATGCATGCCGCTTCTGCAATAGCGGTGGGTAATCCTTCGGTGGTAAGTAATGCTCAAATTTTTGTTTTCTTTATTATGGTGGTAGCTGCAGCAGAAGTGGCTGTGGGGCTTGCTATAATTGTAATGATGTATAGAAACATACATTCGGTGGATATAAATTTTCTAAATAGGCTGAAAAATTAAATTATTAATTCAAACTTGTTAATCAAGTATAAAAATCCCCATTTAGGGGTTAGGGGCTATGAATAATGTTTTACAAATGGTTTGGCTAATTCCTTTCTTTCCATTAATTGGTTTTTTAATTAGTGGGTTGTTTAGAAATTATTTGAATAAAAAAATGAGTGGAATAATTGGAAGTGGAGTAATTCTATTTTCTTTTGTTATTTCCTTATATGTATTTTTTAATGTAAAGAATGGCAATAGTCATGTAGCACATTATTTTAATTTAATTGATATAAAATCATTTACTATAGGTTTCGATTTTCAAATTGATGCACTATCCTCAATCTTTTTATTAATTATAACAGGAGTTGGTTTTTTAATTCATGTGTATTCCACAGCCTATATGCATGAAGAAGATGGAAAAGATTTTGCAAAATATTTTGCCTACTTAAATCTATTTGTATTTAGCATGTTGTTGTTGGTAATGGGTGGCAATTATGTTATTTTATTTATTGGCTGGGAAGGTGTAGGGCTTTGCTCTTACTTATTAATTGGGTATTGGTTTAAAAATGTAAACTATACTGATGCTGCTAAAAAAGCTTTTATAATGAATCGCATTGGCGATTTAGGTTTTTTATTAGCAGTGTTTTGGTTATTAAATAAATTAGGTACTACAAGCTTTGCAGATGTATTTACTGCTACCAATCTTTCTAAATTATCTGCAACGGATATTACAGGAATTACTTTATTACTTTTTGTAGGTGCTACAGGTAAAAGTGCACAAATACCTTTGTTCACTTGGTTGCCCGATGCCATGGCTGGTCCTACACCTGTGAGTGCTTTAATACATGCTGCAACCATGGTAACAGCTGGTATTTACATGATTGCTCGTAGTAATGTATTGTACAACTTGGCACCAATTACTCAAAATATAATTATGTGGGTGGGTGTGGCTACAGCTTTATTGGCGGCAACTATTGCACTTAAGCAAAACGATATTAAAAAAATATTAGCTTATTCAACAGTAAGCCAACTTGGCTTTATGTTTTTAGCATTAGGTACTGGTAATTATGTAGCGGCAGTATTTCATGTAATGACGCATGCTTTCTTCAAAGCTTTATTATTCTTAGGCTCTGGCTCGGTAATACATGGTATGCATCATGAGCAAGATATTACTAAAATGGGCGGCTTAAAAAGTAAAATGAAAATTACTTATTTTACTTTTTTAATAGGATGTTTAGCTATTGCAGGTATTCCGCCGCTTAGTGGTTTCTTTAGTAAAGATTCTATTTTAATTGGTGCTTACGAACATAATAAAATTGTGTATGCAATTGCTTTATTTACCGCTTGCCTTACTGCTTTTTACATGTTCCGTTTATTGTTCATTACGTTTAATGGTAAGTTTAGAGGTACTGAGGAGCAATGGCATCATGTACATGAAAGCCCTAAGGCAATGACGTTGCCGTTAATTATTTTAGCTATACTTTCTGCAATTGCAGGGTTTGTAAATATTCCTGCGGTATTCCATGGTGGAGAAAGTTTAAACCATTTTTTATCTCCTGTAATTAATCAACAGCATACTTCTACATTATCACACAGTACCGAGTATATGTTAATGGGAGGCACCGTAGTTTTAATACTAGGCATCATCTTTTTTGCTTATAACAAGTTTAAAAATTATGAGCATAAAGAAGTTACAGGCTTTGGTAAAACGCTTGA
The DNA here is from genome assembly GCA_017988335.1 of Ferruginibacter sp. Classification (GTDB taxonomy): domain Bacteria; phylum Bacteroidota; class Bacteroidia; order Chitinophagales; family Chitinophagaceae; genus Ferruginibacter. The sequence goes on from JAGNRZ010000081.1 coordinate 11,990, forward strand.
AAATAAATGGTATGTAGATGAGTTGTATAATACAATTATTGTAAAGCCATTACAATATATTGCTTGTGTATTTAATAGCACAGTTGAAAAAAAGGGTATTGATGGTTTTGTAAACGGAGTAGGTAGGGCTGTAAATTATGGTAGTCGTCAATTACGTTTATTGCAAAGTGGTCACATAGGTACGTATGTACTTTTAATGGTGTTGGGTATTTTAATTTTATTTATTGTTCAGTTGTTTTTTTAAAAAGATATGGATCCTAAAAATGTTTTTATAACCTTTCCCGAATTACTAGTGTGGTTTCCATTACTAGCAGGTTTGGTGTGTTTTATGTTTAAAGATAGTAGCAAAGCAAAGGCTTGGGTTTTATTTGCATCTATCATTACATTATTTATTTCGTTTACAAGTTTGCTTTTTGTAGATGATACAAAATACAAAGCGTTAAATCTGGCCTCTTACACCTTAAACTATATGAACAATGGTAATTTTGTTTTAGGGTTAGATGGGATGGGGCGTTTACTTACTTTACTTACAGCATTTTCTTTTCCAATAATTTTTGTAGCCACTTACAATACACCTTATAAAAATGCAGAAAGTTTTTATGGCTTAATGTTGTTGGCACAAGCTGGCTTAATGGGTGTGTTTACAGCTATGGATGCACTTACCTTTTATTTCTTTTGGGAGTTAGCGTTGATACCTGTTTATTTTTTAAGTAGCCGCTGGGGTGGAGAAAAACGAATACAAGCTACATTCAAATTTTTTGTGTACACATTTGCAGGTTCGTTATTAATGTTAGTAGGTATTATTTATATCTACTTACATACACAGGGTAATGATGCTAATGAGCATAGTTTTTACCTTGGAGCATTTGCAAAAGCACAATTACCAGCTGGAAGTGGAAATTGGTTATTCTGGTTATTTTTTATTGCATTTGCCATTAAAATGCCAATATTTCCTTTTCATACTTGGCAGCCAGATGCTTACGAACAATCACCTACAGCCACTACAATGGTGCTAAGTGGTATAATGGTTAAAATGGGTTTATTTGCTTGCTTACGTTGGCTTTTGCCAGTATTTCCTGCAGAGAGCTTTAAGTTTGATAATATTGTTATTGGGCTTTCAATTATAGGAATGATTTATGCTAGTCTTATTGCTATAAAGCAAGATGATATAAAGAGATTGGTTGCTTATTCTTCAATAGCACATATAGGATTAATGTGTGCAGGTATTTTTACAAGAACTGAAAGTGGTTTGCAAGGAGTAATGCTTCAAATGTTTTTTCATGGTATAAATATTATTGGCCTTTGGGTAGTAGTAGAGTTG
>JAGNRZ010000231.1 GCA_017988335.1 Ferruginibacter sp.
TACAATAAAGGATAATTTTCTTTATTTCCCTTCCTTCAACCCTAATAACTTTTCCTTCAATAACCTCAAATAAGCAATAGCTTGTTCGCGTTTGTCGTCAAACATTTCGGGGCTTTGTTCTAAATATTGTTTGGCGCCTTGTATGGTAAAGCCTTTTTCGTTAATTAGTTCATTTACTTTGGCAATGGCTTCAATATCTTTAGTGGTAAATAAGCGGTTGCCATTCTTGTTTTTGTGCGGCTTAATAATTTCGAATTGCTTGTCCCAAAAACGTATTTGTGATGCATTTAATTTCAGCATGGCAGCCACTTCGCCAATGGTGTAGTATAACTTTTCTATTTCTTTTTCTTTGTAAGGCATCGCGTTCAAAAATACAAAATAAGAAATAGCTTGCTTAAATTATTATTGAAATATTGCAAAGCCCGTAAAAATCTTCATCTTTGTTATTCAAAGCAACACATTTATAAAATGAAAGAAGCAATCATTGAACATAAAATCATCTTTAAAGCCACACCTGCAGAAGTCTATAATGCTATTATGGATGCCGAAAAACATAGCGATTTTACCGATTCAGAAGTAGTAATAGTAAACCAAGAAGGCACCATTTTTTCGGCTTATGATGGTTATATCGAAGGCAAAAATGTGACATTGATTGAAGGCAAAAAAATTGTCCAGTTATGGCAAGCACTCGAAGAAGATTGGCCCGAAGAGCATGTGTCGGAAGTTACTTTTGAATTTGAACCGCATGCCGAAGGTACATTAATGAAGTTTACACATAAAAATGTGCCCGAAAAAATGTTCAAATCAATTGAACAAGGCTGGAAAGATCATTATTGGGCGGTAATGCACGAGTGGTTTGAAGCATGAATGCGCTTTCGGTAAATATTAAATTTATAGTACAAAAAGCTTTAATTGCTTTAATTGTACTGCACACGCAAACCATAAAAGCGAATACAGATTCATTAAAATATGCCAGGGATTATGCAAAAGCCAAACAATTTCTTACCGAAGGGAAAAAACAAAAAGCATTAAAGTCATTATCCAGGTTGGTAAGCGAAAATTCTTTTAGGCCCGAAGCGCCTTTGCTAATTGCACATGTATATGAAAACGATAAAAATTACCTAGAGGCAGCTAAATATTTTACATTGGCTTTGCGCGCAAAACCTAAAGATGCTCTGCTATATTTTAGCAGGGGAAATTGCTACTTTGCTTTAAAGAAATATAATTTAGCTGTGGCCGATTATAACACTACTATACGTTATGATTCTCTATTTTTAGGCGCTTACAACAACATGGCCTTAGCACGCATTTTTAACCAGGGCAATTCAAAAGAAAATATCAGAGAGGAAGATTTTAGAATTGCACGGGATAACATCAAAAAATTTGAACAAAAAGGTGATATTACCGATACGCAAGTGTTGCAAAATTTAGGTCTCATTTATTTGTATCTATTCGATTTTAAATCATCCGAAAACTACTTTAACCGCATAATTTTAATTGATAGCACCAATGCCAATGCCCATTTTTATAAAGGATTAACGAATTACTATTTAAGAGATTTTGATAAATCATTATTGTCTTTTAAAAAAGCAAATGAGTATCATTACGAAAATAAAAATCAATTAGATGAGTTTATAAGTTTTACTACTTTCGTGATTGAACAAATGAAATTACCAGAAAACAAGAAACAATGACAACAACATTACCAAAAGGAAGTAAAAAGCTTATAAATGCCTGGTCTACCTACGATTTGGCCAACTCGGTTTACAACTTGGTGATTACTGCTACAATTTTTCCAATCTACTATAACGCGGTTACTACCATTAAAAACGATGCTGGCGAAGTCATTAGCGATACTGTAAATTTTTTAGGGTTTACATTTAAAAATTCGGCTCTTTATGAATATGCCATCGCCTTTGCCTACTTGATTGTGGCTATACTTTCACCTGTTTTATCGGGTGTTGCAGATTATGGAGGAAGCAAGAAAAAATTTATGCAAATATTTTGTTATTTAGGTGCTGTGTCATGTTTGCTGATGTATTTTTTTGATAAAGACACTGTGTCGTTGGGCATTATTTTAGCAGTATTGGCCTGTGTTGGATATAGCGGTAGTATGGTTTTTTACAATGCTTATTTACCCGAAATCGCTGAGCCAGAGCAGCAAGACAAAGTGAGCGCCAAAGGCTTTGCAATGGGATATTGGGGCAGTTCATTGCTATTGATTTTTAATTTAATGATGGTTCAGAAGCCTGAATGGTTTGGTTTAACTTCTGCTGGGCAAGCCACTAAAATTGCCTTTTTAACAGTGGGTTTATGGTGGGCTGGTTTTGCACAAATTCCATTTTATTATTTACCAAAAGGCGAAAGAAAAGATGGGAAAAGAACTACGCTTATAAAAGGATATCAGGAACTTGCAAAGGTATGGGCCGAGTTAAAACACAATATTCAATTAAAACGGTTTTTAGCAGCATTTTTTATTTATAGTATGGGTGTACAAACTGTAATGCTCGTAGCTACTTTGTTTGGCTCTAAAGAAATTAAGGATGCCGAGGGCAAGGGTATGGATACAGGAAAATTAATTACAGTAATTCTAATCATTCAGTTTGTGGCCATGGCAGGTGCCTATTTATTTTCGTTTTTATCACGAAAAAAAGGTAATTTATTTACGCTTAAAATTGCCACTTTATTTTGGGTGATTGTTTGTATTGGTACTTATGCTTTTGTTTTTACACCAACGCATTTTTATTTAGTTGCGGTATGTGTGGGCTTGGTAATGGGCGGCATTCAATCGCTTTCAAGAAGTACGTATAGTAAAATGCTACCCGAAACAAAAGACCATACTTCTTATTTTAGCTTCTATGATGTTTGCGAAAAAATGAGTATTGTTTTAGGTATGATTTGCTTTGCCTTAATTACCGAAAACAGCAGTACTATGCGTACTCCTATTTTAGCCTTAATTGTATTTTTTGTGATTGGCTTTTTGCTTTTATTGCGCATCCCAAAAATGAAGGAACAAAGCGTTTAATTATGATTAGGATAATTAGAATTAAAGGAATTATAAGTTTCATAAAAAATGTTTGAAATAGGTAGCAAAAAGTTTGTTTATTTAATTGCCTTTATTTGTTTTACAAGCACTTTAGTGCTTATTTTGTTAAGCAAGGGCACCTATGATCCTGGTGATGGGGTACAGCATTATCTGATTGCAAAATATGCTATAAAACATCCTCTGCTTTTGCTAGATCATTGGGGGAAACCCATATACACGCTATTATGCATGCCTTTTGCTCAGGCTGGATTTATTGGCAGTAACATTTATAATCTTATTTGCAATACAACAACTTCATTTTTCGCTTATCAGATAGCGCTCAAAATGGGCTTAAAAAATGCCTGGATGGCTTTTATTCTGGTGTTTTTTTCACCCTTGTTTTTTATGACCTCTTTCAGTGGTTTAACTGAACCTACTTTTGCGCTCCTGTTAACTGCCTCAATTTTGTTGATGCTCAATGCTAAATACACTATTGGTGCCTTATTGATTTCGTTTTTGCCTTTTGCCAGAACTGAAGGCTTT
>JAGNRZ010000232.1 GCA_017988335.1 Ferruginibacter sp.
CCCAATGGTTATTTACACATGGGTCATGCCACTAGCATTTGCCTAAACTTTGGACTTACAAAAAAATACCCCGGCTATACCAATTTACGCTTTGATGATACCAATCCTGTTACAGAAGATACAGAATATGTAGAAAGCATTAAAGAAGATATTAAGTGGTTAGGCTTTGAATGGAAGAATGAATTATATGCAAGTGATTATTTTGAACAATTATATCAATATGCTATCACTCTTATAAAAAAAGGATTAGCTTATGTAGATGATTTAAGTGCCGAGGAAATAGCCAAACTAAAAGGCACTCCTACTGAAGCAGGAAAAGATAGCCCTTACCGAAATAGATCTGTAGAAGAAAATTTAGACTTATTTACCAGAATGAAAAATGGTGAATTTGCAGATGGTGCAAGAACACTTAGGGCAAAAATTGACATGGCACATACCAACATGTTAATGAGAGATCCTCTACTATATCGTATAAAACATGCACATCATCATCGCACTGGTAGTACTTGGTGTATTTATCCCATGTACGATTTTGCACATGGGCAAAGCGATAGTATTGAAAATATTACACACTCTATTTGTACGTTAGAATTTATTCCCCATAGAGAGTTATACGATTGGTTAATAGAAAAATTAGAAATATTTCCTTCTCATCAATACGAATTTGCTAGGCGTAATTTAAGTTACACGGTAATGAGTAAACGTAAATTATTACAACTAGTAAACGAAAAACATGTAAATGGATGGGACGATCCTCGTATGCCTACCATTAGTGGTATGAGGCGTAGAGGCTTTACACCACAAAGTATTCGTACATTTTGTGATAAAGTGGGCATTGCTAAAAGAGAGAACATTATTGATTTTAGCTTGCTTGAATTTTGTTTACGAGAAGATTTAAATATGACAGCTCATCGTGTGATGGCTGTGCTTGATCCTATTAAACTTATTATTACAAATTACGAGGAAGGTAAAACCGAAGAGTTAAGCAGCGAAAATGGCCCTGATGAAAACTTAGGTACAAGAAAAATTCCTTTTAGTAAAGAGTTGTGGATAGAAAGAGAAGATTTTATGGAAGTACCTGCAAAAAAATGGTTTAGACTTGCACCTGGTGCTATGGTACGTTTAAAAAGTGCTTACATTGTTCGTTGCGATGAATTTAAAAAAGATGAAAACGGAAATATAACCGAATTACATTGCACCTATTTCCCTGAAAGTAAAAGTGGAAGTGATACTAGCGGATTAGTTACAAAAGGAGTAATACATTGGGTAAGTGTACCCACAGCAATTGCTGCAGAAGTAAGATTGTATGATAGATTATTTAAAGTAGAAAACCCAAGTAGTGAGGAAAGTGATTTTAAAGAATACATCAACCCAAATTCATTAGAAATAATAACCAATGCCTTTATTGAACCTTCTTTAAAAAATGCTACTGACAATATGCGTTATCAATTTATACGCAAAGGATATTTTTGTTTGGATAAAGATAGTACCTCCAATAAATTAGTATTTAACCGAACGGTTACATTAAAAGATGCTTGGGGAAAAGAAATTAAAAAAGAGGCTTAAGCCTCTTTTTTATTAATAACTAAGTTTGGAAATACCGCAGCAATTAGCATTATTAAAGATGTAATTATAACTAAGTATAAACCCAATAATTTTTGAGGACAATAGGCATAATAACAACCACCATATAAATTAACCCTAGTTAACACATAAGCAAACATAATACCTGCTAAAAAAATATTTGTCCATTTTGCCCATACTTTTGGTAATAGAGAAAGAGCAATATAAATAACAGCATAACCAATTAAAAATTTACCTGGCTTACCATACTTACCTTGCATACTATAAAAACCAGTAAAGGTTTGCTTTAGTCCTTCATCATACGTCCATGGCAAAAAGCTGGCTATAATTAAGCCTATGGCGGCTATAATACCTCCCCATTGTAAAAATTTTGTACTCATGTTATAAAATTAAAAAATCGCTAGTGTATAACAACCAGCGATTTATTTTGTTTGAGGTCCCGACCAGATTCGAACTGGTGTAGAAGCTTTTGCAGAGCTGTGCCTAGCCTCTCGGCCACAGGACCTTCTTATTTAATCCTAACAAAGCTTTTGCTTGGCTTTGCCTATCCGCTAAACTGGCGGACAAAGGATTTAAAATTGAGATGCAAAAATAAGGAATTTTTTATCTAATTGTGAATACTAATGCCGAAATTCGATATTCAAAATATAAAAACATGAACCGTATAGCAGAATCTGAATTAATTATTAATAACCGAGGGGCAATTTATCACTTAGATTGCAGACCCGAAGAAATTGCTAATACCATTATTACTGTTGGCGACCCCGATAGAGTGGCTGCTGTTAGTAAACATTTTGATAAAATAGAATATAAAAATCAACACAGAGAATTTGTAACACATACTGGTTTTATTGGCACTAAAAGAATTACTTGTGTAAGTACAGGTATAGGTACAGATAATATTGACATTGTTTTAAACGAATTAGATGCCTTAGTAAATATTGATTTTGCCACTAGGCAAATTAAAGAGCAGCTAACTCTTTTAAATATTATTCGTATTGGCACATCTGGTTCTTTACAAAAAGATATACCAGTTGATAGTTTTGTTGCCAGTAGTCATGGCTTGGGTATAGATAATTTGTTGAACTTTTATTTACTCCGAAATAATAATGAAGAAGAGCAATTGGTTCAACAATTTATTACCCAAACACAGTTGCACAACAAATTTGCACATCCTTATATTAGTAGTGCTAGTGGGGCATTAATTAAACATTTTGTAGATGGATTTCATCATGGCATTACCGTAACTTGCCCAGGGTTTTATGGCCCACAAGGCAGGGTGTTACGTATGGGTTTGGCTAATGCCTCATTAATTGATAACCTTACTCAGTTTACATTTGGTAGCCATCGCATAACTAATTTTGAAATGGAAACCGCTGGCATTTATGGAATGGGGAAAATTTTAGGACACCATTGTTTATCATTAAGTGCTATTGTTGCTAATCGTATTTCAAAACAATTTAGTACCGATGGCAATGCTGTAGTAGAAAATTTAATTAAAAAATCTTTAGACATAATTACACAACATATTTAATGCAACTTACATTTTATAAATACCAAGGTACAGGCAACGATTTCATTATTTTAGATAATAGAAATAATGAAGTAGGTGAATTATCGCCAAAACAAATTCATCACTTATGCCATAGAAAGTTTGGCATTGGGGCAGATGGCTTAATGTTGCTGTGTACAAAAGAAGGATATGATTTTGAAATGCTTTATTACAATGCAGATGGTAATGAAAGTAGCATGTGTGGCAATGGTGGTAGATGTTTGGTAAAATTTGCCAAAGAGATAGGTATTCATAAATCGTTGTATAAATTTTTAGCTATTGATGGTGAACACGAAGCAGAAATTGATACAAATGGAATTGTAAGCTTAAAAATGCAAGATGTAAATGAGGTAGAAGAGCATGGCACCTACTCTATTTTAAATACAGGCTCTCCGCATTTTGTAAAATTTGCAACAAATGTAAAAG
>JAGNRZ010000082.1 GCA_017988335.1 Ferruginibacter sp.
CGCTATAGTAGTATAAAACGAAAGTTCGTTATAGTAAAAATATTACAAGCATTAAAGAAAAGCACAAAAAACACCTTCAAGCATGAAAAATTTTTCCAAAGCTTTTATTGCAATAACTTTATGTATACTTAGTACACAATTGTCATTTGCACAAATTTCCGGCGTCGTATTTTACGATTTTAACAACAATGGCACAAAGGATGCATCTGCTCCAATTGAGCTATTTGCCCCTGGCATTGCAGTAAATGCCTACAGTGCCACAAATACTCTTTTGGCAACCACCACTACTAATGCTAGCGGTTTCTACCAATTCACCGGTTCTCCGTTTAATGTTGCAGGTACACCGGTACGGATTGAGTTTATTACGCCAACTGGCCTTGCACCAACTGTGTTTAATGGTACTAATAATGGTACCAATGTGCAGTTTGCTACAGCCCCTGCTGCTACAGTTAATTATGCATTAAACGATCCTTCTTATTATTACACCGCAACAGCAAACCTGGCAAGTGTGCAAAACTTAAATGGCTTACCAACAGGTCTAACAAACCCGGGTATGTACGTTTTTGATTGGAATAAAACAGGGGCAGGTACTTTCACAGTTCTAGCTGAATCTGGTAATAAGCCAACCCCAATAACCGATTTACAAAATATTGGTGCAACATGGGGTGTAGCTTATGACAATAGAAGAAAGTATTTTTTTGCTTCAGCCGTGTTAAAAAGGCATCATGGTTTAGGAACACCTGTTGCAGGTGCTACTGTTTCTCAAAGTTTAGGGGGTATTTATGTAAGAAATATTTCAACAATTAGCTCAGCTGCTGTTGATAAATCGTTCACTTTGCAAGGTATAGCACCCTCTAACGGTGGGGCAAATATAGATTTTGGAACAGTTGATAGAACTACAAATTCAAACTTTACCCTTGGAGCAACTAATGCTTCAAATATTGATTTAGATGCATTTGCTAAAGTGGGTAAAATAGGTATTGGCGATATTGAAATTGATCAAACTGGTAATAAATTATGGGTGGTAAACCTTAATCAAATTGCATTAATTTCTGTTGATATTGCTGGTGCATTATCAACTTTTGGTACTGGCACAATTAACCAATATCCTCTTGCAGGTTTACCAGGTTGGCCTTCCGGCTCAGTAATTCGTCCATGGGGTTTAAAGTTTTATAGAGGTAAAGGGTATTTGGGTGTAGTAAATACAATGGAAAATAAAGACTTATCCACCTATGGTCAGGCATTAATTACAGATAGTGCATATGTTCTAGAGTTTGATCCTAATGCTTCTACAATTTCGTTTACAACTAAAGTAGCTATTCCTTTAGTATATACAAATAATAGAGAAGGTGTTGGTGGTGGTGGCGGTTTTACTTCTTGGAGAGCATGGAAAGATACAGCATTATATTGGCCAGTTCCTGCAACTGCCTATCCTGCTAATAATTCGTTAAATACATTTCATGGTACAAACAGAAAATTTGCTCAGCCTATTTTAAGTGGTATTGAGTTTGATGAAAGGGGAAATATGATTATAGGCATTTTAGATAGATGGAGTATGCAATCGGGTGCACTACAAAAATTAGCTTTAACAGGCTATCCTTATGAGGACGAAGAAGGTTTGCTAGCAGGTGATATATTAAAAGCTTATTATGTAGCAAGTACTAATACTTGGCATTTAGAAGGTTCTGCACCAGCTTATGATCCTGTAGATGCAGGACCTAATTCTACTACAGACGGGCCTTATGGTTTAGGTGAGTTTTATTACGGCGATTATAATGGTTCTTTTGCCAGTCCAGCTCATAATGAAATTGCAAACGGTGCATTAGCTGTAAGATACGGTACAGGTGAAGTGGCAAATACTAGCTTAAACCCTACCGCAGCACTATATAGAAACGGTGTAAAATGGTATAGTACAACTACAGGTGATGGAACTGATGGATATACAATTATACAAGGAGATGCAGCTAGGCCATCTACACTTGGTAAAGATTTTGGTATGGGCGATTTAGAATTATTAGCCGATCCTCAACCTCTTCAAATCGGTAACCGTATATGGTTAGACGCAGATGGTGACGGTGTACAAGATGCTGGCGAGGCCGGAATAAATGGAGTAGCGGTAGAATTAGTAAGCCCTGGCCCCAATGGGATTTTTGGTGATGCAGATGATGTGGTAGTAGCCACCACTACCACAGCAGGAACAGGCAGTGCTGCCGGTAGCTATTATTTTTCAGCACTAAGTACTGCCGATGCCAGAAAGCCAGCATCATGGACAGGTGTAGGCAATACCATATTGCCTGGTTACGATTATCAGGTAAGGGTAGCCAATATATCAGGAGGTTCACAACAAGCAAGTCTTGCAGGTTTGCAATTAACTACTACCAATACTGCAGCAAACAGTGTAGATAATATAGATAACGATGCTACTGTAAGTGGTACCAGTGCTGTAACAACTTTCAATACTAATAGTACTAATCATAATTTCGATTTTGGTTTTAAACCTCTTGCCAGCCTCGGCGATGTAGTATGGAGAGACGATGACAAGGATGGCATACAAGATGCAGGAGAGCCAGGTGTAGCTGGTGTAACAGTAACATTGTATCAAAACGGTACAGATGGTATACCAGGCACAGCCGATGATATAGTAGTGGGCACAACAGTAACGGATGCTTATGGTAAATATTTATTTGACTATTTAACACCAAGTAGAACAGCAGCAACAAGCTATAATGTGGGCTTTACCTTACCAGCCAATTACCAGTTTACTACCCAAACTAACACCCAAGTAACAGGTACAAGCGATGCTACCAATACAACTACAGTAACAGGCGGTAGTACATCAGCCAATGGAAGCGATGCTAATGTTAGTACAGGTCGTACAGGAAGTTTTTGGTTAGCCCCAGGCGAAGCTGAAAGAGGCGTAGATGCTGGAATAATTTTTAACACCCCAGTAGCCACTAATAGTATAGGTAATAGAGTATGGTATGATACAGATGGATTAGGTGATCAAGACGCCAATGAACCAGGCGTAGCAGGCGTAACGGTAACGTTATATGCAGCCGATGGTGTAACAGTAGTAGCCACTACAGTAACGGATGTAAATGGTAATTATTTATTTACAGGTTTGCCACCTAATACAGATTATAAGATAGGTGTAACACCACCAGCAGGCATGTTGTTTACTTCAAGTGGTGGAACAACACCAGCCAATGATAATGATAGTGATATAGACCCAGCAACAGGAAAAACGTTATCATCAATAAACACAGGAGCAGCAGGTACAAGTACCTTAACTATAGATGCAGGTTTAATACCACAGCTCACTTCAAGAGCAAGTTTAGGCGATAGAGTATGGTATGATAATGATAGAGATGGAGTACAAGATGCAGGAGAACCAGGTATTGCAGGCGTAACGGTACAGTTATTAGCAGCCGATGGAGTTACTGTATTAGCAACAACTGTAACCGATGCATTTGGTAATTATATCTTCCCTGATTTATTGCCAGGTGATTACCGTGTAGGTTTTGGAGCTGTAGCAGGTTTACAACGTACAACAGCAAACAGCACAAGTGGCACCATTCCTGATGCAACAAATAGTGATGCAAATGTAACGACTGGAGTAACAGGAGTATATACTTTAGTAGCAGGAGAAAAGAACATGAGTGTGGATGCAGGATACTATAGTACACAACCAGCCGCCAATGTAGGTGCCTTAGGCGATAAAGTGTGGAACGATTTAGATGGCGATGGAGTACAAGATGCAAATGAGCCTGGTGTAGCAGGAATAACCGTAACGCTATACAATAGTTTAGGTGTAGCAGTAGCCACTACAACAACCGATATAAATGGAAATTATTTATTCCCTAATTTAACCCCAGGCGACTATAGTGTAGGCTTTAGTAACTTACCAGCAGGCTTTGGATTTACTGGGCAAGATAAAGGAGGTAACGATGCTACCGATAGTGATGCAAATCCAGCTACAGGCAGAACAGCCTTAGTAACAGTAGTAGGCGGTACTACCAATACTACAGTAGATGCAGGTATCCGTCAAGGTAATAACAGTGGATTAGGAAGTTTAGGCGATAGAGTATGGTATGATTTAGATAATAATGGCATACAAGATGCAGGTGAATTAGGTGTAGCCGGAGTAACTGTTACCCTATTGGATGCTGGTGCAGATGGAATTGTAGGCAACGGAGATGATGGACCAAGCAAAACAACAACAACAAATGCCTTAGGCGAATATATATTTGATGGTTTACCAGCAGGTAATTATGCTGTACAATTTAGCAATTTACCAGTAGGCTTTACTTTATCTGCTACTAATGCAGGAGCTAATGATGCTGCAGATAGCGATGGAGGAGCAATAGGCACAGGAGGTGCACCAGCTGGAGCTAGTAGAACAGCTGTTTATAGCCTAGCACAAGGCGAAGATAATTTAACAGTAGATTTAGGACTAGTGCCACCAGCCAATACCTATACCTTAGGTGGTACAGCATGGTTTGATACAGATAGCGATGGTTTACAAACTGGTAACCCAGCAAGAGTACCAGGTGTAATGGTAACCTTATATAACAGTGCAGGTGTTGCAATAGCCACTACTACTACCGATGATAATGGCGATTATTTATTTGTAGGTTTAGCTGCAGGAGATTATAGTGTTGGCTTTAGTAATTATCCTACAGGTTACGATGTAACCGTAAAAGAAGGAACTAATACAACCGCAGGCGGAAGTGACCCAGACAGAATAAGTGGTCGTACCAGTACTGTAACACTTGGCGCTGGCAACCCTGATGATAGAAGTTTAGATGCAGGCTTAGTAAGCCCAAGGGCAGCGTTAGGTAATTATGTATGGGATGATTTAAATAGAGATGGCATACAAGATGCAGGTGAAACACCAGTAGCAGGCGTAACCGTTAGTTTATATTTTGATGCCGATGGCAATGGTACTATTAGTGGATCCGAAGCCACCACACCAGTAGCAACAGCTATTACAGGTGCTGATGGTAAATACTTCTTCCCTAATTTAACACCAGGTAACTATCAAGTAGGCTTTACCACTTTACCAACAGGTATGGAGTTTACTACACAAGATAATACAACAGGCCCAGATGGAGATGGCGTTAATAGTAATGGAGTAGGAGGTGATAGTGATGTGAGTCCATCAACTGGAAGAACAGGCATAATAAACTTAAGTGCTAATGAAGTAGACTTAACAGTGGACGCCGGTATCCGAGTAAATTTACCAGCTACAATTGGTAACAAAGTATGGGCAGATATTAATACTGATGGTATTCAAGATGCAAATGAGCCAGGTATAGCAGGTGTATTAGTCACCTTGTACAACTCAAGCAATCAACCCATAGGAAGTGCGGTTACTGATGGTAATGGCAACTGGCAAATCACTAATGTACCAACAGGCACAGATTACTATGTTATCTTTACCTCTAACCTACCAGGTTTTGATGTAAGTGGATCACCAGGCACTAACCCTGCATGGACAACACAAAACATAGGAGCTAACGGTACTCAAGCATTAGATAGCGGTACAGAAAGTGATACTGATAGCGATGTAACAGCTAGTGGTGCAAATGCAGGAAGAACAGGAACATTTAGTATTGTACCAGGTAACAACTTCCCTAATATTGATGCAGGTATAATTAACTGGCCATTACAAAATATCTTACCAATACAACTAGTAAGCTTTACGGCTCAACCACAAAATAATACTGTGGTATTAAATTGGGTAGTTAATACAGAAACAAATGTATCAAACTACGAAGTTGAATACAGTAGCAATGGCGTAAACTTTGTAAGTATAGGAAGTAAAACAGCCACAGGAAGTCGTAGTTACAATTTATTACATACAACACCAAAGCAAGGCTTTAACTATTACCGATTAAAAGTTATAGATAGAGATGGTAAGGTAAGTTATAGCGAAATACGCAAAGTAAACTTTGGTTTAATAGGCGGAAGCGTAAAAGTATATCCTATACCAGCCATTACTAATGTAAATATTACCGTTACTAATGCTATGATAAATCAATCAGCAACTATAAGTGTTTTAAGTATAGATGGAAGATTGGTACATCAACAAAACATTAGTGCATTAAGCCAAACTGAAACAATTAGCGTAAGTAAATTGGCGGCAGGTAAGTATATATTACGTATTGTAACTTCTAACGAGGTTGTTAATAAACAAGTGGAAGTAATTAGATAAAAAATACTGAATTTAAAAAAAAGATGCCCCCAAATATTTGGGGGCATCTTTTTTGCTAAAATGTCAGTCTTATAATAAGGAATACTTTTTGTTTACTTTTATTAAAAATTTATAATTATGACACCCGGTATTATGTTAGTTTCCTTCATTTTTATGGGAATTGGTATGTTGGTACAATTTAGGCTTAAAAGCAAATTTGCTCAGTATAGTAAAGTGCCTACATCAAGCGGTATGAGTGGCAAAGAAATAGCAGAAAAAATGCTAAAAGATAATGGCATATATGATGTGCAAGTAGTATCTGTAGCTGGTTTTTTAAGCGACCACTATAATCCAACAAATAAAACGGTAAACCTAAGCCCAGATGTATATAATGGACAAACTGTTGCCGCTGCAGCAGTTGCGGCTCATGAATGTGGTCATGCTGTACAACATGCCACAGCATATAGTATGCTTCAATTAAGGAGCAGATTAGTACCCGTAGTACAAATAGGCAGTACATTATCGCAATGGGTAATAATTGCTGGTTTGGGTATGATGGGTTTTGGCGGTGGTAATCCTACCATTTTACTTATTGGTATAATTTTATTTGCAACCAGTACTTTATTTTCTGTAATTACGTTGCCAGTAGAATTTGATGCCACTAACAGAGCTTTAAAATGGTTAAATACTGCCAATATTACCACCAATCAAGAACATGAAGGTGCAAAAGATGCCTTAAAATGGGCGGCTTTAACGTATGTAGTTTCTGCATTGGCATCCATAGCAATGCTTGTTCAATATATATTAATTTATTTGACAAGAACATCGGATAGAGATTAAAAAGCATAAAACTTATTCAAGTATATTTGTAAAAATTAAATTATTAAGAATGGATTTTGGAAAAGAGTTTGAAAAATATGCTGTAAAGCACAAAGGAATTAGCAGTAATCTTTTAAATGATTATAAAAAGAAAAGTACTAAAATGATAGCAGACTCAGTTCACCCTTTAGGGGGCGGAGGGGGTTATAATGTAACTAATCTTACCCCAAATATTATTGAAGAACGACCAATGAATGTAGCTGTAATGGATGTGTACAGTCGTTTAATGATGGATAGAATAATTTTTTTAGGTTATCCTATTAGCGATGAGGTAGCCAATATTGTAACAGCTCAATTACTTTTTTTAGAAAGTACAGATAGAACAAGAGATATTCAGATGTACATTAACAGCCCTGGAGGTAGCGTATATGCAGGTTTAGGTATGTATGATACCATGCAATTTATAACGCCAGATATTTCTACTATTTGCACAGGTATGGCGGCAAGTATGGGGCAAGTATTATTATGTGCAGGTGCAAAAGGCAAACGTACTGCACTTAAGCATAGCCGTATTATGATGCATCAGCCCAGTGCTGGTGCAGGCGGACAAGCAAGTGATATAGAAATTACAGTAAACGAAGTAAAAAAAGTAAAGAAAGAGTTGTACGAAATAATTTCTTTTCATACTGGCCAGCCGGTAGAAAAAGTTGCACAAGATTGTGATAGAGATAATTGGATGACAAGCACAGAAGCAAAAGAATATGGTATGGTAGATGAAGTGTTAACCATCAACCCACGTAAATTAAAAAAAGACTAAAACAGTGAGTGGTGATAAGTGAATGGTGAGTAACTAAACACTAAACCACTAAACATCTAAACCAATTTTAAATGAATATCAATTATAAAAACATTCGATTAGACGACGAAGAAGAAACGCCAAAAGATTCACCCGAAAATCCGATGGAGAAAATGATGAGCAGTTGGCAGTTTGATAAAAAATTTATTGAACAACGTAAAGTATTTTTATGGGGTGTGGTAGATGATAAAAGTGCAAAAGATATTACCAATCGCCTTATGTATTTAGAAGCCATTGACCCAGGCAAAGAAATTACTTTTTACATCAATAGCCCAGGAGGTGTAGTTACCAGCGGTATGGTTATTTACGATACTATGCAAATGATAAGCAGTCCTGTAAGTACAGTGTGTATGGGTATGGCAGCTAGTATGGGTAGTATTTTATTAAGCGGCGGTGCTAAAGGCAAGCGTTTTATTTTTCCAAATGGCGAAGTAATGATACATCAACCAAGTGGTGGTGGCCGTGGCACTAGTGCCGACCTTGAAATTATGGCAGAGCAAATACGCAAAACAAAATTAATGGGTGCAGAGTTGCTAGCAAAAAATTGCGGACAAACAGTAGAAAAAGTTATGAAAGATTTTGATAGAGATTATTGGATGGATGCTAAGGAAAGTGTAGCGTATGGTATTGTAGATGGAGTGTTGGATAAGATTTAATAATCACAATAACTTTAAAATAAAATACATAAGTCTAAAAAAGTAAGCACTTCTCTTTGATGTTTATTATAAAGACTGCTTGCTAGTGCGATGAATAGAATTACATCTGTTCAGTTTACAGTAGTACAAAAGTTAAATCAGGGCTTCTTCCCGAAATCGGGGTGTAATCGATTTCGGGTCTCCTTTTTTTTCGCAACCTACTTATTTCGGTTGCCTTTTTTGGAGAAGCAAAAAAGTAAAACCTTAATTAAAAAGAATCTTTATTAACTCCTAACTTCCAGTTTATTAATTATTTATAGTCAAAAACTATTTCTTTTATCATATTTGCCCAAAAGCATCGTTATCCTTAAAAAACTTGTCTTAAAACAGTACAACTGCATAACTTTGCAGCAATAATTACAAGAATGGCTAAACATCAAAAATTACATTGTTCATTTTGCGGCAGAAGCAGAGATGAGGTTAAAATATTAATTGCAGGGCAAGATGGACATATTTGCGAAAGCTGTGCAGAGCATGCTGTGGATATTATTGAGCAAGAATTAGGATTATCTACCGAAAATAAAGAAACACCTGCTGCAAATACATCTACCTATAAACTAACTGTAAAAAAGCCAGTTGAAATAAAACGTTTTTTGGATGATTATGTAATTGGGCAAGAGGATGCAAAAAAGGTATTAGCCGTAGCGGTTTATAATCACTACAAAAGGTTAAATCAAAAAATTGAAAACGATGTAGAGATTGAAAAGAGTAATATTATAATGGTGGGTGAAACAGGTACTGGTAAAACACTTTTAGCCAAAAGCATTGCCCGTATGTTAAATGTGCCTTTTGCCATTGTAGATGCTACTGTATTTACCGAAGCTGGTTATGTAGGTGAAGATGTGGAGAGTATGCTTAGCCGTTTATTGCAGGCTTGTAACTACGATGTAAATGCAGCAGAAAAAGGAATAGTTTTTATAGATGAAATTGATAAAATTGCCCGTAAAAGCGATAACCCATCTATTACCAGAGATGTAAGTGGCGAAGGTGTGCAACAAGGCTTACTTAAATTGTTAGAAGGAGCAGAAGTATTAGTGCCACCACAAGGTGGCCGAAAACACCCTGAGCAAAAAATGGTAAAAGTAAACACTCAAAATATTTTATTTATTTGCGGTGGTGCTTTTGATGGTGTAGATAAAATTATTGCCCGTAGAGTAAATACCAATGCCATTGGTTTTAATGTAAATAAAGAGTTACAAGATTATCAACACAATAATTTATTGCAATTTATTAATGCGGTGGATTTAAAACATTTTGGTTTAATACCAGAGTTGTTAGGTAGATTACCAGTAGTTACTTACTTAAATCCGTTAGACGCTACAGCATTACGTAATATTTTAACAGAGCCAAAAAACTCATTAATAAAACAATTTACCCGTTTATTTGAAATAGAAGGCATAGTATTAAACTTTGAATCTGCAGTTTATGATTTTATGGTAGAAAAGGCTTTAGAATATAAATTAGGTGCCAGAGGTTTACGCAGCATTTGCGAAAGTATTTTAACCGATGCTATGTACGAATTACCTACCGAAAAAGTAAAAGAATTTTACGTAACCCTTGAATATGCACAACGTAAATTTAGCAATAGCAAAATGAGTATGTTGAAGGTGGCGTAGGATTTTTTAGCAATGTCTCCTACAAGGGACATTGCGTAGATTTTACAACTTTTATATACATCGCAACGCCCTTGGCTTGCTCACATGGCTTGGTAAGAGGCGTTGCTAAGAAAAAAATAACAGATACATTCACTACTAGAGCTTAACGCTGAAAATATAATATATTATTATGTTTGTTGCTAATAAGATATTGTAAAGTTAATAGTTGTTCCTACATTTTCTTCAGATTGTAGCCAAATATTTCCTTTATAAAAGGTAACTATTTTTTTACAAGTAGATAAACCTATGCCATAGCCTGAATATTCATTTTGGTTATGAATTTTATTAAACAATTCAAATATACTTGCATGATATTGTTTAGCAATACCAATGCCATTATCGACAACTTTAAAATGATAAAAATTATTTTGTGCATACATTTCAATAGTTAAAAGCAACTTAGTATTTTTCTTTTTATATTTTATTGCATTTGCTATCAAGTTGTAAAATAGCTGTGTATACAAAAAACTATGACCTTCAATAAATTCTGGATTAAATTTTGTAATTACATCAAACTCATCCTTAGCAGTTTGCTGTTGTATTTTATCTAAAATAGTATTAACAATATAGTTTAAGTCAATAATTTTAGATTCTGAAAGATTTTTTGTTAGCGTGGAAAAATTTAAAATACCAGTTAGCATTTCTACCAGTTCATTATTTCCATTAATTATATCAGCATAAGCATTAGCATCATTGGTTTGTAATATATTTTCATACTTTTTATAAATTATTTTTAATATATTGGTTATGGTTCTTAATGGACCAATAATATCCTGTGCTGTAAGTTCAGCAAGATTTTCAAGATTTTTATTATTTACACTTAACTCTTCATTAAGTTTTAAAATAATTTCATTTTTTATTTTTAGTTCGGTTCTTTTTTTATTAAATTTTTTAAATAAGTAATAAGTAATTGCTGTAAATAATAAAAATATAACTGTAGATATAATAAAGTAATTTCTTGTTTTTGTTTTATCATTTAAGTTATTATTTAGTTTTTGAAGTTTATTTTCTTGGTTTACTTGAGCTTCTTTGTTTTCAATTAAAATTTGCTTTTTCCCAACCTCTATATTTTTTTCATTTTCTAAAATTAAAGTATTAGTGCCATCATACTTTTGTAAATAAAAAAGTGCTAATTTAAAATTAGATTTATGTTGATTTATTAAATAATTTACATAAGCGGCATCTCTTAATTGTTTAAGATTATTATTATTTATTGCATCATAATATGAGTTAGAAATTAATTTTTCGGCAATTTTAAACTCTCCAATTTGACAATATAATATTGCAGCTCTACTATCTATTTCAATTTTTCTATTATCCTCATCAACAGTTATATTTAAATTAACTAATGTATCTAAGATTGATTTTGCAAATGCAGTTTTGCCAAGTTTAATACTTAGTTTTGCAATATCTTCATAGCTTTTAGGAATAGACTCTTTAGCTAAGTTAAATTTGTTGGCCATTTCTATTGATTGCAAATAGTACTTTATGGCTTGTTCGTAGTTTTTATCAATATTTGCGATTATGCCTAAACTATTTATTTCAAGAATTTGTGTAATGGTGTCGTTATTAACTTTACCATATTCAATAGATTTTAGATAAAATTCTTTTGCACCTGCATAGTCATTTAAATATAATTTTATATCTGCAATATTTACACAAGTAACATATAGTCTAAAAGGGTTTTTATCTTTTAATGCTGTTTCGTAACTCTCTATATAATATTGCAATGCAACGTTATAATTTTTTTGATAACGATAAACTTCTCCTATGTTATTTTGGCAACGTGAAACTTCATCATTAATGTTTGCTTTTTTAAATTCAATAATTGCTTTTTTATAATAATAAATAGTTGAGTCATAATCCAATTTTCCTAAACTGAAAAATGCAAAAGTAAAAAACCTCCTACCATTAGCTTCAGGATAATTTCCTGTATTACATATATTGGATGCTTTATTAAAATATTCAATTTCTAATGGGTTAGAATTATGCTCCATTGTATTTGCTAATAGAAATAAGCTATTTGCATAAAGACCCATATCATTATGTTGTTTGGCATAGTTGACTAATAAATTAAAATAATACTTTGTGCTATCTGTAAAATGTAATCTTTTATTGCAAAAAGCTAATATTTGTAATATATTTAACTCATGATTTTTATTAATGAATTTTGCACTAAATGGTTTTAATTGCTGCACCAAAACTAAACTTTTAGTATAATTATATTGTTTAAAAGTTGAATAAGCATTATAAAAATAGTAATTGTATAATGCTTGAGAATCTAATTTGGGTTTTCTTAAAATTTCACTAATATTTTTATCTATAATAGATTGTGCCGCCGTAAACTCTTTATTATTAATTAATGTTTCTAATTTATCATAGTTATTATTACAACTAATGGTAAATACTAAAAGCAAATAATATAATATATTTTTTTTCAATTAATTAAATTGCAATTCTCAATTATTTAAAATTTAATGTAAAACCAATTTCTATGCCATTTGTTTTAGCTTTGTAAATTTCAATATTACCTTTATAAAATGTTACAATTTTTTTGCAAGCAGCAAGTAATACTAAATTGCTATTATAATGTTCTGTTATATTAACGTTTTCAAATAAATTAAATGCATCACTAATAAAATTATTAGATACAATTAAATCATTTGAAGCTATTTTATAAATAGAAATTCCAGAAACTATTTCAGCGTAAATATTTATATAAGTTTTATCATTTACATTTCTATAAAGCAGTATACTCTTAATTAAGTAGTAAAACAAAATTTCAATTAAATTTTCATGTGCCGTAACATTAAATAAATTAATATTATTAATTATATCTATATCGTTACACTTCTCTTCAGCTACTACTTTTTCAATTACATTATCTACAATATCCTTTGTATTTAACAAAGTTGGTGGCGGCAAATTTTTTGTAATTTGAGAATAATTTAAAAGAGTATTTAGCATTTCAATTAAACTTAAATTACCATCAATTATATCATTTAAAACAATATTATC
>JAGNRZ010000233.1 GCA_017988335.1 Ferruginibacter sp.
TCATAAAACGATAAGTATCTAAATACTTCCGTTCCACAGTCATATCTTTTACATTTATTGCCATAACAAAATCAATTTAATAATTTTGATTTTGTTACCGAATTATGTGACTTTTACAAGGCTGACATCATAACTTTAAACTTTGATTCTTAAATCACATCTTCTTCATCCATTTTTCAAAGCGTTGCAAAAAAGCATCTTTACGGTTGGCAGATACAGGGAGGCTGTCGTTATTTTCCATAATTAATTCGCCGCCACGGCCACGGATGTATTCTTTTATGTATTGCAGCCGTACTATGTATTGGTCGTGTATGCGGTGGAAATCTTCGGCAGATAATAGTTTTTCAAACTCACCCAACTGGCGGCTTACCAAAATATGTTTACCGTCTTTTGTAAAAAACTTGGTATAGTTGCCGCTACTTTGGCAATACAAAATATCTTCTGGTAAAATAAAGAGCAGTCCATTTTGAGTGGATAATGCAATTTTATTATTACTAGTTTTTGCAGCATTATTTTGTAGTAAACTAAATAAATGTTGGTTAATATTTTCTTTTTCTATTTTACTAATAGCCGTGTTGGTAGCTTTTATAAATTTTTCAACTTGCAGCGGTTTGGTTAAATACCCAATGGCGTTATTTTCAAATGCATCTACTGCGTAGTGGTTATAAGCAGTTATAAAAATTACTTCAAAGTTTATAGGCTCCAATTTTTTAAGAATATCAAAACCTGTAAGCCCGGGCATTTCTACATCTAAAAAAACCAATTGAGGTTGTAGTTCATCAATTAATAACAAACCTTCATTAGAATCGTTACTTATGGCTAAAACCTGTATTGAAGTAAAATGTGTTTTTAATAACTCATTTACATAGGTTGTATTATTGGGTTCATCATCTATTAATAAGGCTTTTATCATGGGCAATTATTTTTTTAATGGGGAATAATAAGTTGTATTAATGTGCCACTTTGGTCTTTATTTTCTAGTTTTAAATTTACTATTTTGGTTTCAATATTATACAGGGTACTTCTGCGGTTGGTATTTTCCATGCCAATGCCTTTACGTTTTGTATTTTCATAATTTACACTTATGCCATTTCCATTATCCTGTACTTCGGCAATTAAGTTATTATTTTTTTTGTAAAACTTAACTTGCACCAAACCAGTGTTGTTTTTTAATAGGGCTACGCCATGCTTTACGGCATTTTCTACATAAGGTTGTAGCAGCATGGAAGGTATCAACACTTCATTGGTGTTTATATTTTTATCTGTTTCGATAGTAAAACTTAATTTGTTAGGAAAACGCAATTGCTCCAGAGATAAATAATTATGTATAAAATCTATTTCTTGCTTTAGTGTAATTTGCTGCAATGCCGATTGCTCCATGGCAGAACGTAATAGGTTGGCAAATTTGTCTAAGTAATTTTCTGCTTCGCTATGTTTGCCTTGATGGCTTAGCAGTTTTATGGAGTTAAGACTATTAAAAATAAAATGAGGATTTATTTGTGCCTTTAGTGCCTGCAATTCAAGTTCAGTTAATTTTTTTTGGTAGAGTAGTGCTTGTAATTCTCTTTCCTTTTTTACCAACTCTCTTTTTCGTAGCATTCTAAATAAAAATATGCCACTTAATAGTGATATAACCATCCAAAACCAAAGTGCTTTCCAAAATGGCGTTGCAATTTTAAAACTTAAGTGTAATGGTTTTGTGCCAGTGTTACCATTTACATCAACCGCTACTATTTCTAAAGTATGTGTACCATTATTTAGCTGCAAGTTTAATGTATGCTCATTTAGTACCTGCCAAATACCGTTATTAATGCGGTATTTAAAATAAGCAAAATGCCCCCCTAATTCAATACCAGCAAATTGCAGTGCTATATTATTTTGATTGTGCTTTAAATGATAGGTACTAGCAATTGCAGTATCTACACCATTTATATTAACCGAAATTAACTGTACGGCAATATCAAAAGGGGCTAATTGAATAGCCGCCGGTACAGTACATATACCGTTGCCAGTAGCACAATACATAATATCGTTACTGTACACCATATCATTTACTATATTGCTGCTTAAGCCATCGTTAATACTTAGGTTTTGATATTTTATATTGGCTATATTTTTTGCATACTTAAGTATAGTAATACCACTATTAGTGCCAATCCATACTTCGCCAAGTTTACCACTAGCAATACAATTAACACTGTTGCTTATTAGCCCATCTTTTGCTGTAAAGGAAAACATCACACTATCATTATGTAATACATAAATTCCATTATCGGGTGTACCTACCCACACATAATTATCGGGTGTACTGCCTAGTGCCGTAACTCGTTGTGCAAACAAAGGGTTGTTATTAGTTAAGGAACTATCCTTTTTAGCATTGTAATCGTATCTATACAACCCATCGGTACTGCCATGGTAAATAATATTACTCTGCATTGTTGTTAATGCCGTTACTCTTTTTTTAAGTGATGGTAATGGAGTAATTGTTTCATTAGTAGTATTCAATTTATACAATGCTCCATAATTACCTGCTATAATTATGCTATCATTTAATATAGTTGCTGTTTTTGTTGATAGTTGAAATCCATCTTGTTTTACCAGCTTTTTTGTAAAATTGATAAAATCGCCCCCCTCGCTAAAACTAAATACTTTGTTTTGCGATACAATTAATTTACGCTGCCACTCCGTTTTATTTGTTGTATATAGTTGATGTGCAATAAAATATTTGCCATCGGTTTCTATTACTTGCCCTTTTAGGTTGCCAGCAAATAGGCTTCCAT
Organism: Ferruginibacter sp.; assembly: GCA_017988335.1. GTDB lineage: Bacteria > Bacteroidota > Bacteroidia > Chitinophagales > Chitinophagaceae > Ferruginibacter. Next base: position 2,781 of record JAGNRZ010000233.1, read on the forward strand.
TAGGCTTTTTGGCAATACTTAGGTAGCTGTTATTAGTAAAATTATCGGGTGAGGCAATTGTGCTGATGTTCTTTTTTTTATAAAGCAACAACCCTTTATCCACTGTGCCTACCCAAATATTTTGTTTACTATCGTTAAGTAAAGATTTTGGAGAATAATTACCACTTAATTTAAATAAGGGCTGCAATGTTTTTTTATTAAATATATGTATTGTTCCATTTTTGCTAAGCACATTAAAATAAGTTGGCGTAAAACCTGTCCAAAAAATGGGTTCATTAATATTAATGGTATCTACTTTAAAACGTATAGGGTTTATTTGAAAATTAGAAAAAATATAATAATTACCTGTTTGTGTGTTGGATATATAAAATTTATTTTCATGTACTCTATATAAAATACCAAAATCTGGTTTTATCCACTTGGAAATGGAAACACTATCTATTAGTTTATTATCATTTACATGTAAAAGAGTTAAATTAAATCCGCTTTTATTAAAACCAGTACAAATAAATTCACTAGCCGAAGGCTTCTCAATCACAATACCACTATTTACACCATCTTTTGCATATTTAAAATGATTAAATTTCTCATTTTCAAAAAAATGGCTGCCGTTTTCATTACTATACATTACGCCACCGTTTAATAATGGAGTTACATTCAAAATGTTTGTTCCAGTAACTTTAGCTAGCAGGTTATCTTCTTTAGCATTGGTAAATTTATTTTTTATATAATCAAAATAGGCAGGGCTTTGT
>JAGNRZ010000083.1 GCA_017988335.1 Ferruginibacter sp.
ATCATTAATACTATCTGCAATTAATGAAGCCCCTTTACTTCCTAAACTATCATATCCACCTTCTGGAATAATAATTGCATTGCTATATTGTTGTTGCAAGGTTTGTAAATAATGAGCTTTATTTTGGTTATCATATTCTTCTCTACTAACAAAATGTAACTGCATATTATTGGCTATGGAGTCTTGTAATGTATGTGAAAGTGTTTCTGGCTTTTCACCCCTTTCAAAGCCTATGCTGTGTAAGTTTTGTTGTTTACAGGCATATGCTGTTGCGGCTAAATGATTGCTGTATGCTCCGCCAAATGTTAGTATGGTATTTTTGTTTTCTTGTATGGCTTTTTCTAAAAAATAGTATAGTTTAAATATTTTATTGCCAGAAATTATGGAATGAATTTTATCTAACCGCAATACCGATAAAGAAACTTCTTTTTGTGTAAACAAATCGTCTTCTAGTTTATCAATTGTAATATTTTCTGTATCAATTACCATATATTTATTTATGCCTAAATTTGCCCTGCAAAAATAATACTATCTTGATTTGATAAATAGTCTTTAGGACTATGATTACATCTTAGATAGTATTATACCGATAGAAAATACCTTGAGTATTTAATGACTCTCATCGGTATGAGTTTATAATTTTAATTAACGATAAATAAAATGCAACCTACACTTTTAATTTTGGCCGCAGGAATGGCAAGCCGATATGGCAGTATGAAACAAACAGAAGGATTTGGACCCAATGGTGAAACCATAATGGATTATAGTATTTACGATGCTATACAAGCTGGTTTTGGTAAAGTAGTGTTTATTATTCGTAAAGATTTTGCCGAGGGTTTTAAAGCTACATTTGAGCCTAAGCTAAAAGGTAAAATTGCAACAGAATATGTGTATCAAGAAATGGATTCTTTTGTAGAAGATGCTACTATTGCTGCTGCAAGACAAAAGCCATGGGGAACAGGTCATGCAATTTTGTGTGCTAAAGATGTTGTAAAAGAGCCTTTTGCTGTAATAAATGCCGATGATTTTTATGGTAGAGATGGTTTTGCAAAAGCCACTGATTTTTTAAGAAATAATTGTAATGAAAAAACATATTCTATTATAGGTTATCAACTAGCTAAAACATTAAGTGAGCATGGTACTGTAAGCAGGGGAGTGTGTGAAGTAGATGCCAACAATAATTTAGTAAGCATTAAAGAAAGAACAAAACTGTATAAAGAAAATGATAGAATTGTGTACGAAGAAAATGACGAAAAATTTGATGTACCTTATAACTCAAGTGTATCTATGAATTTTTGGTGTTTTCATCCAGTATTATTTACAGATACCGAAAAGTTATTTCAACATTTTGTAACCAAAAATGCCAATAGCCCCAAGGCAGAATTTTTTATTCCAATAATAGCGGAGGATTTTATGGAGAATAAAAGTGGTAAAATAGCTGTTATACCTACATCGGCTCAATGGTTTGGTGTTACTTATAAAGAAGATGCACCAACAGTAAAAGCTAGTTTAAATAAGTTAATAGACAATGGCGAATACCCTGCTAATTTATGGGGTTAACTTTATACTAATTTCATAAACAAAAAAAGCGACAATCAACTTGTCGCTTTTTTATTAAGTTTTCAGGGGAATATTTTACTCGTAACTCTTTATCAAGAATACGCAATTATTAACCTTTGTTACCTGAGATTCTCTATTTAAATTTTTTATAGTATTGCTTGTATTTAGCTTAATATCAGCAAAGGCAGTATCTTTTTTTAAGCTATTTACTGCATTGTAAATGTATAACGACTTAATTGCAAATACAGATCCTCCATTACTTTTAGTTATAATACCTATTACATCTCCTTGCTTATTTAAAACTGGGCTGCCGCTATTACCATGGTCTGCCGCAATTGCAATTTGATAAGATAATGTATCGCTTCTATAACCACTCTCACTACTCAAATAGCCTTCGCCATACACAATTTCATCTTTAGGATAGCCCATAGTAAAAATTGGAGCAGCAAGGTTTACCGTTTTGTTAAAACTGTAGGGTAGCATTGAATATGGCTTAAAATCATTGTCCTCAATTTTTAAAATAGCAATATCTCTTTCTACATCTTTTGTACAAACAGTGGCAACAAATTTTTCGCCTTTGGCATTAATTGCAATTATAGTTTTACCTTTTAAAACGTGGGCATTTGTTATAATATAGCCTTTAGCATCAATTAAAAAACCAGTACCACCAGATTTAAATGTGGCGTTAGGGTCAATTTTAGTTTTTACTTCGTTAAGTACTTTATTAGTAGCAGATTGTCCTTCTTTTAAGCCATTTGTTACTGCTTTAATATTTTCTACTTCTGTACTTAAGTCGGTAAGTTTTTTATCATTACCAGTATAAATTGAAGATAAAGCCACAGTTAATACCGATACTATTCCAGCAATCCCAGCCGCCAAAGTAGCTACTCTTTTATACTTATTCCATAAATGCACCACTTTAGCTTTACCTACCAAAGTAGGCTTACTAATAATGCCTTCTTCAATCATTTTAACCTCTACTTCATTCAAAGTATGTTTAAAGATTTTTTCGGCACCATATTTTTCAACCTCGGCAATAAAAAAACTATGCTCAACTGCTAGTTGATCAATTTCTGGATTGTTTTTACGTAGCTCTTCAAAAAATGTTTTTTCTTGAGCACTCATCTCTCCATTTTTGTATCTTTCTATTGCATCTAATAATAAAATATCATCCATATCACTGTCCGTTTTTGTATTGTGCAAAAAATAATTTCTTTAACCTCATTAAACACTTGTATTTCTGTGTTTTAGCATTATCTGCATTTGTATATCCAAAGGTGGTGGCAATTTCTTGCATTTGCTTTTTTTGGATATAGTAGGCTTCTAACAAGCTTTTACAAGGTTCTCCAATTTTACCCATGGCATTTTCCATTAAAGTAAAATCGGCATTACGCTTTTCATGGGTTTCAATATCTTCCTCTACAGCTACTGTTTCTGCAATTCCATCTGCATGATGGGTATATTTATTCATTTGTTGCAATCTTTTTAGCCAAAGACGGCGGCAAATGGAGAAAATATATGTTCTTAACTGGCAAGTAAGCTCAAAAGTACCCGATGTTGCTTTTTCATATAATACAATCATCGCTTCTTGAAAAACATCTCTTGCCTCGTCAACAGAGCCATTGTTATTTAATATAAAGCCTTGAATTACAGGGTAGTTATCTTTATAAATAGACTCTACAGCCCATTTATCATTAATAGCCAGTCCTCTTACTAGTTCATTTTCTTGTTCTAATGTATTCACCCAGTTGTTTTATTAATACTGTAAGTAATGATTTGTAACCCAAAGCAACGAAAAAAATATTTTTTAAAAAAATGGGTTACCTTTTTCTAGTTGCTGTATATATATGAAATTATAATTTTAAAATTTAAACAAAACAAAATGAAAAAAGTATTTTTAGCATTAGCAGTAGTAACTGTAGCTTTAGTAGCATGTAACAACGAAGGTGAAAAGAAGCAAGAAGAAGTAAAGAAAGATTCACCAGTAGTAGAAAATCCAGTAGCTCCTACTCAAGATACTGTAAAGAAAGATACAGTTGCAGCTCCAGCTACAACAACTCCAGCAAAGGATACAGTTAAGAAGTAATTAGTATCGGCTATATTGCTTGTTTTTCTTTAAAGCCGATTATATATAAGAATTTTTAAAGGCAAGCAATCGTTAATATCCTCTTTAGTCATATAAAGAGGATATTTTTTTGTTTTAAACCATTTACAATTAAATGAATATTTATATGATTTTTATAGAGGCTACAATAAAAGACATTCCACAAATGCAAATTGTAAGAAATGCAGTTAAAGAAAATGTATTGAGTAATCCTGATTTGGTGAAAGATATAGATTATATTGATTACATAACTACCAGAGGCAAAGGTTGGATTTGCAATGTTGAAAACACTATTGTAGGCTTTGCCATTTGCGATTTAGTAGAAGATAATATTTGGGCTTTGTTTGTACATCCTAACTTTGATAAAAGAGGCATAGGTAAAGCACTTCATAAATTAATGATGGATTGGTATTTTGCACAAGGCAAACAAATGTGTTGGCTTAGTACAGCGCCAAATAGCAGGGCAGAACAATTTTATAAAATGCAAGGTTGGGTAGCCGTAGGCAATTATGGAAAAGGAGAAATAAAGTTTGAAATAACAAGACAAATTTGGACGAAATCTTAATGATTTTGTTCGAATGTAAAAGATATAAAATGAAAGAGGATATTTTTAAAAAATGGAACAAACGCCCATTAATTATTAGCGGTCCATGTAGTGCCGAAACAGAAGAGCAATTGCTAGAAACCGCTACACAACTAGCTTCAACAGCTAAGATTGATGTATTGAGAGCTGGTATTTGGAAACCACGTACTAAACCTGGTATGTTTGAAGGTATTGGCACAAAAGCATTGCCTTGGTTAGCAGCAGCAAAAAAAGCTACTGGCTTACCTACAACTATAGAAGTAGCAACAGCAAAGCATGTAGAAGACGCTTTGCAATTTGATGTAGATATACTTTGGATTGGTGCAAGAACAACAGTAAATCCTTTTAGTGTACAAGAAGTTGCAGATGTATTACGTGGTGTAGATATTCCTGTATTAATTAAAAACCCCATTAACCCCGATTTAGAATTGTGGACTGGCGGTATTGAACGTTTACAAAAAGTAGGTGTTACAAATGTGGGTATGATTCATAGAGGTTTTAGTAGTTATGGTAATACAGAATATCGTAATGCTCCCATGTGGCATTTGCCAATTGAAATGAAAAGACGATTTGCAGGCATGCCGTTAATTTGCGATCCATCGCATATTTGCGGCAATAGGCACATGTTAAAAGATATTGCACAAAAAAGTATTGACTTAGGCTTTGATGGGTTAATGATTGAAAGCCATATAGACCCAGATAATGCTTGGAGTGATGCTAAACAGCAAATTACCCCATCTGTTTTATCGCAAATGATAGATAGTTTAATATGGCGTAATGAAAATACAGATGAAGCTACATTTGTAACAGCATTGGCTACACTAAGAGAGCAAATAAATCAGTTAGATGATGAGTTAATGACCATTATAGGGCAACGAATGAAAATAGCTGATAAAATTGGTGAGTACAAAAAGCAAAATAATATTACTATTTTACAAACAAAAAGGTGGAACGAAATTTTAGGAAAAGCTTTTGCAAAAGCTGATAAACTAGGATTGAGTAAAGAGTTTATAACTAAATATTTTAATGCTATACATTTAGAAAGTATTAATCATCAAAATAAAGTAATGAATAGTTAGGTAAGAACGCTGATTTTTATGATGGTGATGATTAGGTATGATTTTTAAAATAATTTTATGATTAAAATAGAAAATAAATTTTCAAATAAAACTGTTGATTATTATTTTGATATATCATTTGCCGATGTAAAAAATGATAATACTATTTTAATTACTGATGCCAATGTTTTTGCACTTTATTCATTAAAGTTTGAAAAATTTAAAACTATTGTAATTGAAGCCGGCGAAGCATTTAAGCAACAACAAACCATTGATAAAATAATTAAACAATTAATTGATTTAGGAGCTGATAGGAAAACAACATTAGTTGGTGTTGGTGGAGGTGTTGTAACAGATATTACTGGTTATGTAGCAAGTGTGTATATGAGAGGTGTTGAATTTGCATTTGTACCCACAACTATATTGGCTATGGTGGATGCCGCAATTGGCGGTAAAAATGGAATAGATGTTGGCCTGTATAAAAATATGGTAGGTACAATTAATCAGCCTAAATTTTTATTGTACGATTTTTCTTTTTTAGAAACCCTGCCTAACGAGCAATGGGTTAATGGCTTTGCCGAAATTATAAAGCATGCTTGTATAAAGGATGCTGAATTGTTTGTTGAACTTGAAAATAGAGGTATAGAAAACTACAAAACCAATAAAGATTTATTGGCTTCTTTAATACAAAAAAATGTGACCATTAAAACCAATGTTGTGGTTAATGATGAATTTGAACAAGGTGATAGAAAATTATTGAACTTTGGGCACACATTCGGGCATGCTATCGAAAATTTATACCAATTGCCGCATGGCCATGCAGTAAGTATTGGTATGACGATAGCTGCAAAAATATCTGAAGAAATAAATAATTTTTATAGTGATGATAAACAACGCATGATAGATTTATTATTAAAATTTCAATTGCCAACTCATTTTGAATTTGATAAACACAATGTTTTTGCTGTTTTAACTAAGGATAAAAAAAGAGATGGGGACACTATCAATTTCATTTTACTAAATAAAATTGGCGAAGCAGTTATTAAACCCATATCCTTATTACAGGTTGAAGACTTAGTGAATCAAATTTTATAAATGAACGTTACTATACAACCATCATCCATAAAAGGAACTATACATGCACCTGCAAGTAAAAGCAGTATGCAAAGAGCTTGTGCTGCAGCTTTATTGCATAACGGGCAAACAATAATCTCAAACCCAGGAAAAAGCAATGATGATTTAGCCGCATTGGATATTATTCAAAAATTAGGAGCAATAATTTTATCACAAAGCGAAGGTTGTATTAGTGTTCAGGGTAATGATAATTTCACCCCTTTAGGGGATGGGGGTATAAACTGTGGCGAAAGTGGTTTAAGTATTAGAATGTTTACACCTATAGCGGCATTATCATCACATCAAATAACCATAAGTGGAACAGGTAGTTTGCTAAATCGTCCTATGAATTTTTTTGATGAAATACTTCCTCAATTAAATATTGCTATTCAATCTAACAATGGAAAATTGCCGTTAACAATAAAAGGGCCTTTGCAAGCTGCTGATATTACAATTGATGGCTCACTAAGCTCACAATTCTTAACAGGCTTGTTATTTGCTTTTGGTAAGTCAGTTACAAAACCTACAACTATTACCGTTACTAACTTAAAGAGTAAACCATACATTGATTTAACGCTTACCATAATGCAACATTTTGGGTACATAGTTGAAAACAAAAATTACGAGCAATTCATAATACACCCTACTATCAACCATCAACCCACAACCATCAACTATGTTGTAGAAAGCGATTGGAGCAGTGCATCTTTTTTATTGGTAGCAGGTGCAATTGCAGGCAATGTTGTTGTAACAGGGTTAGACGTTTTTAGTACACAAGCTGATAAAGCTATTTTGCAAGCATTAATGAGTTGTGGTGTAAGTATGAGTGTTGAAGAAAAACAGATTTCTTTAAATGCTTCTTTAATTAGCAGTTACAAACCTTTTCACTTTAATGCTACAGAATGCCCCGATTTGTTTCCACCATTAGTTGCGTTAGCAGCATACTGTAATGGAACATCTGTTATTGAAGGCGTAAGCCGTTTAACGCATAAAGAAAGTAACAGGGCATTAACCTTACAAACTGAGTTTGCAAAAATGGGAGTAGAAATAAAATTGCAAGATGATTTGATGATAGTTTATGGTGGTGAAGGAGTGAAAGGAGCAACCGTACATTCTAATCATGATCATAGAATTGCTATGGCATGTGCTGTAGCCGCATTAGCTGCAAATGGTGAAACTGTTATAGAGGAGGCTAAAGCAATAAATAAATCATACCCTAGTTTTTATGAAGATTTGAAAATGCTACAAGCAAATGTATCTTTACTATAAATAATTTTCAATGAATAATTTTGGCACCATTTTTAAAGTTTCAATAATTGGCGAATCGCATGGTGAATGTGTTGGTGTTATCATTGATGGCTGCCCAGCAGGTTTGGCTTTATGTGTTGATGATTTTAGCGTAGATATCGAAAGACGCAAAGGTGGAGCAAAAGGAACTACACCTCGTAAGGAAGATGATATTCCACAATTGAAAACTGGAGTGTTTAATGGAAAAACAACGGGAGCTCCATTAACTATTTTGTTTGAAAATAATAATATCAGAAGTGCTGATTACGAAAAGCAGAGAGCTATTCCAAGACCAGGGCATGCCGATTTTGTAGCCCATAAAAAATTTGGCGGCTATGAAGATTTTAGAGGTAGCGGCCATTTTAGCGGAAGGCTTACTGTTTGTTTAGTGGCAGCAGGTGTTGTTGCCAAAAAACTTTTATCTTCCATAAACATTAATGCTACAATTACTGAAATAGCAGGAGAAGCAGATATTGAAAAAGGGTTACAAAAAGCTATTGATGCAAAAGATACTGTTGGCGGAATTATTGAATGTAAAGTAGATGGATTGCCAATTGGATTAGGAGAGCCTTTTTTTAATTCGGTAGAATCTTTACTAGCACATGCCGTATTTGCAATACCTGCTGTGAAAGGCATTGAGTTTGGTGCTGGCTTTGCTGCCGCCAAAATGTTTGGTAGTGAGCATAATGATGCATTAATTGATGAAAGCGGACAAACCAAAACCAATAATGCAGGAGGCATTGTTGGAGGGTTAACAAATGGTAATGAAATGGTTTTTAGAATTGCTGTAAAACCAACCTCATCTACACCAAAAGAACAGCAATCATTAAATTGGGAAACTAATACCATAGAAAAATTTTCAGTAAAAGGTCGCCATGATTTATGTATTGCCTTACGAGTGCCAGTTGTGTTAGAGTCGGTTACAGCTTTTGTATTAGCCGATTTAATGTTGATGGAGCAAAAAATAAAAAGAGTACTTTAGTCTTTTAAAACTAAATAATATGTGCTACAAAAAACTTGCTTTGTTAAGCTATTTATTGTTAGTGTCAATTTTCAATTTTGCTCAAAGTAAAAAAAGTAAAATTGAAAGCACCATGCAAACCTATCATAACTATAATATGTTTGATGGAGCCGTACTAGTGGCAGAAAATGGAAAAGTTGTTTATAAAGGAGCTTTTGGTAAAGCTAATAGAGAGTGGAATATTAATAATACTGTTGACACCAAGTTTATGATAGGCTCAATATCTAAACCTATAACCTGTTACCTCACACTTATACAAGCTCAAAAAGGAGCTATAAATATTAATAAAACGATTGAAGATTATCTCCCCGAATTTAAAAATAAGCCTGCCGCAAAAATTACCATTAAGCAATTAATGAATAACACATCGGGAATGCCTAATTATGATATTATAAAAGACTTCTTCCCAAAATACAGCCGTTTAGATTTTAAAAGAGAAGACTATATAAAATTATATATCGATTCTCCATTACTCTTTAAACCGGGTAGTAAATATTTTTACAGCAGTTGGGGATTTTTTACATTGGGCCATATTTTAGAAAGAGTATCTGGCAAATCATTTGCTCAATTAATAAAGCAAGATATTTTTGATAAACTACAAATGAATAACACAGCAAGTTATCATCATACACAAATTGTACCCAAAAGGGCTCAAGGGTACGATTATGCCTTTGGTGGCTTTACTAGTGGCGATTTTAGAGATCAATCCAATACAATGGGGGCTGGAGATTTGTATTCTACTGTGGAAGATGTTTTTAAATTTCATTTAAGCTTACAAAATAATACTTTGCTTAATGCAGAACTAACAAAGGAAATGCTTACACCCGGAATAGCACCAGTAAAATATGGTTGTGGGTTTTACAACCAAAATTTTAAATACACGGCAACGGATAGTGTTGCCGCTAATTATCATTTGGGTATGATGGAGGGTTTTATCAGTTTCTTCCTACGCATTCCAGAAACAAATAGTTGTGTTATTATTCTTTGTAATAGTAAACCAACCGATTTTTTTGGCATTACTAAAAACCTGATTAAAGTATTGTACAACAAGCCTTTTCAATTAAAGCAACCCATTCAAAAAAAGATTGAAAAACTAATTACTGAACAAGGTGTTGTTAAAGCAATGGAAGCATACCAAAAATTAAAATTGGATACGGCTAATTATTATGTAGATTGGATATCAATGAATTTTATTGCTGAGCAATTGTATGAGTTAAAACGTTATGAGGAAGCAAAAATTATTGCAGATAATAATGTAAAAGAATTTGCAGAAAGAGATTTTGTACATTATGTTACTGGTAATATTTACTTAGCATTGGGTAAAAAAGAAGAAGCCATAAAGTTTTATCAAAAAACGTTACAACTAAACCCAAGCTATATGGAGGCTAAAAATAAATTAAAAATTTTAGGAGTTGATTAATACTGTTTTTTCTTTTTTAGTTTTCTATTTCTTTTCAATTCATTGAATGTGATATCCAGTAGTTCATACTCTTTTGCATTAGGTAAATAGTAATGCCACCACTCCGTATCCAAAGCTTTAAATCCGTTTCTTTCCATAGCATTCTTTAGCCATAATCTTGTATGATAGATTGTGTCAGAAATTGGAAAAAAATCAATATGGGCAGTATCACTAAAATTATCAAAACCAGTACCCATATTTAATTCTTCTTTTGTTTCTAAAAGAATAATTGTTAAATCTATTGCCACTCCACGGTTGTGTCCGCTACCTTTTTTTGGGTCGGCGGCATACCTATCATCTTTTACAGATGCCCACATTTTTTCAGTTACGCTATAAGGGCGGTATGCATCAAAAATTTTTAAACCTAAACCTTGTTCATTTAATTCTTTTTGCACTTTTTTTAAAGCATCTGCCGCCTCTTTTCGTAAGTATGTAGTTTTTAAAGAGGGATAAAACTTGATTTTCATAAAATTAGCGTTGCTAGCATATTTTAAATCTAAAACAAGGTTGGGAATATGCTTTTTAATATCTACCATTTGTTTGCTCGGATTGTGTTGCACAGTTTTTTGTAAATCATCCCATTTACTAATTACCCATAAACCATATTTATTTAATACCGTATCTTGCCCATAAGCTGTACATTGTGTGCATAAAAAAACTAATAGCACAATATGCAGCTTTTGCAAACGAATTATTATCTTGTATAAAATTGATATGTTGTATTGCATTTTTGCTAAAACATTTCCACAACAAGATACCATTTTTTAACCTAATATATGTATCACCGAAATACCCAGTACACACATTTTGTAATAGTAGTATTATGTCTTTTTTTATTGGCTTGTAACAATACAAATGCAGATAAGCCATCTACCCAAAAGCAAATTGTAACCAACGCTAATGACATGGATGAAGCGGCCTCAGCAAATATTGAAGAGGCATTAAACTTTGCTTTAAATAATGCAGGCAAGGTAGATGATACCATAAAATTACAAATGGTAAAAGCTGTTCATACTTTTTATAAAACCGCCAGTTTTGAACCCGTTTGGAGCAAAAAAGAAAAATGGCAACCCCTTGCAGATAGCGTATTCAGTCTTATACAAAATGCAGAATTACATGGCTTATTTCCCAAAGAGTACCATAATAAAAATTTGCAATCGCTAAAAAAAACATTGGATACCGATTCGTTAAAAAGAATGGATGCTGTTTTATGGAGTAAGGCCGATATGATGCTTACCGATGGCTTTATGCATCTTATTTACGATTTAAAACATGGACGATTACAGGCAGATAGTTTAACATTAAATAAGGATTCAGTATTAGCAGAAAGTTTTTTTACTTCTACTTTAAAAAAAGTACTAGAAAAGCAATCTTTAACGGCTACATTAAATTCAATACAACCTAAACATAGGGGATATTGGGAGCTAAAAAAAGGCATCAAACGCTTTTTAGATAGTATGGACAGAAGAACATACACTTATGTAACTTATCCGTATAAAAAAGGTGATGTAAAAGACTCTTCTTATTTTATTAAAACAATAACAAAACGATTGGCTGAAAGCAATTGTATGGATGCTAACATTAAAATGGCAGACTCTACTCAGTTATCCAATGCTGTAAAAAAATATCAAAAAAACAAAGGCCTAAAGGCAGATGGAAAAGTATCTACCTCATTAGTAAAAACCCTTAATATTAGCGATGCCGAACGTTTTAAACGTATTGCCATAACACTTGATAGGTACAAACAAATGCCTGATAAAATGCCCGAAAAATTTATTTGGGTAAACATACCTGGTTATTATTTGCAAGTTTGGGATAATGATACCTTAGCTTTAGAAAGCAAAGTAATAGTGGGTAAGCCAGAAACTAGAACACCACTATTAAACAGCAAAATAACTGATATGATTACTTACCCTACTTGGACAGTGCCCAACAGTATAATAGTAAAACAATATCTACCTAAATTAAAAAACAACCCCAATTATTTAAGCCGATTAGGATTACGGTTGGTAAATGGCAAAGGCGAAACTATAAGCGGCAGCTCTGTAAATTGGGCCAGATACTCAAAAGGTATTCCATACAAAGTAATGCAGGGTAGTGGCGATAATAATGCTTTAGGTGTATTTAAATTTAATTTTAACAACCCTTATGCTGTTTATTTACATGATACCAACCAACGTTATTTGTTTAAAAATAGTTCAAGGGCATTAAGCCATGGTTGCGTAAGAGTGCAAGAGTGGGAAAAACTAGCTTTTTACATTGCCCGTAACGATAGTATGAATTTAAAAGCTGGAGATACGCTACGATATAATGCCGATTCCATAAGAAACTATATAGCCAATAAAGAAAGAAAACGATTGGATGTAAAAAACCAAATATCAGTATTTATCTACTATTTTAGTTGTGAAGGCAAAGATGGAAAAATTAAATTTTACGATGATATTTATGGAGAAGATAAGGTTTTAAGAGAAAAGTATTTTGCTACTAAATAAATAGCCTTATCTTACAACCAACCAATATGTTGTAGATATGGTAAAAAATATAAATATATTTATATGTAGCTGGATTGTAGTTTTGATTGTTGCATTTACAGCTATGCCCACAAAAGGGTATAGCCAAGATGCTAATGTAGAGCAAAAAAAGCCATTAAAGTCTTCCAAAATTTTATACGGCACTGCTAGTTATTACTCAAATAAATTTGACGGTAGAAAAACCGCTAGTGGCGAAATATTTAGCCAAAAAAAGCTTACCGCCGCTTGCAATATACTTCCATTAGGTACTTGGATAAAAGTTACTAACCTAAAAAACGGTAAAAGTGTAACTGTAAAAACAAATGATAGGCTTCACCCCAAAATGAAACGGATAGTGGACTTAACTAGGGCAGCAGCTCATCAGTTAGGGTTTGTATCATCTGGCTTAACTAGGGTAAAGGTGGAGGTTTTAGGCAAAAAAGCACCA
>JAGNRZ010000234.1 GCA_017988335.1 Ferruginibacter sp.
TGGGATTATTTTTTAATATGAGTACAACAAAATCAAACGACCCTCTCCATGGCGTAACACTCAAAACAATTCTTGAACGTCTTGTAAATAAATATGGCTGGAAGGAATTGGGTGAAATGATTAAAATAAATTGCTTTACCGATAATCCTAGCATTAACTCTTCACTAAAATTTTTGCGTAAGCATGAATGGGCTCGTAAAAAAGTAGAAGCTCTATACATTGAGGCAATCGAAGACTTGCTACCTTAAGAAATACCCTCTGTAGGGTAGTTTTGACTGCTTTTTGTAAGTTATTTTTACTGTATAAACTTATAAATATGTGGCGTTTTTTAACCTCTTTAATTGCATTGATTATTTTTTCAATAAGTGTAACAGCACAAAAAAATGGCATACTGCCGCTAAATGGTATTAAATATTTTAGAGGTGGAGTATGGGCAAAAAAAATTGAAGTGTTGGTAAATGATAAAACACTTTTAAGTAATGCAGTACCACATAATATTGATTTTGATGTGAAACTGATAGAGCCAACAGGTTTTGTTGCAGATGCTGCTGGTAAATTTTATCCGGGTATAAAAGTATTGTTGTTAAATGCAAAAAAAGATACACTGGGTTTTTCGCCAAATATATTTGGTGACAAGCAAATGCCTTTTGAAAAAATGCGTTTCAAAAATTTAACTGCAACTTTAGGCTATACACAAAAAGCAAAAGAAAACGATACCGTTTATCAATACATTACTTTTTTTGATACTCGTAGTAAAAATGAATTAAAGCTTGAATTTCCTGTAGTGATTTCGTTTAAGCCAGATGGCTTGCTAACAACAGAATACACTAGCACAGCAAGTGGTACAAAGGGTTACAATGCAGCGGCTACTGGCAGCATTCAGTTTAATACTATAGAAGCCTATTTAGATAGCACCTATTTCCCTAAATCTTTATATTACAATTTACGCTCTGCAAAAATGTTGGGTGTTACTTTAGATGAAGCTAAAGCTGGTAATTTTAAAACTTGGTTATATGATGAAGATATGAACGAAGTGCCACAAACAAAACCGCCACAACAATATTTTGCTTTGTTAAAAAATGGTAGTGAAGAAATTAACGTATTAGTACAAATAGCTTTAAACCCCACTGATAAAAACAATAAAAAATACACTGCCCGTTATAGATGGGAGAGTAACGATGGTATGAAAGTTATTGATGTGGTGAATAAGTTTGGGTGGTAGAAAAAGTCTAAAATACTAATTATTTCAAGCACTTGATTTCATAAAAATCATCTATAATTGAAATCTTAATTTTTTGAAAAAAACATACTTTTCGTCTATTATGCATTGCTGCATTAAACTTGTAGTTTATTTGTTTAAATAAAGATTTTAGTTTATTAAAGTTATTCATATTGGTTTCGATAACATTTACTTCTTTTGTTTCACCATTAGCGTTAACTATCATATCAAAAATAGTGATACCATAAAAAATTTCATCGCTTTTTTTTACTGCATCTTTCAGGAGCTTAATATTAGTAGAGTCAGAGTTAGAAAATGTAGCTGATTTTTCACATTTAGTCCAAATCTTGCCAGTACATCGAATAGAATCACCATCATCATTAATTACTTGTTGAGCTTTACTATTTAATGATAAAAAAGTAATAAAAAAGGATATTAATATTTTGTGTTTCATTGTTTGATTATTATTATGCTTTAACAATTTCAATTACCCAATCTTCCCTAACACCAACCCCTTCACCTCACTTATTTTAACTCTCTCTTGTGTCATCGTATCTCTGTAGCGTATAGTAACCGTACCATCTTCTTTTGTTTGATGATCTATAGTTACACAAAATGGTGTACCAATAGCATCCATACGGCGGTAGCGGCGGCCAATAGCATCTTTTTCTTCGTAAAAACAATGGAAGCTTTGCTTGCACTCATCCATTAATTCTTTGGCAATTTCGGGTAAGCCATCTCTTTTAATTAAAGGTAAAATAGCCAATTTTGTAGGAGCAATTTTTGCAGGTATTTTTAGTACCACACGGTTATCTTCTGTACCATCTTCTTTAGTCCACTTTTCTTCGGCGTAAGCTAGGCTCATAATGGTTAAAAACAATCTATCCAAACCAACACTTGTTTCTACAACAAACGGAGTGTAATTGCCATAAGCTTTACCAGTAGCTTCATCAATATCGTTGTCAAAATATTGTATTTTCTTTTTGCTATACTCTTGATGGCTGCCTAAATCATGATTTGTTCTACTATGTATGCCTTCTAATTCTTTCCAACCAAAAGGGAATTCATACTCAATATCTAATGCAGCATCTGCATAAAAAGCTAATTTTGGATGTGGCTTAAATCTTAATTTTTCCGAAGGAATTCCCATGCTTTCATGCCACCTTTTTCTTTCTTCTTTCCAAAAATTATACCATTCCTTTTGTGTGCCAGGACGTACAAAAAACTGCATTTCCATTTGCTCAAACTCTCTCATTCTAAAAATAAATTGCCTGGCTATGATTTCGTTTCTAAAAGCTTTACCAGTTTGTGCAATGCCAAATGGAATTTTCATACGACCAGTTTTTTGCACATTTAAAAAATTTACAAAAATACCTTGTGCTGTTTCGGGGCGTAAATAAATAGTTTCACTTTCCTCAGCTACAGCACCAATTTGTGTGCTAAACATTAGGTTAAACTCTCTAACATCGGTCCAGTTACAGGTTTTGCTTACACTGCAAATCATTTTATTATCTTCAATCAATTTTTTTAAACCAGGAAAATCATTTGCTGCTAAAAGCCTATCCATTTCTTCAAGAATAGATACTCCTTTATTATAAAATACCAATGCTTTATCAAGTTCAATTTGACGATCAGAATCTGTAATAATAGTATTATTGACTGCTTTTTCTTCAAGCTTTATATGAATTTCATCAGATTTACGTTTTAACTCCTCTGCAAACCCCTCAATCAAATGATCAACCCTGTAACGTTTGTTACTGTCTTTATTATCAATCATGGGGTCACTAAAATTATCAACATGCCCACTAGCTTTCCACGTGGTAGGGTGCATAAAAATAGCAGCATCAATACCTACTATGTTGTCATGCATTTGGGTCATGCTTTTCCACCACTCATCTCTAATATTCTTTTTTAGTTGAGCCCCATTTTGTCCGTAATCGTACACAGCAGCTAACCCATCATAAATTTCTGACGATTGAAAAATATAACCGTATTCTTTACAGTGTGCAATAAGTGCCGCAAAAATGTTTGTTTCGTTTGCCATAAGGGTGCAAAAATAAGTAAAAATAAATGGAACACAGATGACGCTGACCCAAAGCTTCGGAAGAACACATAAGATAAGATTTTTTATACCAGCTAATAATTTCATGGCATCATCGTTGCGTCGCAATCCTTTCAACGGCATATCTTTGGGCATCTGTGGCTTTAGATTCAAATCATTGTAACAAATAGCTTGTTATATAAAAATTTGTAACTTTAAGCAAAATATAATGCCATGTCAACTACCGAAATGAAAAAAG
>JAGNRZ010000084.1 GCA_017988335.1 Ferruginibacter sp.
AGAAGTAACGTAGGCAAATCGTCGCTAATTAATATGCTGTGCAGTATGGAAAAACTGGCTAAAACATCTGCATCGCCAGGTAAAACTCAGCTAATTAACCATTTTGAAATATTTTCAACTTCTCCCACTACAAAAACAGATAAGCAAGACACTTGGTATTTGGTAGATTTGCCAGGCTATGGTTTTGCTAAAGTAAGCCAAAGTAGTCGCCGCCGTTGGGAGCAAATGATTGAAAATTATTTACGGAAAAGAACTAATCTTTCTTTAGTTTTTGTATTAATTGATGCTAGGCATAGCCCACAAAAAATTGATTTAGAATTTATACATGCACTTGGAAAATGGGAAGTGCCTTTTGCTTTAGTGTTTACCAAAAGCGATAAAGAAAAACAAGCCATAGTAAGTAAAAATGTAAAATCATTTTTAGAAACCTTAAAAAAAACATGGCAGTTTTTACCTCAACATTTTGTAACTAGTGCTGTAAAAAAAATGGGTAGAGATAAAATACTTGAGCTTATAGATGAGACAAATGCAGAATAGAAAATAAATTATTTTCTGCTATTGAATTTTCAATTATTAATTCACCACCTTATTTGCACAACTGCTACTAGCAAAGGCTTCTGGCTTAGCTTTAAAGGCAAAGCCCATACCCAATATATAACCCATTGCTTCTCGTAATGCTTCGTTGCTTTTAAATTGTGGGTTTGTATTTATATCTGCATGCACTTCCATATCAATATTATAAATGGTAAATAACTCACAAAGTTCGTAAGCTATTTCTATGCTTTTTGCTACTTCTACCAACATTCGTTCTTTTATACTATAGGGATGCTTTGTTTTTTCGTTGTGAATAAACATAAAGCCGCCTCTTCCTTCTCTTAAAAAAACAATTACTGTGGCAAATTCTGTTTCTCTGCATTTTACTTGGCTATCGGTACCAATGCATACTTTAAGTTTGTTACCAACTTCGGCTTCTCTTTTTATAGCCTCTTCTACTGCATCTTTAATGGGAAGATGAATGGGATCGCCGTTAAATTTTCTCCATAACATAAAAATGGGTTTTTTAAAGTTACGGATAAATTATAATACGTTTAGGCTCTTAACATAAAAATAAAAAAGGGCAACATTGCTGTTACCCCCTTTTTTACACTTGAAATCAACCTTAGTTCTTTATTATCTTCTTACTGTAACTTTTATCGTTAGCAAACAATTGTAGCACATACATTCCTTTTGCTTGTGAATTTATATTTATTGTATTATTACCTTGTATACCGTTTCCTGTTAAAACAACTCTACCTGTTATATCAACTAGTTTATATAAATAATTTTGAGTGGCATTAACCTTTACATCATTTTCAACCAATGTATTTACTACAAAAGGGTTTATAGCATCATTTGAATTTTTTAGAGATATGGTATTTGAGTAAACTGTTTGATTAATTACAGAAGTTACTTTTAATCTATAATAAACATTTTCATTACTAAATGGTGTAGATGTAAACTTATTTGTTGAAGCATTTAAATTAGCAATAGGTTTAAAGCTAACTGCATTGTTTGAAGATTCTATTACCACTTCTTTAATAGCTTCGTCGGCAACAATTTTCCAACTTAAGTTATGATTGCTTTTATCAGTATTACCAGATAAAACTACACTACGAATGGGCAAAGAACTTACGGTACCGCCAATTGTATAAGCACCAAGGCTACCATAATCACCTACATTAATGTTGCCTGTACCATCTACCTTTACATAATATGTTCCACCACTTAAAACGGTGTCTATATTTACTGCCATAATATCTGTAGGATTATAAGTTCGTATCACCGTACCTGAAGAGTTATACAATTCTACTTTTGTATCTAAATTAGCTCCAACATAATTTGAGCCAATATTAAATGGCACTATATTTAAAATAATATTAGAGTTATTCGCCAATGTAAATTTGAATGCATCAACATCGGTAGGCGTTGTTATAATACCATTTATTGAAAAACTATTTCCACTTAATTGTGTTGTACTGCCGTTCATAGCTTCATTGTAATCATCAGTTCTATAACCTAAACCGTTTTGAGAACTAGTAATTATAGATAAGTTATCTTGATAATTTGTACATCCAGTATTTATTTGACCGTTGTTCCAATTAGTCATATTTCTATAATAACTGTTACCCATAATTGGCGACCACCCTACTTGTCCAGCCCCTAAACCACTATTATACTCTTGCACAGGATAAGTACAATTTGATGCATCGTATGTTGATTGATGTTGTAAACCTAATGTATGCCCTGATTCATGAGAAGAACACTCTGCTATCATTTTACTGTTATTGGGACCTAGTCTATCTGTAAAAACAAAGCATGGTATATCATCATTCATTGAAAAAGAATTTAAATATGCCAAGCCCCCAACACCCGGTGCCCATGCACTTGATGGTGTAATGATTACCCTATTTCTTCTATTAAGCGGTGCAGCTAAATACACTGTAGAGTCTGTTGTAATGTTAACATTAAAAGGTCTAAAATCTTCTGCGACCCTGTTAAACACATCTGTTATTTGTGTTTGTGTTAAAGTACAAGCGGCACTAACAATAGCACTTCCACCTTGCCATGGGGTACCCACGGTTACATGTCCATCAAAATCTAAAAATATAGTAGCTGTAGATGTAGGAAAGCTGTTAAGCTTTGGAATACTTTGTGCTGCTCCTGTTAGCAACAGCATAAAAGCTATAATTGTTAAGTAATACTTTTTCATTTCAAGTGGTTTTAAAGATATTGGGTAATTTTTTTTATTTATTATTGACTACAAAGATGTAAGGTTTGATCTGTTTCAATTTTGATTAAAGAATATGTGCCGTTTTCGTTTTTCTTTAGCTCATATCCATCAAAATAATTTTGATTTATTATTCTTCCACTGTACTCAATAGTACCATCCGGATTAGTTGCTTTTGTTAAACTAAAAATTGCATTATCAAATTGAGTTGATTTTATGAAAACCGATTGAAGATTTGAATAGCGTAAAATATTAGCTGTTACATTTCCGCTTAAATTTGATAAAAGAGAGAAATCTACCGTTTGTCCAACATTGGTTGAAAATGCGTTAGCTAGCTCGACCTCATTACATTCTATACGATTAGGGAAATTTGAAAACAATTTAGGCTTAGTACCTGTTTGAGCAAAAGAGTTGATAGATAACACAGTACACACTACTGTAATTAAAAAAACAGAGAAGTTTTTCATTTTTCTTGAATTTGGTTTGTGATATTGGTTAATCTGCAGCAATCTGCCTATGAACTAAACGCAGCTTTTTGCCAATTATTATTTAAACCAAAAATAATTTTTGAATACTAATCAAAAAATAGTAATACTACGATTAGGCATAGAAACATTACTATTAATATGAGTACGTAGAAAGCATAACTAGTGTACAAGCATTATTAGTAATAATACCATTTTGTTGTAAAATGGTATTAAATGCTTCATTTTCTGTTCCAGGATTAAAAATTACTCTTTTGGGTTTTAAGGCTAATATATATTCGTAAAATTTTTTTTGGTGAGTAGGATTTATGTAGAGTGTAATGGTATCAATATTTTCAAAAGGAATTAATTCAGTTTCTATAGCAACGCTTTGTATTTTTCCTTGTTTTAATCCAATTGCTACTACTTCATGCTTGTATAATAATAACTTATTGATGGCTAAATAACTATAGCGTTCTGTATTTGTTGAAGCTCCTATTACTAATGTTTTTTTACTCATATTGTTACATTAAAAATCTTGCTTTTACTTCGGGTGTAGGTATCATACAAGTTTCTTTTTGCCCAAACCACTTGTACCTGTTTTTTGCTACCCAATTGTATAAACCATCTCTTATAAACTTAGGCACTATTATAAATATTTTACAAAGCGACCATGCTCCATTTAAATATTTACAAACTTTAATGGCTGCAGTAGATTGTGTATAGGCAACGCCTCCATCAATAAAAACAAAGGACTTCATATCATTAGTAGGTAAATTATATTGCTGTAATAATTGTAACCCAGCATTACTTTGTAAGGGTGCAAATTTTATTACCCCTTTTTTATCTCTTTTAATAACAAAGTTTACAGCACTATTACAAAAGTTACAAACACCATCAAATAATATAGTAGGTTGATTATCCATAGCTGCAAAGTTAACTAATTAAGTAGGCAATAAAAGTGAAAATAGATAAGATGTTTACAATAGGTACCCATTTATAATTATGCAAAATATGAGCAAATTTCATTCTCCTAATGTATTCCTTAATTATAAAAAAAGTTAAGCCTAGCATATACAAATTATTAAAAAGCAATGAAGGTTGACAACCCATTTTGTTAATAATTAGTAGTGGCAAAAATAAAAGTATAACCAATGTAGCTAGCATATTTACTTGCCCAATATATTCTATTGCATCTTTTTTATTAATACTAAGGGCTACTAAAATATTTGATACCACTAGCATAAAATGTGCAACTTGTAATTGAAACACTGTTGTGCTGTTAAAAATACTATTTTTAATTACCCAAGTATGTAATGGAAATAACATTATTGTATTAAACAGCAGAAATACAAAAGCAAAAAAAAGCCTATACTTAATATTTATTGGTGGGCCACAATTAAAATTGCAAGTAGCAGGCTCAGTAGCCACAATTACTCTGCGATTAAATGAAATAAATTTATAAAGCTTAAGTAAAAACCATTTTATGAGCTTAATATTTCCTATACTTTTTATAAAAGGAATTTTAGTGTTTAAGATTTCAAGTAATCCATCAATTCCATAATACACTTCATTTGTAATAGTATCAATTACAGGTATTTCGTTTTTACTTTTTTCAGTATCAATAATGGCTAAAAGTTGTGGAGTAATAGTTGTAAAATTTTTTCTATTTTCTTTTTTTATAAATCCACATTTTACAAACGCATTAGTATATGCTGCACACATTGGGCAAGCATCATCATAAATTATTATTTTGTTAGAAGGTTTCATAATTGTATTATTTTAAATCATCTAAAGGATGTTTCATTTTGATGTAGGTTTCTCTGTAGCAAAGGATGGTGTAGAAGATTGCCATGAAGGGAGATACAAATAATAAGAGAATTAACACTGCAAATAATAACTTAGAAAATATGCTTAGTACGGAGATAATTATGATTATTAAAACAATATTATGGTACAACCTTCTAGTACTTCCTTTCTCTCTAAACCAATCATTATCTACATGCACTAGCATACTTATTATTTGCCAAGCTCCTACTACAAAATAGCCTATTATAAAATTTTGTTTTTGAGAGATTATAGCAAAAATAAAAGCTGCAAAAATCAACCCCACATTAACCCACACATCAAAAATCTTAAACTTTCTCATAAACGTATATTTTGAATTTTCAATAAATTTTGAAAGTATTTTATCAAATAAAAGCCAGAAATATCTAGCTTAATTTGTGTTACTTATTTAAAGAACTTGAGTAGCGTATTGGCTATCCAATTTTCTTCTGCCTTTATCATTACATCAAGCATTTTATCTGCTTGATTTCCAAATTTTTTTATCCCTTGTATGGTATCTACAAACTGCTTATTTGCTGGGTCTTTTTTATCGCCTTCTACCTTTTCCAACTGCGATAATAATTTAAGCATTGGATCAAGCTCTCTTTTCTTTCGCTCTTTTACAATTTGAGTGCTTACTTTCCATATATCTTTTTCGGCTACAAAAAATTCTTTACGTTCACCAGGTAACAATACTCTATCTACCAAGCCCCAATCAATTAATTCTCTGGTATTCATATTTACATTACCACGGCTTATATTAAGTTGCTCCATTATTTCATCTTGTGTAATAGGGCTTGGGCTTACTAATAATAAAGCATGTATTTGTGCCATGGTTCTATTAATACCCCAATGTGTGCCAAAGGCTCCCCAACTACTAATAAACTGTGCTTTTGCTTCGGCTAATGTCATGGTAAATAATTTACACCACAAAGATAGTAAACTTATTGAATTTTCAAAATTATTTGAAACTTAATTTTTGGTTTTAGCAAAAAGTGCAATACAATAGACAAGCAACCCTACTACCGAAACAATGGTACCTGTTGTTCTCCAGCCATCTGCACCTGGGGCATGCGTAATTTTTTGCATAGTACCAAAGGCATTAATAATAATGCCTACAATTAATAATACAATACCTATAGTAGATTTTTTCATGGCCTCTTTATGGAAATTTTTTAAGTACTGTAAATCTAAGTACTACTTCTAACAAAATAAAAAATAGTGCTGCTATAATAAAAGGTAAAAATTTGGGTGTGTATTTTATAGTAATAGTGGTTTCTGTTTTAGATTTTTCTAAAGCATCAATTTGGCTGTATATATTTTGTAAAGAATTGTTATCCGTAGCTCTAAAATATTGCCCACCAGTTTCTGTTGCAATTTGTGTAAGCAATTTTTCATCAATAGTAACTTTTACTTGCTGCATTTGTACACCCAATGGTGTATTAATAGGTTGTTGTGCATATCCATTAGTGCCCACACCAATGGTATATACTTTTACTGCAAATGCTTTGGCAACTTCCTTAGCATAATCTGGATCTAGATCTCCACCATTATTTTCTCCATCAGTTAATAATATAATCACCTTGCTTTTGGCTTTGCTTTTTCTTATTCTATCAACACTTGTAGCTAAACCATCTCCAATTGCTGTACCATCATCTAACAAGCCATTGTGTATATTTTGTACAGCAGATTGTAAAACGGCATAATCAGCCGTTAAGGGACATTGCGTAAAACTTTCACCAGCAAAAATTACTACACCAATATTATCTGTTTTGCGTTTGCCAATAAAATCTATTGCTAAAGATTTAGCAGCTTCTAATCTATTGGGCTGAAAGTCTTGTGCAGTCATGCTTCCGCTTACATCTAAGCATAGTACAATATCAATACCTTCGCCTTGTGTTTGTTGTAATTGATTGGCTGTTTGCGGTTTTGCCAAAGCACAAATTATACATGCAATTGAAAACAACCGTAATAAAAAAGGAAAATGACGCAGCGATGTTTTAAAGGTAGATAAACCAGCCGCAGAAATATCTGGTAATATAATAGCCGATTGTTGCTGCTTATTTTTAGAAATATACCACCAAATTAATACAGGCAGTATTAATAATAATATAAACCACCAAGGCTGATTAAATTCAATATTTTTAAAGTAGTTAAAAAGCAATACTATATTTTTTTATTTTCTAAAAGGTCAATTACTGTTTTAATAGTTTGCCAACTTTCTTCATTCTCTTCATTAGTAGGCAGGTACTTTGCAAACTTTACCGCATCGCCAATTCGTAATGTATTGGCCAAAATGGATAAATCATTTGCTGCCATAGTTTTTGATTTACAATACACTAATATATCACTAGTGGTGCTGCTATAAAATGTTTTATTTTGTTTTCTGCTTATATAATGCTTTAACAATGTGCTTAACTCCAAATAATATTTTTTTGTAGATAAGTTATCTTGAAAACTATATGCTTTTAATTTTTGCAAGTGTTGCATAGCTTCATCGTAGGCTGATTGGCGACTTACATTTGCGTTTCCTCTCTTCTTTTTAAATAATTTTACAGCAATAAAAATCAATATGATTAGTAGTAAAATTGCTGCAGCTATTATAGCCAGTAATATCCACAATGGCGATAAATCTTCAGCCTCAATAATTGGCTTAATATCTCTTAATTGATTAGTACTATCTGCTACAGCATATCCAATATTTATAGCAATAGAATCTGTAAAAAAAGATTGCTTCGTCCCATTACTAAGCACATCAATTTTAAATGAAGGTGTTTTATAAATGCCGCTATCAAAACTAGTAAGCGTAATAGTTTGCTGCATTATTAGGTTATCTTCTTTTACAGAAGAATCAAGCTTTGATTGTTCAACTATTTCAAAATGAGGCATCGAATCTGGCACATTAAACCAATTAGCAGCATTTGATTTGTTAGGTAACGTAAGTACTACTTTGTATTTGATATGCTCCCCTATTAAAATATTATCTCTATCAATAAATGTTTTAATAGTGGGTGTTTGTGCACAACAATTTTGCACAACTAAAAAAAATAAAATAAAAAATATACCCTTATGATGCTTCAACATTATCCATTAATTCATTATCAATTATCCTTTACTACCTTCTATTTACAAAAAATTGCTGCAATATTTTTACATAGTCATTGTCTGTACGAATATGTAGTAAGTCTGCATTTGCTTTTTTAAAAATTTGTTTGCATTGCTCACTTTTGCTTAAAAAATGCTGTTGATAATTATATCTTACTAGTGCATTGCTACTATCTATCCACTTTGTTTGGCCTGTTTCTGCCTGTTGTACTTGCAAAATACCAGCCTGTGGTAATTGCATATCCATTTTATCATATACTCTTAGGCCAATAACATCATGCTTGTTACCAATTACTTTTAAATCCTTATCGTAATCATTGGTTAAAAAATCGCTTAAAATAAAAGCAATACTTTTTTGCTTTACCGAGTTGTTAAAGTATTTAATAGCAGCATCTAAATTTGTACCCTTTGTAGTAGCATCTACAGTAAGTAATTCTCTTACTATAAATAAGGCATGTTGCCTTCCTTTTTTTGGAGGGATATATTTTTCTATTTTATTGCTAAAAAAAATTACCCCTACTTTATCGTTATTATTGATGGCGCTAAAAGTAAGTACAGCAGCCATTTCTACTATTAACTCTTTTTTTTGCTTTGTTACAGTTCCAAATAAACTACTTGCACTTGTATCAATCAATAGCATTACAGTAAGTTCTCTTTCTTCTTCAAATACTTTTGTAAATGGGTGATTAAATCTTGCACTTACGTTCCAATCAATAAAGCGTATATCATCCCCAGCTGCATATTCTCTTACTTCTCTAAAACTTATACCCTTGCCTTTAAAAGCACTATGATACTCACCTGTAAATAAGTGTGTGGTTATTTTTTTACTTTTAATTTCTAAATCTCTAACTTGTTTTAGTATATCAGTAGTATCAAGCATAGTTGTTCGTTGATTGTTGGTCGTTGGTCGTTATTTACTTCAACTCTGCCTTTTGATTATAATTAATAAATCCGTTTAAAACTTGCAATGCTTTTTCAAGAATTGGTACTATTTTATTAAAATCTTCTTCCGAAATTACTTCAATCATCACTGCAATATTTAAAAGCGTTTCAAGTTCATATAATGAGCCTCTTGAAATATGAAGAAACTGAATAGTGTCTTTTTTATACTGCCTTCCTAATCCTTCGGCAATATTAGATGGCACCGAAACCGCAGCTCTTTTAGTTTGAGAAGTTAATCCATACAACTCTTCCTTAGGAAATTTTTTAGTCAATAAGTAAATTTCTTTTACAAGCTGCATAGAAAATTTCCATGCATCTAAAGTTTTATAATTTGCCATCTTTGTATTTTTACGAATTAATAATTTTACAACCACCAACCACCAACCACCAACCACCAACCACCAACCACCAACCACCAACCACCAACCACCAACCACCAACCACCAACCACCAACCATTTACGGAACATTAACAGCTCTTAAAATCTCATCAATTATTTGTTCTACATTAATATTTTCAGCTTCGGCCTCGTAGCTTAAACCAATACGATGGCGTAATACATCTTTACAAATAAAACGTACATCTTCTGGTATTACATAAGCTCTTTTATTTAAGAAAGCATAGGCTTTAGCAGCTAATACTAAATTAATACTTGCCCTTGGGCTTCCGCCAAAACTGATTAATGGTTTTAATTTAGCAAGATTATATTGCTCTGGAAAACGAGTAGCAAAAACTATGTCCAAAACATATTGCTCCACCTTTTCATCTACATAAATTTGACGCACCAAATCTTTTGCCACTAAAATATCTGTTGTTGATGCTACTGCATTAACAGCTTTAGTTTGTAGGCCTGTTGTGTTTTGTTGAATAATTAATTGCTCTTCTGCTTTTGTAGGATACCCTACCACTACTTTTAGCATAAATCTATCCACTTGAGCTTCTGGCAAAGGATAAGTACCCTCTTGCTCAATAGGATTTTGTGTAGCTAATACCAAAAATGGTTCTGGTAATTTATAAGTGGTATCCCCAATAGTTACTTGTCTTTCTTGCATAGCTTCCAACAAAGCACTCTGTACTTTTGCTGGAGCTCTATTAATTTCATCTGCCAAAATAAAATTAGAAAATATAGGTCCTTTACGAACCATAAATTCGTTTTTGGGTTGATTGTAAATCATAGTACCAATTACATCAGCAGGCAATAAATCTGGTGTAAATTGAATTCGACTAAAATTAGCCTGTATAGTTTGGGATAGTGATTTTATAGACAATGTTTTTGCCAAGCCTGGCACACCTTCAAGCAATACATGTCCGTTGCTAAGCAGCCCTATTAGCAGGCGTTCTATCATACCTTGTTGCCCTACAATTACTTTGCTTAACTCATCCTGAATGGCTGTAATAAATCCACTATTGGCATTAATTTTTTCAGCAACTAATTTTATTTCTTCGGCAGTTTGAATCATATTTTTTTATTTATGAGCCCAACATCCAATTTCTATTTAGCTTCATTGGCGTCGCACTCTTTTACTACATATCTTTATTGAGCTATGAAAATACAAACATTGAGCCAACAATTTTTTATTGAAAATGATGAATGGGAAAAAATACTGTTAAAAAGAGTATTTCATTTTGTACAAATCCGCAATTGAATTGCGGATTTGTACAAGTTTTAACTCAAATATTTTCCTACAATAGGCACTCTCCTACCCACACCAAAAGCTTTAGGAGATATTCTAATGATTGGGCAAAATTGGTTACGTTTATATTCATTAATATTAACCATTCGTAATACTCTATCTACTAATGCGGCATCAAAACCTTGTGCCTTAATTTCGTTTGGTCCTTGTCGGCGTTCAATGTATTGATATAATATTTTATCAAGGATAGAATAATCTGGCAATGAGTCACTATCTTTTTGCCCAGGCCGTAACTCTGCACTAGGTGCTTTAGTTAAAATATGATTGGGTATAATTTCCTTATTACGATTAATATATTTAGCCAAGGCATATATCTGCAATTTATAACAATCGCCCAATACACCTAATCCGCCAGCCATGTCGCCATATAACGTTCCGTAGCCAGTGGCTAATTCACTTTTGTTGCTTGTATTTAGTAAGATGTATCCAAACTTATTTGCAATAGCCATCAACAAATTTCCTCTTGTACGGCTTTGTATGTTTTCTTCGGCTATACTAAATGGTAAGTCTTTAAAAATAGGCTTAAGCTCTGCTAAAAAGCTATCATAAATATTTTTGATAGGCACTATATCATATGGGTTACCTAAATTTTTGCTTAACTGCTCTGCATCACTCACACTATGCCCTGTACTATATTCAGATGGCATTAATACGGCTCTTACATTCTCAGCCCCTAGTGCTTCACAAGCTAATACTAAAGTAACAGCACTATCAATACCACCGCTACTGCCCAATATAGCTTTTGTAAAACCCATCTTTCTAAAGTAGTCTTTAATGCCCATAATTATTGCATTGTACACCATATCAATATGCAGGTTTTCCTGCAGTGTAATAGGGTTTAGTTCTGCATCGGGTACTTTATTAGCAAGTTCAATTATTGGTGCATTAATGGTACCATCATCATTTAGTTCAAAAAATTGTAAGCTACTTTCAAACATTGGCATTTGCCCTACAAGGTTGGCATCTTTATCAAAAACCAAACTAGCTCCATCAAAAACAATTTCGGTTTGACTACCTATTGCATTACAATAAAATAGTGGCAACTTATATTTTACAACATTAGCTTTTATGGTTGCTTTTCTATCTTCATCATGTGTATAATCAAATGGCGATGCTGATAAATTAAGCATTACATCTGGTTGCTGCTTCATCAATTCATCCATTGGGCAAATGCGGTACAAGGGGTTATCTCCAAGGTTCCAAATATCTTCACAAATAGTTACTGCTAATTTTTTTCCTTTGAATTCCATTACATTCCACTCGTAAGCAGGTTCAAAGTAACGGTATTCATCAAACACATCGTAATTAGGTAAACAAGTTTTATGAGCCACAGCTTTTATTTCTTTTTCATACAGCAAGTAAGCTCCATTAAATAAATCTTTCCCTTCTTTTATTGGATTTCTATCTGGTGCACCTACTAATACGCCAATAGTATCGGCATGTTGTTTAATTTCATCAATAGCTTTGTAACATTTATTTATAAAATCGTCAAACTCTAAAAAATCTTTGGGGGCATAGCCGCAAATACTAAGCTCACTAAATAAAATTAAATCGGCTTTTTGTTCTTTTGCTAAATTAATGGCACAAATTATTTTTTCGGTATTACTTTCAAAATTGCCAATATGATAGTTTTGTTGTGCTAATGCTATTTTCATTTAACAAAAATACACCACAAGTGTTGAAAAATTAGCCACGAATTACACTAATTAACACGAATATAAATTGATATATAGAGTAGTCCTGGAAAAAAAACTACATAAAGCATAAATAAAAAACAGATAAAATTTATAATAATTGTAACTTATATATTATGATATTTGTAAAAGAATGAGTGAAATTATTTACAAAGACGAATCGTATGAGATAGTTGGTGTTTGTATGGATGTGCATAACGAATTAGGTCATGGCTTACTTGAGGCTGTTTATAAAGAAGCTATAGAATATGAAGTTGCGGAAAAGGAAATCCCCTATCAGAGAGAAAAAGAGTTTCCAATTAAATATAAAACCATTTACTTGCAAAAGAAATATTACGCAGATTTTTATATTTATAACAAAATAATTTTAGAAATTAAAGCAAAAAGTGAACTTGCAAATGAAGATATTGCACAAGTG
>JAGNRZ010000085.1 GCA_017988335.1 Ferruginibacter sp.
GTTTCAGGCAAAACAGCAAATATTTTATCAACATTTATATAGCCAATTTTATTTTGTGCTTTACTTGTATTAAGCATAAATGATAAAATCACTAAAATCAATATCCTATTTTTCATCACTATTTATTTTAAAATTTCTTAATTGCTAAAATACAAATAAAAATTCCAATGGCTGCAAAAAGCATAGCGGTTGGTCTTTTTCCTAAATTTAAGTAAAGCTAGTTTAGGTCTTTTACACTCGACAACTGTGTATTACTTACTGGAGTATAAATAACATAAATAAACCAGGCAAAAAATAACAACAGCAAGCCTACAATCAACCATACAAAATTGCCAAGTTTATCTTTTTTCATACATTATTTTAATAGGTATAACCACCGCCACCGCAAGCTCCACATGTAGATGTAGTAGTGGTAGTATAAGTGTGTTTTTGACCTAGAGTGTATTGGTAGTCGTTGGTGTGTGAAAATGTTTTCTTAGAAACACCTGTGCCTTTACATACTTTACAAGTGTATGCAGTATTTGTAAATTTGTATCCAAATAGGCCTTTATTGTTTACTAACTCATCATAAGTTACAGTTCTTTTTTCTCCGTTTTGGCAAGTAATGTAAATTTCATTTTTATCTTTATAACCTGTTACTTGGCAAGCTGTTTTACTTAAGGGTTGTGCATTTTCGTATTTATACATTTTGCCTATAAGCATTTTAAGCAAGTTGTTATCGTTTTGAGCATAGGATGAATTAGAATACTGTGATGAATAACTGTTAGTAGTGGCTACATTTTTTTTATTAGCATCTTCATATACAATTGCCCAACTTATATCTTGACTGGCTACAGTTTTACCTTCTTTTAAGTTTTTCCTTATTAAATTAAATCTTTCTTCGTAAGATAAATTGCTTTGCATACAAATAAGAGGGTTATATTTATCACTACTTACAGCTTTACCCCAGCCATAGCCAGGCTTTGGCACAATTGCAGGCCATACAGGTTTAGTGGTATTATTTTGCATACTAGTAAATTCATCTATTGCATATTGGTTAGCAGCTTTAAATGCTGCCGTTTGATCGGCGGTAAGTGCAAGTGAAGTTTTTTTATAAACAAATGAAACATTTTGATTTTTTACTTTCATTACCATATGTTGATACCCCATAAAATCAATTTCTATCATTTGCTTTGTTTTTTCTATCAACAAAGTTTCTTTTTCACTTTCGGTTAATGATGTTGTCATAAGCCCATCTACATATTTAGCAAATGCTAATCCTCTTGCTTTATAGTCATTAGCTGCAACCAATTCATTTTTGTATGTAGTTTCGTATGGCTCTGGCGAAATTACTTTTACTTCTACCTTTTTTTCTACAGCAGCTAATGTTGCATTGCTTGTAATAACTGTTTTTGTAGCAGCATTTGTAGCTATATCATAATAAGTAATTTTTCTTGTCACCCCATCTGTTTTCCAAATCCAATTGCCTTGTGTATCTAACTTGTACTCTGTAATTTCTGTTTTATCATTTTGCGTATGGGTAGATTTTATAAGACTTCCTTTTGCATCGTAACATTTTTTCTTTTCGTATTCATCAACTTTACCAATAGTCCAATAGGCT
The DNA here is from genome assembly GCA_017988335.1 of Ferruginibacter sp. GTDB lineage: Bacteria > Bacteroidota > Bacteroidia > Chitinophagales > Chitinophagaceae > Ferruginibacter. Next base: position 1,601 of record JAGNRZ010000085.1, read on the forward strand.
TTACCTTTAATGGTTACTGTATTTTTTTCATAAGTGTAAACCTCTTCCCTACTGGGTTTTCCGTCGCCATTAAAAGCTTTAAGTTTTGCAAGTTGCCCCTTGCTATTGTATTCGTAATAACTATAGTAAACTTTTTGTGTAGAAAATTTATTAGCCCCACTATCTTTTACAAGCAATGTACCCTTGTAATCGTATTTGCGTAAAGGGTCATTTTCTTTATACAAAGTAAATTCTACCTCCTGGTTTTGATTGTATTGATATAAATTTTTAAGTGGCGGTAAATTGCCTATTTTTTGAGAAACGGTAATTATTTTTTTAGCTTTATCATACTCATAAGTATAGGTAGTAGGCATACTACTATAACTTACTTTAGTTGTGAATCTACCTTCAGCGTCAAATATTTCATCTCTCATTAAATAATTATTAGCCCCAAAAGTGGTTATAGATTTAACCTTACCTTGTAAACCAAAATGCTTTAATAAGTACTGATGAGCTATTGGGTTTTCGGCTGTAATTATGTTTTGGCTTTGTCCAAAAAATGGCAGGCATAAAAAACAAACTAACAAGATTAATATGTGTTTCATTTTCTTTACATTAAAATATCAATAATACTATTTAACAATAACAGTTTGCATACCTAAAAATAAAAAATTAGTTGTGATACTTAATACCCAATGTAGGGTATTTTACCTCAAAACAACTTAACTTCGTTTCTCTTAAAACATATATTATGAGCCAAATTTGGAATGACTATCAAGCCCAAAATAAAGATCGTTTTTTAAACGAATTGCTTGATTTATTACGCATACCCAGTGTAAGTGCTAGAAGTGAGCATAAAGAAGATATGGTAAAATGTGCCGAAGCTGTAAAAGCAAGATTGCTTGAAGCTGGTGCCGATAAAGCAGAAATTTATGAAACCGATGGACACCCTGTTGTATATGGCGAAAAAATGATTGACCCAAGTAAACCTACAGTACTGGTTTACGGACATTACGATGTGCAACCTGCCGACCCATTGGAATTGTGGAACAGTGGCCCATTTGATCCATTAATTAAAGATGGAAAAATTTATGCTAGAGGAAGTTGTGATGATAAAGGACAGTTTTATATGCATGTAAAAGCATTGGAAACCATGGTAAAAACTGGCACTTTAACTACCAATATAAAATTTTGTATTGAAGGAGAAGAAGAAGTAGGCAGCCCCAACTTAGGCACATTTGTTAAAAGCCATAAAGAGTTGTTGAAAGCAGATTGTATTTTAATAAGCGATAGTGCTATGATAAGCATGGAAAACCCAAGCATTGATATTGGCGTACGTGGCTTAAGCTATATTGAAGTAGAAGTAACTGGACCCAACAGAGATTTACATAGTGGTGTGTATGGTGGTGCTGTAGCCAACCCTATTACTATTTTGGCAAAGATGATTGCCAGTTTGCATGATGAAAATAATCATATTACCATACCTGGTTTTTATGATGATGTGGTTGTTGCCACTGAAGAAGAAAGAAAACTAATGGCACAAGCCCCTTTTGATGAAAAAGAATATGCTGATGATTTAGGAGTAAAAGAACTTTGGGGTGAAAAAGGATTTACAACTAACGAACGTACAGGCATACGCCCTACTTTGGAATTAAATGGCATTTGGGGTGGATATACTGGCGAAGGTGCAAAAACAGTATTGCCAGGCAAAGCCTTTGCAAAAATTAGTGCCAGGTTAGTGCCTAACCAAGATAGTCATAAAATAACGGATATACTTATTGCACATTTAGAAAAAATTGCTCCGCCGTATATAACTGTAAAAGCTGCACTACACCATGGTGGTGAACCTTATATGACACCTATTGATAGCAAAGCGTATAAGGCAGCGGCAAAAGCCATGGAAACTACTTTTGGCAAAAAACCAATTCCAGTACGTGGTGGTGGTAGCATACCTATTTGTGCTTTATTTGAAAAAGAATTGGGTATTAAAATTGTGTTTATGGGCTTTGGTTTAGATAGCGATAATTTACACAGCCCTAACGAAAAATTTAACATCGAAAATTTTTATAAAGGCATAGAAACTATACCTTACTTTCATAAATATTTTGCAGAAATGTAGTTTAGGTAAAATCATTTTTTTGAAAGACTGTTTTGTAAAAGACAGTCTTTTTTTTATCTAGCCAGTTACCATAATGATAATCCAACATTAATATTATACCAAATGTTGTAGAATGTAATTTGCCTATTAACGATATCAATGAAATTATTGAGATTATAAAGAATAAATCAAAAACCTAAAACTTAGGACACAAACTAGCTCTATCTACATTACTGGGATAAAATCCTTTTTTAATTAGGCTTATTTCGCTGGCTCCCCTTCTATTATTAAAGTTACTTAACGAAGATATAGTTACATCGTAATTATAAGTAAATTGTAAATTTCCTATAACAAGTCCTACCATTGGTACTACAGCATCTTTGTGCCTATAGTAAGCTCCTGCAATTAACTGCTTTTCGCCATACTCACTTAAGTTGTAATTGGCATTCATGCCTAAAACAATTTCACTGGCTTTTGCTTGATTGGTGTAGTAAATATTAGGGTTAATAATTACTCTATCTGCCACTTTTAAAATAGCATTTACAAAACCAATATGCCTCATGGGAATTCTGCCATTATTTGATACATCATTAAAAAAAGTTTCCTTAGGTCTGTTTACATGATGTATAGAATATCCTGCATTTATATAAACATTTTCTTGAGGAAAGTAAGCATAATTTAACCCTACTTGCACATCATAATAATCTACATTGGTATTGGCAAAAGATACACTGGTAGGTATTGTAGTACTAAAAAATTTGCCATCAAACTGATCTGGAAAAAGTAGCTTAGTAGCATCAATACGTTTACTAGCCCAGCCAATATTAAAACCAGCACTTAGTAAACTGCTATTACCCAACATTTGATGATAAGCAATTGAACCATAAAATTTATTACTTTTTAAACTTCCGCTGCCAGCCACATCTGTAAGTAAAACTCCGCCAATACCCAACCAACCGTTTTCTAATTTATCTCTAAACAATTGTGCATCGCAAAAAACACTCATGGTTTTGTAAGGCGATGACATGATGCTACTCCATTGGTTTCTATAATTTCCGCCAATTCTATAATCGGCATCGGGTATAAAGCCTGTGTTTGCTGGGTTTGTAGTAAGTGGTGAATTAAAAAATTGAGAAAAATGCAAATCTTGACCATTAGAGATTGTTGAAATCCCTATGAGCATCATTACCAATAATTGTATCTTTATTTTCTTCTTCATTATCTTACATCTTACATCTTACATCTTACATCTTACATCTTACATCTTACATCTTACATCTTACATCTAATCATCTTACATCTAATCATCTTAACAAATTAATATCCCCCGTTTTTCTTATTTTTCGTCCGTCGCTTAGTTCAGCCTCCAATGTGTAGGTATAAACATCCATTGCCTGCAAAGCACCTTTAAAAGTTCCATCCCATCCTTCAGTTCTATTTTCAGTTTTGAAAACAACTTGACCCCAACGGTTATAAATTTTCCAATTCATTTTAATAATACCAAAGCCTATTACTTTAACAATACCATTTGTGCCGAATTTGCCTGGAGTAAAAGCATTGGGTACATCTAATAAAGGGTCAATTATTGCTGGTACTGTAAGTTCAAAGGTATCTGAACACCCAGCCTCATTGTAAGCTACAAGTTCTACGTAATAATCATCTGTTTTATTATATAGATGTGTAGGGTTTACATCTGTTGAAGTTTGTGTATCACCAAAATACCATAAATAATTAGTAGCGTTTGATGATAAATTAGTGAATCTTGTAGCAGTGTTAGATATTGGAGGTTTAGGATTCCAGTCAAACAACGCTGTGGGGCGATCAAGCACCTTTATTGTAAAATATTCCGATGTATCTATTTTGTTACAAGTATTATCATCATAAGCTATAAGCCTTACTTTGTAAGTGCCTATATTATCGTATAAATGTGTTACCACTGGGCTTCCATCGGTAGATATTTGAGTATCGCCAAACTCCCACTTAAATGTAACTCCACCAATAGACTCATTTCGAAATACAGCTGTGTATGGCACACAACCACTAGGTGCTGTTGTAAATTTTGCTTTTACATTTGCACTTATACGTAATAATGAATCTTTTGATATAGGAGCATTGCAAAATATGGTATCATTTACAATTAGTTTAACTAAATAAGTACCAGCAGCTGGAAATGAATGTGTAATATTTGGCGTAAGCCCAGTTTTTACTAATGGAGTTCCATCACCAAAATCCCAAGTAAAAGTTGTTGCATTAAATTTTGAAGGATCGCCTGCAGTTGATGTATTTTCAAATTCAAACTGAAAGCTAGTACAAGCTCCAATTTTTTTATAATTAAATGAAGGGGTTACAGCATTATCTCCTACCTTAATAGATAAATAAGCCGTATCGCTTTGGTTACAAGTAGATGGATCAATTGATATTACCATTGCTTTATATCTGCCAATTCTATTATAGGTATATGTTATAGAATTTGTGGGTGATGTAGTAGTTTGAGGTGGAGAACCGTCTCCAAAATCCCAAATATATGTTTTCCCTTTTGCTAGTGTATCCGTAAATGTTAGCTTAAAGGGTAAACATCCTGAACTATCTATTTGACCAAGGTCATTTTTGGCTTGAATGCTTGCAGCTACACCAGTAAAATCCATTTCTATTTTAATTACTGCTTGATTGCAAGCAGAAGTACCAGTTCCGTTTCTTGTTGCCCAAGCTCCTACAGTTGTGGGAAATGTAGCCCCCCCATAACAATTTGCACATACACCTTGATAGATGAATCCATTGGCATCAAACCTACTTGTGCCGCCATCAACATGGTCGTTTGAGTTACCTCCGTTTTGTCCAAAGTGACTTCCAAAAAGTTGTCTTTGGGCATCTCTTTCTAAAACAAAAAAATAAAAATCAGATCCATCTGGACTAGGTACGCCAGGCAATTGTGAAACTAATGGCATACCTGCTGTTCCCGATGAATTATACAATTGATTCGTATTAAGTATGCCTCCCCAACCTGATACATAAACGTTTTCACATCTATCTACTAAAAAAGCTGTAGGAGAAATATTAGGGTGAAGTTTATTAGGTGTACCAAAAGTTGTTGAATAAACATATGCCGATAAATCAGGTTGTAATTTTGTTATAAATTGTTTTGCATTGCCATTGTTAAATGGAGAGTTTATTATAGGCCAATTACCTGTTGTGGTACCCATAGTATAAGGAAATCCCTTTTTATCAAACTTAATTCCATAAACAATATCTGCACTACCTGCTAGCCCTTGGTATGTTGTTTTTACAATTGCCGATCCATCTGCTTTAAATATGGTAATAAATCCATCTGCTTCGCCTCCTTGAAAATTACTTTGTAATACACCTGTTCTATCGCCCAATAAATTATTGCTGCTAGTACCTCCAGCAATGTATAAATCACCTGTAGTAGGGCTTATGTCTAATACAAAACAGGCATCTTCGCCACTACCGCCAAAATAAGTATTAAACAATACACTGGTTAGAGATGGATTTAATTTAATCACTACTCCATCTTGCCTCCCACCTCCAAATGAATTTTGTACTGCATTTTTTGTAGGATAGTTATTTGATTTTGTACAAGATGCTACAAATATATTACCTGCTGCATCCAAAATAACTTCACTTCTAGCATCATCACCATAGTTACGCCTTAATACATCTGTACTAGTATTTGGATTGCCAACACTTTTAATTCCTTTATCATTAATGTTTACACCATCATCATTTGAGCCTCCAATTTTTGCAGCTCCAGCAATGGATCCATTAGAATTTAATTTTACTATTACAATATCATATCCTCCTCCAGTACCTACATCAGCAGCATTTGTAAGTGTCGTAGGAAAGTTGGTTGAATTACTTCTGCCAGCAATAACTAGGCTACCATCTGCTTTTGCAATTAAACTATGGGGCTGTTCTTTATTACTGCCGCCAATATAAGTTGCATACAGCCTTTGTGAACCATTAGAAGAAAATTGAAAAATTGCGATATCGTATCCACCTCCATTATATCCTGAACCTATTGTAGTAGGATAACCAACACCCCAAGCAATTCCTCCAGCAAATAAAGAACCACTTGGCCCAGGAGTAGCAGTATATCCCCAATTATCTGCTCTACTACCAGTAAAGCTGCAAAATATTAAAGAAGGGTCTATCACTAAGGTTTCTTTGTCATCATAATTTTTTACTTTAAATCTAACTACATCATCTTCTATTACATATTTACAATTTACTTCTGTTGACTTACCAAATGAGTTTTGATAAGTGTATGGATAAAGTTCTTTCACATCTCCTACAGAAGTTTTAATAACAAGCTCTTTATTTTTAACAAATAGACCATCAACACCTTTATACTTCATTAAAATTTGGTCTGGGTTTCCGCCAGGTTTAACTATTAAATCATATTTTAAATTGCTTACTGCATCAGTATAAAAACGTAAATCAATATTTGGATAAATATTTTGATAAGTGATGACTTCATAAACTTTACAATCCGATGCCCATTTTGCAGGGTCGTTACCTACATAGTAATTATTATGGGTATTTATTTTTTTTTCGGGTACAATATTATTTTTAAAATTGGCTCCTAAAAAGCTAACTTGATATACATGAGATTGAACTCCTTTTGTTATTAATTGATTTTTTCTTTCTTCGTTAATAGAGTTTCCGTGAGATAATTCAGCTATATCTTGTACATCTTTAGGATTAAGTAATTGTACGGTAAATCCATTTTCTTCTAAATAAAAAGCACCTGTACTAAACTCACTTTTATACTTTACTTTGCTATCCCACTGCCCCTTATTTTCCACAAATTCCATTTGAGCAAATGTGTTAATACAAAATAGTACAGAAAAAACTAAACTGACAATATGGTATTTATGTTTCAAATGAATAAATTGTTGTTTACAATATACTTAATATAAACGTTATTGGCAATAAAAGGTTTGTTCTAAAATTGCAAAAATATCGTTAATGTTAGTTACGAAATTTTACTCCACATCGTTTTACCTTTTACACTTTGTAGATAATCTTTAATCATCAAATTTGTTGCCAAAGTAAAATCGGGGTCAGTTTCTAGCAGTTCATCAACTTCTACTTTTACAGCATCTAGCATTACCTTGTCTTGGACTATGTTTGCCAGCTTAAAGTTTAATAATCCACTTTGTTTAGTTCCTTCTATATCACCAGGTCCTCTAATTTCAAGGTCTTTTTCGGCTATTTTAAAGCCATCGTTTGTGGCTACCATAGTTTTTAACCTTTCAGTAGCATCTTTTGAAAGCTTACTACTTGTAAGTAAAACACAATAACTCTGTTCTGCTCCTCTGCCTACTCTGCCCCTTAGTTGGTGTAGTTGCGATAAACCAAATTTTTCTGCACTTTCTATTACCATTACACTTGCATTGGGCACATTTACACCAACCTCAATAACTGTAGTACTTACCATTATTTGTGTATCATGTTTTACAAAGCGTTGCATATTGGCTTCTTTTTGCTCTGCATTCATTTTACCATGTACCATACTTATCCAATATTTGGGCTCAGGGAAAAATGATTTAACTTCCTCAAAACCTTTCATTAAATTTTCATAATCTAGTTTACTACTTTCTTCAATTAATGGATAAATTATGTAGGCTTGCCTTCCTTTTGCAATTTCATCTTTTATAAAATCCATTACACTTGGTCGCTTATTTTCAAAACGATGTACTGTTTTAATAGGTTGCCTACCCGGTGGTAATTCATCCATTACGCTATAATCTAAATCGCCATAGGCCGTAAGTGCCAAAGTACGTGGAATAGGCGTTGCCGTCATTACAAGTACATGAGGCAACGTTTTATTTTTTTTCCAAAGCTGTGCCCGTTGTGCTACGCCAAACTTATGCTGTTCATCAATTACTGCAAAAGCCAAATTGGCAAAAAGTACTTTATCTTCTATTACAGCATGTGTGCCAATTAAAATGTGTAATTCTCCACTCTCTGCCAGTTTTAAAACTTCTCTTCTTTCTTTTGTACTAGATGAGCCAGTTAGCAATTTTACACAAATGGGCAATTCTTTTATTAATTCAGTTATACTATTAAAATGTTGTTGAGCTAAAATTTCGGTAGGTGCCATTAACACACTTTGGCATCCATTATCTGCCGCTAAAAGCATCATTAATAAAGCTACAATGGTTTTGCCGCTACCTACATCGCCTTGTAGTAATCTATTCATTTGCTTGCCGCTACCCACATCCTTACGTATTTCCTTCAACACTCTTTTTTGTGCATTGGTTAATGCAAATGGCAAATATTTATCGTAAAACGTAGTAAACAAATTACCTACCTTTTCAAAAACTTGCCCTTTGCTAAAGCGATGCCTTGTGCTTTTTATTAAACCTAAACGTAATTGTGCAAAAAATAATTCTTCAAATTTTAACCGCCTTACCGCATGGGTATAATGTTTATCACTTGCTGGAAAATGTATATGCCTATAGGCTTCGTACCTACTTATAAATTTATATTTAGTTAAAATAGATTGAGGCAAATTTTCGGGTAAATCCTTTTCGTTTATTAGTTGTAGTAAGCTATATGTTAATTTACCAATTGCTCTTCCATTTAAGCCTTTTGTTTTTAATTTTTCGGTAGATGGATAAATGGGTTCTAAAAAGGATTTGCCTGTTGCATTTTCTTTTGTATAGCTTTCAATTTCGGGGTGGCTAAATTGAGCTTTGTTCATAAAAAAGCCCAGCTTACCAAACACTAAATACTGCTGCCCCACTTGCAATGCTTTTTGTATCCATGTAATGCCTTGAAACCACACCATTTCTATTTCACCTGTATCATCTTGCAAATGAGCCACTAGTCTTCTGCCTCGTTTTTCACCTACAATTTCCAAATCCATTAATTTACCAGCTACTTGTGCATATTCGTTTTGGTAAGATAGATGACCAATTTTATCAACCTTAGTTTTATCTACATGCCTAAACGGAAAATGATTTAGTAAATCGTTGAAGGTAAAAATTTGTAATTCTTTACGCAACATATCGCCACGTATAGCACTTACTCCGTTGATGTATTCAATGGGATTGTTTAATATGGTAGATGTAAAAGTGATAGGGCAAAATTAAGGAAAAAAAGCACCCTCCCTCTTCTTTGAGGAGAGGAAATACAGATGTTAATTGTGAGAAAATTTTTATCCTTTTTTTGTATTGGTATTATTTGAAAATCTTCTTGGCTTACTAAAATTCTTCCTTCCCCCACTTCTATTATCACTCCGTTGTGGAGCCACATTATACGGTGGCACTTCTCCAAAATCCGCTGGCACAGTGCCTTTAGGCACTTCTTTGCCAATTAGTTTTTCAATAGCAGCTAATTTGTATTGCTCTTTTGGACCAACCAAGGTATAAGCTGTTCCATCGGCTTCAGCCCTTGCAGTACGACCAATACGATGTACATAATCTTCGCCATCATGTGGCACATCGTAGTTTATTACTAATTCAATGTTATCAATATCTATACCTCGGCTTAAAATATCGGTAGCAATTAAAATGGGTAATCTTCTGCTTTTAAATTGTATTAAAACATCTTCTCTTTTGGTTTGATCTAAATCGCTATGTATTTCATCTACTTTTAATTTAGCTTTTTGCAAGGTTTTGGTTAACTCTTTTACGCTTTGCTTACTGCTGCAAAAAACTAAAACCGATTTATAATCTTTATGTGTTAGCAAATATTTTACTAACGGAATTTTTTGTGTATCATAAACAATAAAGGCTTGTTGTACAATTTTTTCGTTGGGCTTGCTTATAGATATATTTATTTCTGATGGTTGATACAAAATTTTACGAGCCATCTCCCTAATTTTAGGTGGCATGGTAGCACTAAACAATAAATTTTGGCGTTGCTTGGGCAAATGATTTATAATAAACATAATGTCGTCATAAAAACCCATATCCAACATTCTATCAGCTTCATCTAATATTAAATATTTTAAGCCACTTAATTTTACATACCCCATTTTTATATGAGCCATCATTTTGCCTGGGGTGCAAATAACAACATCAGCACCAGTGCTTAACGCTTTTTTTTCTTGCACAAAAGCATTGCCATCTCCACCGCCATACACAGCAATAGAACTTACAGAGGTAAAGTAAGATAGGCCTTCCATATGCTGTGCAATTTGTATAGCCAATTCTCTGGTAGGTACAATAATTAATGCACTATTGGTGTGATCATCTAACCCATCAGTTAATATTTTATGAATAAGAGGTAATAAAAATGCAGCTGTTTTTCCTGTACCAGTTTGTGCACTGGCAATTACATCTTTACCCTGCATAATAAGTGGTATTACTTGCTCTTGAACTGGGGTAGCATCTATATAATTACTAGCATCTATGCCTTCCATCAATCTTTCGTCAAAGCCAAATTCGGTAAACTTCAAAGTGTGTTTTGTTTTTTTGTGAAGATAACCATTTATTACACGAATTAAAACGAATTACACTAATTGCCTAAGATTATTTATTATAGAGGTTTATTGTGAGTGGTGAGATTTATTACACGAATTTTAACGAATTACACTAATTAATTAAAAAACGTACTTCATTACTATCAAATACTTGTGTTAAATTTTTAAAATTCGTGTAATTCGTATTAATTAGTGTAATCAAAATAAATTACGGAACTTTACAACATGATTAAAGTAGGCGAATACAACACATTAAAAGTAATTAGAGAAGCTGCATTTGGGGTTTATTTAGATGATGGTGCAGATGGTATTTTATTACCCAAACGTTTTGTGCCTGAGGGTACAAAAATAGATGATGAGCTCACCGTATTCATTTATCATGATGGTGACGAACGTTTAATTGCTACTACACAAAAACCTTTTGGTATTGTTGGGGATATTGTTAAGTTAAAAGCAGTAAATGTAACACCACAAGGTGCATTTTTGGATAATGGATTGATGAAAGATTTGTTTGTACCCAAGAGCAAACAACAACAAAGCATGATGCCCAATGGTGAATACTTAGTAAAAATTTATATAGATGAACAAACAGGAAGATTAGCGGCTACTGAACGTATTGAACAATTTTTACGTAACGATACAATGCAATTTAATGTATTAGACGAAGTTGATTTAACGGTGTACAGAAGAACAGATATTGGC
>JAGNRZ010000086.1 GCA_017988335.1 Ferruginibacter sp.
GCAGTACTATTTTTGTTCGTATGTATGAACGTGGTGTAGAAGATGAGACCCTTAGCTGTGGTACTGGTGTTACAGCAGCAGCATTAGTAAGTGCTCATAACGAAAATGGTTTTAATGATGTAGCTATTAAAACGCCTGGTGGTAATTTACATGTAGAGTTTGAAAAAATAAGTGAAACAAATTTTACCAATATATGGCTTTGTGGTCCTGCTACATTTGTTTTTAAAGGGCAAATTGAAATATGACAAAAGAAGAAATAATATTGGCTACAGAAAAAGAATTTGCACAACTATCATCTATTTGTAGTGAAGTAGATGATGCTCTTTTTTTTGCAAAGCCTAATGAAAAATGGTCGGTTGCCGAAAATGTTAAGCATTTACTTATTTCTACCAATATGTCTGCACTTGCGTTTTGGCTGCCTAAATTTTTAGTTAGATGGATAGGTGGTATTCCAAACAGACCATCAAAAAGCTATGACGAATTAGTAGCAAAGTATAAATTAAAATTAGAGCAAGATGCGGTTGCCAGTGCTAGATTTATACCTAAGCCTGCAAAAGAAATGACAAAAAAAACAAGTTTGCTTCAGCAATGGGATAAAGTAAATTCACATTATTTATCTGCCCTTAAAAAAAATAGAACTGAACAAGATTTGGATAATTATTTAATAAAACACCCATTACTAGGCCCAATTACATTACGAGAACTTTGTTATTTTACTATTTACCACACTCAGCATCATTTACAAGCCATAAAAAATATTATTGATTAATGATTCAATATTTTAAAATTATAGAACACCAAACTATTGCTATTGATAAGCCAGAAGTTGGTAGTTGGGTAAATGTATTGCCTCCTCTAAAGCAAGAAGAATTTACAGAGTTAAGTGAAAGTTTAGAAATACCTATCGATTTTTTAAAAGACTCACTAGATATTGACGAACGTAGCCGTTACGAAATTGATGACAATGTAAAATTAATTGTAATCAAAACTCCTACTGAAAATAATTCATTTAACGAAAGCGATGCCTATTATATAACCATCCCTATTTGTATTATTCTTACCCATAACCAAATTGTAACAGTAAATTCATTTGAAAATGAAGCCATAAAAAAATTCTTAAATAGTTTTCAAAACCGCCATCCTGATAAAAAGAATATGATGGTGCTTAAAATATTTGAAAAAGTAATTACAAATTACCAAGAGTATCTAAAAGAAATAAATCAACGTAGAAATTTATTAGAACAAAAACTATACGATGCTAATAGAAATGAGGAGTTGTTGCAACTAATGCGTATTCAAAAAAGTTTAGTTTATTTTATTACAGCATTGCGTAGTAACGAATTATTAATGATGAAATTGCTACGTACTAATATTTTACAATTAACCGAAGATGAAAAAGATTTTTTAGATGACTTAGTTGTAGAAACATCACAAGCCTTGGAAACAGCTAACACCTATACTACTATTTTAAGCTCATCGCTTGATGCATTTGCAAGTATTATTAGTAATAATCAAAACGAAGTTTTAAAGCGATTAACTACTCTAACTATCTTTTTAAGTGTACCCGTATTAATTGCAAGTATTTATGGCATGAATGTGCCTATACCCTATCAAACATCGCATTATGCATTTTGGATACCTGTAATTTTAGCCTTTGCTATACTTGCATTTGTGGTTTTTAATTACTGGAAAAGATTTAAGAAGTAATTACAAATAAGAATTAAATGAATTTCAACATAAGAGTGTACGGCATATTAATAAATGAAGCTAACCAAATATTAGTGAGTGACGAGTATATACGTGGCATGAAAATTACAAAATTCCCAGGTGGTGGATTAGAGTTTGGCGAAGGCACTAGAGATTGCCTAAAAAGAGAATTTTTAGAAGAAATGAATTTAAATGTAGAAGTACAGGAACATATTTACACTACTGATTTTTTTCAAATGAGTGCCTTTAATAACAATCATCAAATAATTTCTATTTATTACAAAGTAAAAGCTTTAGAAGACATTAAGGTACCTTTAAAAACAATACCCTTTGATTTTGATGAACAACAACTTGCTGTTTATGAAAAAACTAAAGAAATTGAAACTTTTAGATTTATTGAAATTGAAAATATATCACCAGAAGATGTAAACTTACCCATTGATAAAATTGTGGTGCAATTACTATTGTCATAAAAAAAGGCATCCATTTTGGATGCCTTTTGAATATTTATTATAAGTTATTACTGCGGTAATAAAACTCTATCAATTATGTGATAAACACCATTTACAGCATGCTTATCTGCAGCAATTACATTTGCAGCAGGGCCACTAAATGGAGCACCTCCTGGAGGGAAAGTACCTACACCTGTCACTTGTACACTAGTAGCAAATGGCCCAGTATAAGTAGCTACAGCTCTTACTCCTGGATGAGTAGCTACAGCACCATTTACCAATGTTTTAACCAAAGTTGGTGTACTAGGAATATTAACAGAAAATACACGTATATCTGGCTTGTAAGTACCTGTTGTATTAATAGGCGTAGAATTGCTACCTAAGAAATGATATGCAATAATTCCTCTAACAACTGTTGGAGATAAATCTGAAGCAAAAACTGGATTCGTAAAAATGCTTGGCCCTAAAGCTACAGCTCCAGTAGCCTGAGCATTTGCAATAGTAGCATTACCACCAGTTGCTGCAAATACTTTAGCATATACTAATCCATAAATTAATTGCTGAAATGCGGCATCATTTGGAGGGAATATTGTCATATTGGTTACTCCATAACCTAGTAAATAATTAAAAAAGTTAGTAGAATCTGGTGCAGTCGGAGTACCTTTTACAATTTGACCACTATCTGCTCTTAGAACTGCAGCTCTAAAATAAGACAAACTACTTTCTGCATTAATCATTTGACGTAACAATTGTGATGGAGGAGTAACAACACTAACAGTAGTATGAATTACTCCATTAGTTGCAACCATATCCACCCCAGTTAATGGAAGTGTATTCACATATGACGTAGGAGTACCTCTTACTGGAAAAATAGGCATTCTTACAAATGGCTGATTTGGATCTAACACAATTTGACTTGTATATGGATAATTAGGGAATGTAGTAGGAATTGCAGAAGACAAAACACTTCCTCCTAATAAATTGTATTGAACAATACCTGCCGCACTTGTAGCCGGTAATGTAGTACTAATAAAGCCTAAGAAAGTTGCATCTGGTGCATTTAACGGCACTAAACCGCCAGAAGCTGCATTAACAAACAATTTCATACCTGCATTATCTGTGGCAAACAAAGTAAACCGCCTAGTTGAATCGTTTAATAATGCTGTCATACCTGCCCTAGTTATTAATGCATTATAAAAACTATAATTAGGATTAGCCGATAGTGTAGTTGCAATTCTACTACCCGATGGATATGTAGGTGTGCTTATTGGTGCAAATGTTTCCAAATCCTTATTACAAGATGATAAAAAAGCTACCACTGTAATAAGTAATGAAGCACTTTTTAATAAATTTTTCATTATACTATTTTTATTTTTAAATTAAATTAAAACAATTTTAATAAACATTAAATCCAAAACTTACATAATACAAGCCACCCACTTGTGAGTTACCAATTGCATTATAATAGTATTGATTTAATAAATTATTAGCTCCTACTTTTAAAATTGATTTAGTCTTTGGCAATTTATAGCTTACTTGAGCATCTACTACATGTACATCTGGTAATTGCCCATTTGCAAAATCTCCTTGGTAGTAAAACCCTTGCTGCCATCTATACCCAACACTTGCACTCAAACGCTTTTGAAAACCAAAACCTGTGTTACCCAAACTTAAATTGGTCTTATATTTAGGGGCATTAAAGTAAGCAATAAAATTAGCAGGTACATCTTTCAATTCATCCGATGAAATATTTGCACTAATTGAAAAATTCATTGGCAACCTATAATCAACACCTAAACCAAAACCAAAAGTTTTTACTTTTTCAGGAGCATTAACAACTATAGATATATTTTTTCTTCTTGAAGGATTAGTAATATCAGCTGGTACACCTGTTAAAGTTTGCATAGTATTTTGTCTGCTTAAAAAATCTTGGTATTGTCCAAAATAAGTATATGCATCTATCAACAATTTGCTATTCAATAATAATCCCTTATATCCTACTTCAAAAGAACTCAATGACTCTGGTTTAACTTTTGGTATAGTAACAACTTTAGGAGTGCCAGCAACCACACTATATGCATCATAAAGTGGCTTAGTAGCTGTACCTAAATATTGATTAAAACTTTGATTGCTACCTACCAACAAAGTGCTACCTACTTGTAAGTTAATCCATTGCTGTTGATTAGATGGGAAGCGATAAGCTGATTGATAAGATAATCGAATATTATTTCCTTCTTTAACCTTTAGTAAAGCAGTTACTCTTGGAGTAAATCTACCGTCAAAATTTTGATTTTTATCATACCTGCCAGAAGCTGTTACTTTCAAATAATTAGTAATAGCTCTAGTAGCTTGTATATATGCTCCATATTCAGTAGTTTTTATTGTACCTAAAGAATCTGCAAATAAAGTTCCTTGAGAGTTTAATACATATGTTTTATAATTAGCTCCTACAATAACATCTGCAAACTTTTTTGTAATATCAGATAAATTGTAGTTTCCTTCTACAGCATATAAATCTGACTTATCTAACAACAATCCACCACCCTTAGAAATTGGTTTTTTACGAATAGCATCATAAGCAGTATTAAACGCTGCTGTACCAGCAGTTGGTCTACCTACATCTGCTAAACCACGAGCTGCTTGATGTGCATCATAATCTGTTAAGCCATTCATTCTATCACTTAAATATTTAAATGCATATTGTATATACCAATCACTTGCTTGTGGAGTTGGGTTACCTGCAGCATCAGTAGTTACAGATTTTTTCCAGCTTTCATTAAATAAACGAGTAGTGGCCGTTACATTATATGATTCACCATCATTTTCTTGTGTAGTGTAGGCTCTTAAATACCATTTGGGGTTACTTAACTCAAATTTATATTGCCCCATTTTAAAGTCTTTTAATGAATATCTATCACTACCTGTGTAAATGGTATTACCTGTACCCCAGTAAGCTGCTAGTATTGCTTCCGTATTATTTGAAATCTTATAGTGAAATGAACCTCCAAGCTTAAAGTTTACAGTATTAGGATTAATTAGTTCTTTCTCTGTATAACCTGTTCTTGAAACATTCATAGCTTTCGATAACAAATTATTGTTATTAATAAAATCAGCTGCACCAGGTAAACTACCAGCTATACTACTAAAAAATGCTCTAATATCTACAGAAGTTTCATCTCCATAAATATTTACACCGTCATAGTTTGCATCTGTTTTTCTATCTCCTGCTATTACAGCACCTTGTGAACCTAATCTTGAATAATTTCTTTGATCTGCAGCTAACCAATCTTTTGCAGATATTAATTCTGCATTTACTTTAAATGCAAATTTTTCTGACACTTTTTTTGCCCATCTAACATTCCAATTATGATATGGCGATGTAGGTCTTTGTCTTTTGTCGCTATTCATTATACCAGTTTTAACCAAAACTGACAAACCTTGATATTTGAATGGATTTTTACTTGTCATAAGTAAAGTACCATTCATACCTCCAGGTCCATATAAAGCAGAAGATGCTCCAGACAATAGCTCCAAATTATCTATGTCTAATTCACTTAGTCCAATAATTGCACCTACAGAAAAATTTAAGCCAGGCGCCTGATTATCCATACCATCAACCAATTGATTAAAACGAGTATTACCGCTTGAATTAAACCCTCTGGTAGTAGGTGTTTTAAAAGTTAAAGATGAAGTTGTAACATCTACACCTTTCAATGTTGTAACAACATCGTAATAATTTGCAGATGGAGCAGTACGTAAATTAGCTGCACTTACACGTTCAATAGAAACTGGAGACTCCATAATTCTTTGTGGTACTCTACTTGCAGATACTACAACCTCTTGCCCTAAAGCATTTGAAGGTTTAAAATCAACTTGCACTGCGGCAGCGCTTGTTACATTTACTTCTTGTAACTCATAACCTATTGAGGATATTAATAAAGTAACTGGCAAGCTCTTTACAGATAATTTAAAATTTCCTTTGTCATCGGTAAATGTACCCACAGTTCCATCTTTTACAGTAACTGAAACAGCACCGGTACCTTCCTTAGTGTTACTGTTTCTTACATTACCGCTTATGGTGGTGTTTTGTGCTAATACTGAAATACATAAAATATTAGCCAACAAAAAACTAACCATGTAGCTTGTAATTCTCTTCATATTGTGTTTTTTTGGTTTAAAATATATAGCAAAATACGTATTGTTATTTTTACATGAAAATTTTATTTCTAAACATTTGTTGAAATCTAATATATTGTATTTTAGGCAAGTACAAAAACCCTCATTAATTTAGCATAATGGCTACCTATAATTTCCCCAATCAAGTAAACTTTTACAAAGGCAAGGTAAGAGATGTTTACTATCTACAAAACAATATTTTAGTGATGGTTGCAAGCAATCGCATATCTGCCTTTGATGTAATATTACCTAAAGCTATACCCTATAAAGGACAGGTTTTGAACCAAATAGCTGCTTATATGCTAAAAGAAACCGCAGATATTTGCCCAAATTGGTTAATAAATACCCCTGCACCAAATGTGGCTATTGGGCATCAATGCACTCCATTTAAGATAGAAATGGTGGTAAGAGGTAACCTAACTGGGCATGCTTGGCGTAGTTATCAAGCTAGGAAAAGAACACTTTGTGGTGCAATTTTACCAGAAGACATGAAGGAAAATGATTTATTTCCATCACCCATTATTACGCCCAGCACCAAGGCTGCTGAGGGACATGATGAAGATATTACACCAGATGAAATTATAAAACAAGGTATTGCTAATGCAGAAGAATGGGCAACATTAAGTAAATATGCCCTTGCCTTGTTTGAAAGAGGTAAGCAAATTGCAGCCAAACAAGGGCTAATTTTAGTTGACACAAAATACGAATTTGGAAAACTGGGCAATACTATTGTATTAATGGATGAAATACACACACCCGATAGCTCAAGATATTTTTATGTTGATGGATTTGAAGAAAGACAAGCTAATGGCGAAAGGCAAAAGCAGTTAAGTAAAGAATTTGTAAGAGAGTGGTTGATTGAAAATAATTTTATGGGTAAAGAAGGTCAAACCGTACCGCATATGGATGATGAATGGATAAACACCATTAGCCAACGCTATATAGAACTGTATGAAAAAGTAATTGGCGAAGCATTTATTCCACAAAACTTGCCAGATGAGCAAACCTACCAAAATATTTTAGAGGCTTTAAAAAAAATCCCACAGCAATAAGCTATGGGATTGGATAAGGCAAATGGTTTGAATATCAAAAAAAGCCCTCTCTTTATTTTATAAGACCTTAGGGTAAATTTTTTGTTGCTTAATAATTTAAAAATTAAAGACCAGAATAGAAATTCAGCCCTATTTTAATCCAATATCCTATGAAATGGTGATGTAAAAGTATAGTGTATGTTATCCCAATTTTTAAAAAGTTGATAAAAGGCATGTTTTTGTAGATAAACAAAAACACGATACTATTTTTTATCACTATTTTTTGAGGCTATTACAACAAAAAACAATTACTAATTTATAAAAACAGAAGATATTAGGAGCTAGCCAAACAATAGATATAATTGTGGGATATAGTTATTATTTTTCGTTAAGCCTAGGCCTTAACCGTTGTTTACTTTTATTAAAAATTTGATTGCCTTTATCTATTCCTTTGCGTAATTCTTTTTGTTGTTCTAAAGGCAAATGGTAAATGGTTTTACATTCATTTGTACAGCAGCCATCAAATACTTTTTTACACTCTTCACATTGTATAAATAATAAATGACACCCATCATTTAAGCAATTGGTATGTGTATCGGCTGGTTTGCCGCATTGATGGCATTTTGCAATAACATCTTCAGTTATTCTCTCTCCTAGCCTATCATCAAATACAAAATTTTTACCTATAAACTTACTTTGTAAACCTTGTTGTTTTATTTGCTGTGCATAGTTAATTACACCACCTTCTAAATGAAATACATTTTTAAACCCATTATGTAGCATATATGCACTTGCTTTTTCACAACGTATGCCACCTGTGCAGTACATAATAATGTTAGTGTCTTTTTTATCCTTCATCATATCTACCGCCATAGGTAGCTGCTCTCTAAATGTATCGCTAGGTATTTCTATAGCTTTGTCAAAATGCCCTACTTCGTATTCATAATGATTACGCATATCAATAATTACAGTACTTTTATCTTCAAGCAAATTATTCATTTGTTGGGCATTTACATACTTACCTTTATTTTCCATGCTAAAAGTTTCGTCTGCAATACCATCTGCCACAATTTTCTCTCTTACTTTTATTTTAAGCATCCAAAAACTTTTACCATCATCATCTACAGCAATATTTAATCTAATGCCATTTAGTGCAGGAATAGAGTATAGATAGTTTTTAAAAGCTTCAAAATTATCTTCGGGTACACTTATTTGTGCGTTAATGCCTTCATTGGCAACATATATTCTACCAAATACGTTTAAGGCATCTAAATTTATATAAAGTGTATCTCTAAAATCTTTTGGGCTTTCTATAAAAAAATATTGATAAAAAGAGATGGTTGTACGTTTAAAACTTTCTTGATACAACAATTTTTTACATTCTGCCTGGCTTAGGCGATTGTGTAGTACTGGCATAATTTATAATTTGATCCCAATAAAATCAGGAAATCTATAATGATTGGATGCTTGCAGGGCAAACCAAATTTTTCTTTGCAAAGGTACATTATTTGCAAAAAATAATTATATTACGGAATATTTTTATCCAAAATAACTATTAATATGAGAAAAGTAACTATACTTTTATTTGCTACCATTGTTATATTTAATAAAGTAAATGCACAATCTGTAGCCGTAAACAATGACGGAAGCACTGCAAATGCCAGCTCCATACTTGATGTAAAATCTACAATTAAAGGAATGCTAATTCCAAGAATGACTAAAGCTGAAAAAGCAGCAATTACAGCCCCAGCAAGCGGTTTACTTATTTATCAAAATGCACCCGATAGTATTGGTTTTCATTATTATAATGGTACCAATTGGATATGGATTTTAGATGCTAATGGAGTTAATGGTACGGCTTGGAAACTTTTAGGTAATAGCAGTACTAACCCTGCTACACACTTTATAGGCACTACAGACCTACAAAGTTTGGTTTTTAAAACAGGTGGTAGTGCTGCCACTAATGAAAGAATGAGAATAGCTGGTGCTGGCACAAACCCTGGACAGGTATCAATAAATAATACAACCGCTTTTACAGATGATGTTTTTTCCGTTTATGCAAATAATACTGGCAATGGTGTTACTAATGCTATAAGTAATACAATGGGTGTGTATGCCATAAATGGGTATGCTCCAGCAGGCGGTGGTGGTGTTTATGGTAATATAGCAGGGGCATCGGGTTTCGGCAGTGCTGTTTTTGGAAATACTAGCATTATAACAACTTCAACAAATAGCAGTACCCAAGGATTATTTGGCTTAAATAGTAGTACCCCAGCAAATAACACTGCAACTGTTATTGGTGTTTTAGGTAGAGCATCTGCTACTTCTATTGGTACTGGTTTTTCATTTGGATTATATGGTTTAAATGATGCTACTGCAGGTAATGGAGGTGCAATTTATGGTTCAGCAGGTGGTACAGGTTATCCTACAATTATTGGTTTTCAAACTAATACTACACAAATTGCAATACATGCAGTACAAGGGCAAGCAAGTGGTAATGGCGGAGCAGCTGGTTTAAGAGGTTATAATACGGCGGCAGCAATTGGTAATGGTCAATTTGGTTATGGCGTTAGAGGTTCAGTAAATGCCACTCCATCTGGCACTGGCTTTAGTGTGGGTGTTAGGGGCAGTACAGTTGGAACAACTGGAAGTAGCTATGGCGTTTATGGCGATGGTACTTCAGCAAATGGTTTTGCTTTTGGGGGATTAAATAATAACACAAGCGGTACAGGTATGCTTATTGCTGGTAATAATTCAACAGCTAGTTATATAACAGCAGGCTCTGGCATTGCTGTTAATGGTAGCACTATAGGTACATTTAGTATTGCAAAAACTGCTGCAAGTGGTACTGGGGTAGTAGCTGTAGGAAACAATCTTACAGGCTCTATATTAACGCTAGGTGTTGGCAGTGGAATTGCTGCCACTGGAACTCAATATGGTGTAGCTGGCTTTGCCACTACTACAGTTAACACTGATGGAACAAATACCGCTGGTACTAATGGAGCTAGTGCCTCGGCTGGTGGTTATTTTGAAGTACAAAATGCTGGTGGTGTACCCCAAACATGGGCTTATGTAGGAGTAAGAGATAATACTGGCACTAACAGAAAAATTATTGGTAACGGTACAGTTAATACTATTGTTAAAGATTATAATAATAAAATGGTTATGCTATCGGCACCAGAATCTCCAGAAAATTTGTTTCAAGATTATGGACAAGGCAAATTAATTAATGGCAAGGCACATATTACTATCGACCCTACTTTTGCTAAAAATATTTTAGTAAATGACAACCATCCTTTAAGAATATTTGTACAATTAGAGGGTGATAGTAAAGGCGTATATGTAACAAATAAAACACAATTTGGATTTGATGTTGTAGAATTAAGCAATGGTCAATCAAATATTAACTTTACTTACACAGTAATTGGTAATAGAGCAAATGAAATTAATAATGATGGTACAAAAGCCAACTATGCCGAAGAACGATTTGCACCAGCTCCAGGAGCAGCAAAAACACAACAGTTAAAAGTTACTAATGCTGATTTGGACATAATACAAAAACAACAAGATTTTCCAGCTGATCAAGCTCCTGAAATAAATGTGCCTGTTAAAAATATTCCTACAAAGCAAGAGGAAGACACAAAAAGCAAACCAGAAAGAAAATCATTGAAAAACAAAAAAGATAAAATATGCAAAGTAGTTAATGACTAACAATGATTTTATAAACTAATGTTAACCGATCTATTTCTACTTGAGGTAGATTGGTTAACCTTTATTCCTCCTCCGATAATACCACCCAGCCCTATTCTAAAGCTGCCCACACCAGTTTTACCATTTGTATAGCCCACCACATAATCTACTCTAAATATTTTTAAAATATTTTCAATACCCACAAAGGCTTCAACGTAGTTGTTACTTTTGTTTACATAAAAGGCATTACTACCTGCTACTAAATTCCAATTTAATTTTTTAAATAACGGAATTTTATTGGTAAGCAATCCATTAAAATGATGCTCAATATGAGCAATAGTATAAAATGTAGCGGCTGTACTATTGGCATAAAATGGTGCTAACTGAAAACTATTTACATACTCACTAGCTAATAGAGAACGATTGCCATTAAAATGCTGATAATCTTGTATAAATACTTTTTTGTCATTTAAAAAGCCGCCAATGCTCATTTTGTAACTTAATTTACCAGCTAATTTAAAATTTTTGTCATCGTTAATTGTAAAACGCCATTTATCAAAATCTACATCGCTACCTAATAAGGTTTTAAAACCTTTCGTATAATTAAAACTAAATGTAGGATACTTGGATCCAATACTTATTTTCCTATTGGGGAATTGAATATAACGTTGTCCTGGCTTTATGCTTAAATCTATAGAAATAATAAAAGCTTGGTGTGGAGCAAATTGGCTACTTAAAATTTCTGTAGGATAATTAGGCGTAATATTTATACTGTCTTTTTTGAATACTGTAAATTTGGTTGTGTTATTTAATGGAATTCTATCTTCGTACAATGCATTTACAGCAAATCTAAATCCACTTTCGTAACGTTTACTAAACCCTAATGTAGCATACCAATTTTCATAAGTTTTCATAAAATTATCGCCATAAAATAATGTAGATATGCTATTAGTAAATGGCAGATAAGTACTTTCTTTATTAAATTGGCTTACTCTTTTACCACCACCAAAAGTCCATGCATGTCTTTTTATTTTTTTGTCAATATCCCAATCTCTAGTGCGTAATTGTACATTTACAAAGGCGTTTAAATGCGTATTACTAAAGCCATATCGCAAGGTAGGTTCAACAGTAATATTAGTTTTAGATTTTTTGAGGTATTTTTCATAATAACCAAATGCATTAAGCACCAAACCCTCTGCAGGATTATATTCTAAATTTTTAATCAACGACTCTATTCCCCAATTAAACGAATTTGTTTTACTATAATGCCTTCTTTGTATGCCTTTCTAAAATACATTTAGTGGTTTTAATTTACCTTGTCTATTTTTTAGAGAGTCGATAGATTTTTTTGTTAAGGCAGAGTCTTGCTGAAGTTTAAAAATACTATCCTTTACCAAATAATCTTTTTTCTCTTCTTGTTCTAATGGTACAGGGCGAATGGTATCCCAATACCCCTTAGATTTTTTATTTACAGCCGTATCATACTTGATGATAATTTTATCAAAAAACTTTTTTGTATAAGATGGGTTGATAGCATAGTTAGAATACACATTTAAAAAATTACCTACTGCATCTATCCCAAACTGATTAAAATTAAAATGCAACAATTGATTCTTTGCTCTCCACACATCATTACCAACAGGCACATGAATTTGTGTAATTTGTAATGTGTCTAATATTTCTAATTGCGATTTTTTGGTAAGAGATAAATCTACACTATGAATACGCCAACTAGCATCGCAAATAT
>JAGNRZ010000087.1 GCA_017988335.1 Ferruginibacter sp.
GGCTCTAACTCACCATTTTCATTTTTACAAATACCAAAATCAAAAACAATAAACTCGGCCTGCTTATTTTCGTTAGGTATTTTTATGTTAGAGGGGGTTGACCTTTCTGTCAATACTAAAAAGTTATCATCTTTTATTACATCTATTATGCTTTCACAGGCATCTAACATTTTTTTTGTAAACTCTTTAGGAATAAAAATTGGCGTTTCTGCATTTCTAAAATCTAAAGTATTGGGTGCAACAGCCTCAATTTGTTCCATATAAGCTGCATATTTTTCAGGAGTAAAAGCAGCATTAAATTTATCTCTAAGGGATTTTATCATTGTAATTGTTTATTGTTACTTAAAAATAAACAATTGCTACTAAAAAAACTAAAAATGTATAGATTTAGCTTATACAGTTGCTGGTACTAAATTTTCTAAAGAAGTATTTAGAAAATTAGGTATAATGTGAGAGTATGTCCAAGTAATTTTATCGGGGTCGTTTAAATGGTCAATCATGCTTTGCCATTTTTCCAAGCCATAATTTTCAACTACCGTTTTCTTTTTTTCTTCTGTTTCAAAGTACATTTTCATGCCTACGGCATCTGCTTCAGGATGAAACTGTGTACCAATCATATTTTCGTTAAAACGTATTGCCATTACTGCTCTTTCTAATGGAACATGTGGTCGCTCTTTTTCAATGGCTAAAATAGTAGCACCCATTTGTGCTAATTTGTTATGGTTAGGTTCTATTACTTGATAGTCTCTGCTATCAACAGCATAAAATGGATTTAATAAACCATCAAACACAGGTTCGTTTTCTGCGTTTTTCATTAAATGAATAGGAAAGATGCCAAAAGCTGTACTTTTTCTTTTGCATACATTACCAACTTCAAAATACCTACAGGCTAATTGAAATGAGTGGCAAACAAATAGTACTTTCTTTTTTACAATGTTTTGAGGTAAGTTATTATAATGTTCTACTTGCTTTATCCAATTAAAAAATTTGTTTTCCCAAACACTGCCTTTGCTATCCAATGGGCTACCAGGACCACCACTTGAAATAAAAATATCGTAGCTTAAATCGGGTAATTGTTGTTGTTGTCTAACTTCAAATTCATCCCATTCAATATCCAATGCTAATGCTTCTCCATACTGATTAATAATTTCTCTAATACAACGCATGCCTTGGTTGGCAACTCCTTCGTAAAGGTCAAGTATAGCTACTTTTATTTTTTTATGCTCAGCATAGCCCATACGCAAACTTAGTATTTTTTACAAAAAGGGAGAAAGCATTTTATTCAGTAGGTGTTGATAAGAATAATAGGGTACAAAAAAAGATGACATCTTTTAAAAAAATGTCATCTCTTAAAATTAAATCTATGTATTTTATCTAATCAATATCACCGTGCCTTTCATTTCTATTGGAGCACCATTTACATCTATACCTTTAATAGTCCAAGCATAGGTGCCAGCTAAAGCAGGCTTGCCTTGGTAGTTACCATTCCAGCCTTTCATCCATTCTTGGGTTTGAAACATCAATGTACCATACCTATCAAAAACTCTAAAGTATTCGGTGCTTTGTATGCCAGATGGTATTGGCCTAAACACTTCATTTAAACCATCGCCATTAGGAGAAAAAGCATTAGGTAAATGATAAGTAGGCCCTTCGTAAACCTTTACAAAAATGCCATCGGTGGCTTTACAGCCAATTTCGTCACTTACTTCTACTTCAAAATATTGATCATGACTTAATGTAGCCAGCGGCATACGTATAAATGGATTATTTAAAGGCGATGCAGGTGTCCATAAAAACTTAACGCCACCTGTAGCCTCCATTTGATGAGGCTTGTTAAGCATAGCAATGGTATCGTTACCAGCAAAAGCAGGTATAGGGTCTCTCATGGTAACTTTTACGCTATCTACTACACTAAAATTACAACCATAATTATCGGTAACGGTAACATAAAAATATCTACTTGTATCTGGCCATGCAATAGCATTGGCTACATTATTAGGCGTAACCATACTAGCAGGTGCCCATGCATAATTTACGGTACCACTTAAGTTAGTAGCATTTGCATTTAAGTAGGCAAATGTTTTGTAACAAATAGAAGTATCCTTACCAGCATCTGGTATTGGTTTATGTTTTACATTAATTGTAATATCATCTGTTTGAACAGGGCAAATACCCCATTTAGCAGTAAGCCTATAAGTGGTAGTATCTACAGGTTTTAAAATAGGATTTTTAGCCGTATCAAAATCTAAAAGTGGTTGAGTAGGTGTCCATCTAAATGTATCAGTTTCTGCATTAGTTTGTGTAAACATTTGTACAGTTTGCCCAACGCAAATAGTACTATCTGGGCCAAGTTCTAAACGCATGGTGTCTAATAAAGTAATAACAGGTGCTGGAGTTACTAAATATTCACAGTTATTAAAGTCTTTTACCTTAATATTGGAGTATGTACCTATGGGTAGGTTGCTAAATATATTTAAAGGCTGGTAGGTAATACCTCCATCAATAGAGTATTGGTAAGGGGCAGTACCTCCACTTCCATTTACAGTTATTTCTCCAGTTTTATTAGAACAATTTGTTTGGCCTGTAATAATTGTTGCTGATATTGACGGTGGATCTGTAATGGTAGCAGTGCTAAATGCGGCACAAATATTTCCACCTTCCCTTGCTCTTACATTGTAAGTAGCTGCTGGTAAATTTGGAAAGAATGGTGAGCTTTGCCATGTAGCTCCAGCATCAATACTATACTCATAAGTAGGCCCTAATGGGCTAGTAAATGTTATAGAGCCAGTACTTTGACCATTACACAAAGGATTTACCACTGTTGTCGCTATTGTAAATGGTGGAGGATCTCTTAAAATATTTACAGTATCATGAGCAATTATCTCAACTGCAGGGTCATCAAATTTTTCATAAACTGAACGTACAATATAATTATTAGTTTGTGCTGGTGGACATACGTTTAAAAAATCAACATCTAGTTCACCATTTGGAAGTGGTGCTGTAGTTCCAGTGGCTATAATTGTACCAGAAAAATCAATTAGTTCTACTCTTTTTAATAAGCTTTGTCCTACACCAGTTGGTACAAAACGCCATGCTTCGTTCATATTTACAGAACCCCAAGCAGGGTCAGAAGCACCTCTGCCAGGGGGAATTACACCAATATTTCTTGCAAAATTTTGAAGCCCAATCATTTTTCTACCTCCATTCCACGATGGGCAAGGTTGTACACTTGTTACAAAAACTTCAATTATACCTGTTCCTTCATACAATACTAATTGGTGTGTATTTTCAATATTACTAGCACAACTAACACCAAATAAAGGCACTTTGTAAAATGTGAAAATAAATTTTCTATGCGGAGCTGCACCTAAAATATCATATTTTATACTCATAGTAGGTGATGTTGTTTCACTTGGGTCTAAATCATGAAACACACCCATAGCCAAAGCCCGATCATAAGATGTAGTTGGTACATTACCAGCAGTCATACTCCAATGACTAAAACCTCCAGCCAAGCTAACATCAAAGGACACATAACCATTTGTACTAGCTACTAAAGAGTTATAAGTAGTTCCAAAAAAAGGAAATGGAAATCCTAGATTGATAACATTTGAATATCTATCGTCAATGGTTAAACTAACTGGATTGCCTGGTGCTGAAGGAGATACAGGCTCAACATAACATTGCCCTGGTGAACTGCCAGAAATTGGGTTTATTGAGTAGTTACTTCCTGCAACAAATCTTTTTAGGTCAGGTATTTTTGCTTTAACTGTCATACACACAGTTGCACAAGGTATTGCTGAATCTCTTGAGCATTTAAAAGAAAAAACAGACTGTGCTTTTGTAAAATTGCATAATACAGTCAATAATATTATTAATAAAATTTTCTTCATCAGCTGGTAATTAATTTATAGTAACCTTAAAGATAAGGATTTTTCCAAAAAACACGATAAAAGTAAAACCAGCTTTTAGGCTGGTTTTTGCGGAAGTATAAACTGGTTTTTACTAATTTGCTCAGCCAAGGTTCGTGTCTCCACGAACCCTCCACTACGATAAAATATAAAATTCCATTGAAATTCAGTGCAAATCTTAAATTTGCTTTAATATGAACTGACTCGTCCTAAAAAAAGTTTACAGGTTATTAGATAAATCCTGTAATGCGTTTACAGGATAATTTTGATTAAAGTTATTAAGTTTTTTATAATAGTTTTTCCATAGTCGTTTTTTTATTTGATTTGGGTTGTTATGTAATTGATTAGGTGTATTATTTTGAATACTCATGTGAGGTCTTTCATTGTTATCCGCCTAGGTTCGTGTCTCCACGAACCCTTTGCTGTGATAAAAATTCTTTTGAAATCATTGCAAATCTTAAATTTGCCTTAACATGAACCTTCATAAGCAAATCCGTAAATCATTTATAGAAATAGGGGAATTATTTTTTTGGACTGCTACTATTAATAATTGGCAAAACTTATTATTAAGTGATGATTATAAACAAATAATAATTAACTCGTTAACATATCTTTCCAATAACCAAAAAATAGATGTATTTGCCTTTGTAATAATGCCCAATCATATTCATTTAATTTGGCGTATTAACGAAATGAATGGAAAAGAAACAACACAAGGTTCATTTTTAAAATATACTGCACATGAGTTTAAAAAATTATTGCTATTAAATAATGATGTACGACTAAATGATTTTGCTGTAAAAGCAGCAAATAAAAAGTATGAATTTTGGCAAAGAGATTCTTTAGCAATACATCTATATACAAAAGAAGTGGCTTTCCAAAAACTCGATTATATTCATGCTAATCCTATATCGGGTAAATGGCAACTTGCAAAAGATATGTGTGAATATAAATACTCATCTGCAAGATTTTATGAAGAAGGAATAAAAGAGTTTGAATTTTTGAAAGATTTGAGAGAGGAATTTTAACGCCATTTTTTATGAGGTTCGTGGAGACACGAACCTAGGCAAAGAACCTTGGCAACGGATAAGGATTTTTCCAAAAAACACGATAAATGTAAAAACCAGCCTTTGGGCTGGCTTTTGTACCTATAAATTGGTTTTTACTAATTTGCCTTATTATTTAAGATACTCATACAAGTTATCTTTTAAATGCAATCGTTGCACTCTTAGGTTGTTTAAAAATTCATCAGATGTATTTTCGGCACCCGACTCTACTCTGTGAATAGATTTATTTACCTCATGATAATCGTCAAACAGTTTACGAAAGTGGTGATTACTTGTTTTTAATTCATGAATTTTGTCGGCATGTTCCGGAAATTCGTTTAGCAAGTGATGTTTTTCCATATTTTTTTATTTAAAAGTAGTGGTGAATATAAATTAAGCCAATGAAATAAATCATAAAAAATTGTGATTAATATCAGTATATAATTTCATTAATGTACATATTTGCTCATCTCCCTGTAATACAATAAATTTGCCCTCAAAATAAATAGCAATATGCGTCAAATAGCGTTTAGAGAAGCCCTTAGAGAAGCCATGAGTGAGGAAATGCGTAGAGATGAAAGAGTGTTTTTATTAGGAGAAGAGGTTGCAGAGTATAATGGTGCTTACAAAGTAAGTCAAGGTATGCTTGAAGAATTTGGCGAAAAAAGGGTAATTGATACGCCTATTGCTGAGCTTGGTTTTTCGGCCATTGCTGTGGGTGCTGCTCAAAATGGCTTACGCCCAATAGTGGAATTTATGACGTGGAATTTTGCCGTTCTTCCGCTAGACCAAATATTAAATACGGCTAGTAAAATGCTAGCCATGAGTGGTGGACAAGTAGGCTGCCCAATAGTATTTAGAGGTGCAAATGGTAGTGCAGGGCAGCTTGGGGCACAACATAGTACAGCATTTGAAAGTATGTATGCCAATATACCAGGCTTAAAAGTAATTAGTGTAAGTAACCCTTACGATGCTAAAGGTTTATTAAAAAGTGCTATTAGAGATGACGACCCAATTGTGTTTATGGAAAGTGAGGTTATGTATGGCGATAAAGGCGAAGTGCCAGAAGAAGAATATTTATTGCCTATAGGTAAATGTTTTGTAAAAAGAGAAGGGAAAGATGTTACGATAGTATCGTTTAACAAAATGATGAAAGTAGCGTTAGCTGCTGCTGAAGAATTAGCTAAAGAGGGTATTGAGGCAGAAGTGATTGATGTAGCAACTATTCGTCCGCTAGATTGGTTTACCATTTTAGAGAGTGTTAAAAAAACAAATAGATTAGTAATTGTTGAAGAGCAATGGCCATTTGCTTCTGTATCATCTGAAATTGCTTATCGTATTCAAAAAGAAGGGTTTGATTATTTAGATGCCCCAATTCGTAGAATAACGAGTGCAGATGCACCTATGCATTATGCACCTAACCTTGTTGCAGCTTACTTGCCTGATGTGCCACGTACTGTAAAGCTTATTAAAGAAGTAATGTACTTAAAAAAATAAGTGCTGTGCAACTTGTATTAAGCTAACATCAACTTAGAAAAGTTATGATTAGACTTTTATTGATTTCCGTATTTTTTACTACGGCTAATTGCTCTGCACAAAATCGTTTTTTTAATGTAATGGCAGGCGGTACACATTACAGTGGAGATTTAGGTAATGCAGGTATTCCAAAATTAATTTACCCAGCTGGTGGTATTGGCTTTGGTACAGAGCTAAATAATAAAATGCTAATTAATGCCAATTTGTTTTATGGTAAAATGGGAGGGCATGATAAGTTTAACACAAAAACCAAGGAAAGAAACCTTAGCTTTTACAGTCATATAGCCGAGTTTTCAATACAATTTGAGTACAATTTGTTTGACTTGTATGAACACAAACTATCCCCATATTTTTTTACAGGGGTAGGCTTATTTAACTATAACCCATACGCTAAAGTGGGTGAAAATATTGTGCATTTAACTGGTTTAAATACAGAAGGGCAAGGCTTTTTAGAGGGAAGAAAAAAATATAAAACCACACAACTTTCAATACCTATTGGTGGTGGTATTACATGGGCTATAAGCGATAATAAGCGTATTTCAATATTTAGTGGCATACGTAAAACCTTTAGCGATTATTTAGATGATGTAAGTACTACTTATGTAGATTATACAACCTTGTTAAACGCAAAAGGAGGTAATGCTGTAGCTATGGCTTTTAGAGGTGGCGAATTAGGTACTGGTGCAGTTTACCCAACTGGTGGTACACAAAGGGGTAATCCTAAGAACAAAGATTATTATTACTTTACAGGCCTATCTTTTAGAATGAGAATGTTGCCTCCTAAACGTAGAGGAGAGAACAATCGACGTTTTAAAAAAGGGAGTACGGCTTGTCCAGTAGTGTATTAGGTTCTTTAAAAGGAAGTTCATGGGGAAGTATGTCAGGCTGACAATAAAAGAAATAGTTATCTTTTTAACAAAAAACATGTTAAATTATGTTTGTAAAAATCCAAAATATACTAACAAGACCATATTATTCAAAAGAGCCGTTCTATTTATATTAGATTAAGAAAATCGAAACAAAACTCTTTTTTTCTGTTTTACCTTTGCACATCAATCACAAAGCATGGCTTATCGTTCATTAGAAGAATGTTTACTGGATTTAGAAAAAAATAATCAGCTTATTCGTATTAAAGAAGAAGTTGACCCATATTTGGAAATGGCCGCTATTCATTTACGAGTACATGAAGCTGGAGGCCCAGCTTTATTATTTGAAAATGTAAAAGGCAGCAAGTTTAAAGCAGCCTCCAATATTTTTGGCACAATTGAAAGAAGTAAATTTATTTTTAGAGATAGCTTAAAGCAAGTACAACAATTAATTGAACTAAAAAACTATCCTATTGAAGCTATTAAAAGCCCTATTAAAAATTTTAGTGCAGGCTTAGCAGCCTTTAAAGCATTGCCCTTAAAAAATCCATTTACAAAGCCAGCTTTATTTCAAGAAATTAAAATTGAAGATATACCTCAAATTCATCATTGGAAAATGGATGGCGGAGCATTTGTAACATTACCGCAAGTTTACACAGAGGATATTGAAAAGCCTGGCATTATGAATGCCAATTTAGGAATGTATCGTATTCAATTAAGCGGAAATGACTATAAGCAAAATGAAGAAATTGGGTTGCATTATCAATTGCATAGAGGCATAGGAGTTCATCAAACTAAAGCCAATAAAAAAAATCAACCCTTAAAAGTTAGCATTTTTGTTGGTGGACCACCATCGCATACTGTAGCGGCTGTAATGCCCTTGCCAGAAGGTATTAGCGAAATGACTTTTGCAGGCGTATTGGGTAACAGACGTTTTAGATATATTTACAAAAATGGATTTTGTATAAGCACAGATGCAGATTTTGTAATTACAGGTTATGTTTATCCTAATGAAAATAAACCTGAAGGGCCTTTTGGCGATCATCTTGGATATTATAGTTTGCAGCATGATTTTCCGTTAATGAAAGTGCATAAGGTGTATGCAAAGCAAAATGCTATTTGGCCATTTACGGTAGTAGGTAGGCCGCCACAAGAAGATACTAGCTTTGGGCAACTTATTCATGAAATGACAGGCAGTGCTATACAAAATGAAATACCCGGATTAAAAGAAGTGCATGCTGTAGATGCAGCAGGAGTTCACCCATTACTGTTGGCTATAGGTAGCGAAAGATATACTCCTTATGCCCAAACTAAGCAGCCATCTGAATTGCTTACTATTGCTAACCATGTATTAGGAACAGGTCAATTAAGTTTAGCTAAGTTTTTATTTATTACTGCTGATGATGCTAATGGACTAACCACACATAATATTGAGAAATACTTACAATTTATTTTGCAAAGAATTGATTTGGGTAGAGATATTCATTTTTACACCAAAACGAGTATTGACACATTAGATTATAGTGGAGAAGGGTTGAATACAGGTAGTAAAGTAGTTATAGCTGCTTATGGTGATGTAAAAAGAGAATTAAGTAATGAAGTGCCACAGTGCTTTCAAAATTTACAAAATTTTAGTAATGCCAAAGTTGTAATGCCTGGTGTAGTGGCCTTACAAGCTAATAAGTTTTCTGCTTATGAAAATGCAAGAAAGGAAATAGAAATGTTAAACAACCAACTCACCACTCACTACTCACTACTCACTAATTTGCCTTTTATTATCATTTGCGATGATGCAGATTTTGTAAGTAAAACACTAAACAATTTTCTGTGGGTTACATTTACTCGTTGCAATCCATCGCATGATATATATGGAGTAAATGAAACTGTAGAACATAAACACTGGGGTTGTACTAACTTAATATTTGATGCCAGAGTAAAACCACATCATGCCCCTGCTGTAGAAAAAGATGAAGCTACAGAACAAAAAATAAATACCATATTTGAGAAGGGTGGAAGCCTCTACGGAGCTTTATAATTTTTTCAAAACAATCTTTTCATTATACTCTGCCATTACATCATCAAAAAATTGTTTTACTAATAAATATTTAGCCGCTGGTATTTTATGCTGATTTAATTGCAAAGTAGCAGTAGTTACCAGTTTTCTTTCTGTAGCAATATAGTTATATGTAGAAGAAAAAGTAGCGTATTCATTTGTAAAGGTCTTGGCTTTTGGCAATGTTTCAATGTTTAACTGCTGCGGTAATAAATATGTTGAGGAGTCATTAATAATAAATGGATGTTCAAAATAATAATCCATTTTTCTATCCTTAGTATTAGGCAAAACATCGTTCCATATTTTATATATACGTGGATTTATAAATAATTTTTTACCTGCGGCAAAATCGTATAATTTTTCAAAATCAGCTGTAATAGTAATTGTTTCAGCTTTATTATTTTTTATGTCAAAATCATAGGGTTCCATAAAGCCTAGTTCTTCTATCATATATTTCTTTTGCTCATCTATTTTTTGATTAATAAAGTGATGTATAAAGTTTTGTTTGTACTCCCCACTTACATGTAACATGGTATTGGTTTTGCCGCTTCCATTTTCTTGCAGAGTAATTTCGCTTTTACTTTTGTATGTATTATTTAAAGCATTACTTTTTGGGGTAGGTACCAACACACCTCCATTTTCTGTAATCAACAATGCATTTCTATTTTCTGTAAAGCTACCTAGTACACCAAAATCATTTGTATTGCTAGTGCATTCTAACCATACTGTATCCTTTGGTTGTGGTACACAAACTATTACATGGTTAAACTGGTTAGCCGGAAATGCTGCATCAACAGGCTCTTCATTATACGATGCATTGATTAAAGCTTGATAACTTTTTATGCCTACAGCAGCTAGGCAAGCTTGTGTATAATTACTAAGAGCTTTACAATCACCGTATTTTTTCTTTTCAACAAAATTGGCATCAAATGGCTTAAAGCCTCCAATACCAAGTTGTATACTTACATATCTAAAGTTTTTTTGCAAGTAAGTATAAATAGCTTTTATTTTTTCTTTATCATTATTATAAGGGAGTACCATTTTATTTAAAAGCTGCTTTGTTTCTTCAGATAAATTGTTGGTATTTTTAGCTAAACTACCATACCAATTGCCAAAATTTTGCCAGGTACTCATATCGCCTTCATAGTCATCTAACTCAAATTTATTAGGAGCTAAAATAATCTGTGGATATCTATCATTTCTACTCACAGCCCCTTCTTCGTAGCTAAAAGAGGGTAAATTAGTAAACTGCCAATTATATATTTTATCGCTACTATTATTACTAATGTTAGCATTAACAACAATATTTTTTGCCCTATATCTTAAGTCTAATGATATGGGTACAATAGCAGTAAACTCAGCTTTCTCAACACTTTCGCCAGGTGTTTGTATTTCAAAGCTTGGGTAATTTAAAATGCCTTTGTATTTTATTTCATAGTCAAATTTTACGGTAACTGGGTAGGCAGATACTGGGACTTCTAAATAATAAACTTTACCATCTGGCACTAAACCTTCTCCAGTGGCTTGTTTATTCAAATCACTTTTATTGTATTTTTTTATACTCAAACCTTTTGCATCAAATACTTCAATATTGGCTTCTTCTAACGAATGAAATTTGTCTGCATATTGTACAAACACTAAATTGTTTTTTGCACTTTCATTTAATAAAGTTGTTGCAGTAGTTACTTTGTAAGTCGCTTTATTAATGTCTTTTACTTCAAATTGATGTATATCTTCCCTTTTAATAGCATTTGCGTTTTTTAATAGGGTAGAAGCAATGTAGTCAATATTATATTTACCTTTTTGGGCAATACCATTGTTGGTAAGAAGTAAGAAAAAAAAGAAGAGGGTAGTGGTGTGTTTGTACATTTTTTATTTTTTTTTAATTACAATTTGCTCATTTAAATATTCAAACATTTTTTTATAAAAAGCTGCAAATTCATAATAATTTGTTACAGAATAATAAGGTTGCTTAAATTCAATTATTATTCTAATATTTACATTGTTTTCATTTACTTCAGTAAATCTAGATAAAGCAATGCTTTTATCTGGCATTACAAATAAAATATTTTTTGGTAATTCTTCATAAGTATAATCTTCGGGTATTGTATAGCTACCATAAATCTGATAATCTTGCAAATAACCAAAATCTATATCCGTAATTCTTTCATCCTTTAAAAATTGATTTTGATAAAAATCGGTAAAGAAGTTTGTTGTAAAATATTTATAATTTCCTGATGTGCCAAGTGTGTATGTGTATTTTGCTTTTTGTTCAAATGGTTTATTGAAATCGTCTATATTTTTAACCTGCAAATCATTAAGTTGAATGGATTGCCCATTGCTTGAAAAATAAGTGTTAATAAAATCACCTTTATCCTCATGCCATTTTTTTAATCTATTTAATTTAGAATAACCTATGGAGTTTACTACAGTTTCTCCAGTCATTACACCATTAATATCCAATTTTCCATTGGTAGCCACTATAACTTTATATTTAGTAATTGAATCTTTAGCCATAAACCATTTGCCTGCACCTTCATCTATAATAAAGCCATTGCAATTGTTTACTTTTTCAGGAATTATATTATAATTACTATACTTATTGGAAGCATCAATTACATAAGGTTTCCCATTAATTTGCATGTAACAAAATGTGGCATTAAACTGCTCAATAAATGGAAAAAACATATTTACTGTTCCATTATCTCTGGTGCTAAATAATATAGGTGAAATATTTACTCCAGCATCTTTTAATAATTTTATAAAAAGTAAGTTTATATCTCCAATAGAGCCAGTTTTTGACTCCCAAGTTTCTTTAACGCCTTTATAACTGTATATACCATCTTGATTGTTCCAAGTAAAGTTTTTTTGAAAGTAGGATAATGCTGTTAGTAATTTTTGTTCATTATCTGGCTTGCTTTTCAGTTCATCAATAAAATTATAAGATGCTTTAAAGTCATTTTCTATCTGTTTGCCAAAATCTTCATCCTTTTTTAAATTACTAATAACATCCAACCAAGTATTGCGTAAATATTTTATATCGCCCTGGCCATAATCAATTTGTGATAATTGAAAACTTAAACGTTGTTGATAATCTTTAGCAGCACCCATGTAAGGTTCATTTGGTAGTGCTTTTAAATTACGCATTATAAATTTTTTAGACAAAGAATTTGTCCTAACTACTCCTTGGTTTGTATTAATTAACTCTTCGGTTACATCTTCTTTAACTTCAATGCTATCAACAATTGATGGTTGTATGCCAAACTTAAAAACCAAGGGTATTTTTAAATCGTATTCACTATATCGTATAGGTATGGCTTCTTGAAAATACCAATCTTTAATATGGCCCATTGTTTCTCTTTCTAATGTATAGCGATACTCTATAACTG
>JAGNRZ010000088.1 GCA_017988335.1 Ferruginibacter sp.
TTGTAGGGGTTTACATCCAATGTTTTTTTACAAGATGTGAAAATGATTAAACCCAATACAAAAAATATAAAAGTTGAAATATATTTTTTCATATTAATAAATTATTAGTTGTTTTATTATTAAATTAAAAGCCCAAATTTAAACCAAATGTAAATGTTCTCAATTGAGGGACATTGCTATTATCAATCCCTAACTCCGAAACATTTTCCGGATCAATTCCCTTATATTTCGTCCAAATAGCAAGATTTTGACCCTGAACATACCAGCGCATAGATTTTAAAATCCCTTTTGTTCTCTCTTCAATTTTTTTGTTGTCAAAATCGTATGCCAAAATTAAATTTTGGAAACGTAAGAATTTACCATCCTCTAAGTATCTATCATTTAATTGATTAGCCAAATTAATTTGGGCATCTCTATTATAAAGCAATTTAGGAACATCTGTTACTTGTCCAGGTGTAGTCCATCTATTGAGCATTTCAGAAGAGTTGTTAATAAATTTAGTACTAGTAAAAGCATCTTGCCTTGTTAAATTATATACTTTATTTCCTCCACTGAATCTAAAAAATGCTTCAACCGTAAATCCTTTGTAAGAAAACTTATTTGTAAATCCACCAAACCATGTGGGCAATGGTGTTCCTACTATATATCTATTCCCCAAAGTAGTAGCAACTCCTAAGTTGGGGTCATTTTTACTTAATGCGAAATAATATCCTGCCGCATTAGGACCAGTAGCTGCAGTGCTAACATTATACTGTATCAAACTACCATCTTCTTTGTACCACATTGGATTACCATTTGCAGCATTTACACCTGCATATCTATAGCCATAATAAGCATTAATTGGGTTATTTAAGCGTAATATATTATACGATGTATTAGTATTAGGCCCATCCAAAGGAATTTCAGTTTGCCCTTCTGCCAAACTTTTTACTTTATTATTAACAGAAGTAAAGTTTAAGTCAATAGTCCAAGTAAAATCTTTTTTACTTACTACTTGTGTTGATAATCCTATTTCTACTCCCTTATTCTGCATACTACCGATATTTCTTGTAATTATATTGCCTGGTATGCCCAAAGAAACGGGCTGTCTTACGTCTAAAACTTGTTCATCATTAATATTTTCAAAAACATCAAAAGTTAAATTAGCTCTACCCTTTAAGAAAGTTGCATCGAATCCATAATTTATTTTCTTATTTTTCTCCCAACGTAAAGTTCCGTTACCAATTCTAGTAGCTGCTAACCCAGAAACACCTCCATAAGGTGCTAAACCATATGAGCTAAGAAAAGGAAATCTATCTGCAAGTTCATTACCAACCTCTGCAATACTAGCTCTTAATTTTAATTCACTAAACACTTTGTTAAATCCTAAATCAGTCCAAAACTTTTCTTGACTAATACGATAACCAACAGATCCCCCAAAAAAGTTTCCATATCTAGCATCAGGTGGTAAGCTACTTAAACCATCTCTTCTAGCGCTAAACTGCAAGAAATATTTATTCGCATAATCGTAATTTAGTCTACTAAAGAAAGATTGATATCCTCTTTTACCGTAAAAACCTCTTGCGAATTGATTGGCGAAAGAGTTGGTAATTACATTATTGGTTTGGAAAAATGGATCTGAAATATTTTGACCTTCCGAAACAAAACTTTGATTGATTGTGCGTTGCATTTCCACTCCCCCTAATAAGGTAATCGTATGTTTTCTAAAACTCTTATTAAAAGTGGCATAGTTTTGCCATGTTAGGATTGTGGCTTGAACACTTTGATTGTATACATTACCCAAACTACCCCTTCCATCTCCATGTATCTTGTTTAGGCTTCTAAAGTCAACTGCACTAATAAAATCGGCAGAAGCTTGTGTTTTAAAGCTTAATGATTTAATAGGGGTTAACTCAAAATAAAAATTATTAATAACCCTCGTACGCTGGTTATTAAAAATATTCTTATCTAGTGCATAAGCTACATTAGTATAATTATCGTCAATTTGACGTAGGTTAGGACCTAAACCTTGTGCAACATTATCATTTGTAATTGAATAGCCAGTAGGGTGTGCTGCATTATAAACGGGTACATTTGGATGTAATCTTTGAGCACCAGCCATAGTACCGCTTAAAGCATTACCTCCATTATTTTGATCATTATCTTCAGTTCTTGTAATTGTTATGTTGTTTCCAAACTTAAAATATTTATTGGGTCTTAACTCCATGTTTGTTCTAAAACTATACCTTTTATTTGTATTAGAACGTATGATACCATCTTGTGAAAGGTAGTTTAATGATAAGAAAAAAGAAGATTTATCTGTACCTCCTGAGGCGGATAATGTATGACTCTGAACAAATGGGTTTTTTGCGGATACTTCATCTACCCAATTAGTATTCGTATTATTTGCATCCATAAATGCAACGGGAGCACTTCCTGCATTTGTAAATTTTTCATTAGAAATTGTAACAAACTGTTGAGCATTTAATAATTCAGGCACTCTAAATGCATTGCTAAAGCCCATATACATGTCATAATTGACATTTAATTTTCCAGATTTGCCTTTTTTTATTGTAATTAAAATGACTCCATTGGCAGCTCTTGAACCATAAATTGCAGCAGCAGCACCATCCTTTAGCACCTCATAAGACTCGATATCGGCAGGATTTATATCTGCTAATACATTCGTGTTTGCAACACTAGAAGCACCACCTTGAAAAGATGGCATTCCATCAATTACAATTAACGGATCTCTACCCTGAGTTAATGAGTTTACGCCTCTAACTCTTATTCTTGGTGGAGAACTTACAAGTCCAGTACCAGCAACTACTTGAACACCACTTACTCTTCCTGCCAATTGCTTATCAAAACTACTTGTGGCTAAATTAGCAATGTCTTCACCCCCTACTTTCCCTATAGCAGCAGTAACTTTTTTCTTTTGTTGTGTACCATACCCTACAACCACCACTTCTTCTAACCTCTTATCTTCGGCACGTAAAGATGTATTTACCGTAGTTGTTCTGATAATAGATTTATTAACAGTTTCGAAGTTAATGTACGTGAAATTTAAAGATTTTACCGAAGTGGGTACTACTATTTTGTAGTTTCCGTCTTTATCGGTTTGTGTACCATACTTACCATCTGGCGATGTGATAGAAACACCTTCAATGGGGGCGTTTTTATCATTGGTTACTTTACCTGTAATTGTTCGATCTTGTGCAGCAGCTGTGATAAACAAAAACAGCATAACCGACAAGGTTAACATCAATTTTCTCATTTGCATATTTTATTTTATAATGGCAAATATAGCCTTCAATTATGAAATCCTTTAAAACTTAGACAATTTTATTGCTTTTTTTGCTGCTTTTTTAACCACATATGTGTAAAAAATTCAATGCCAGTGAGGATTATTATAGATTTAGTCTATCTTTTTAAAGATTTAATTTTTATTAGTCCTTGTTTATCAAATACTATAAGCAATACAGGTAAAAGTATAGTATTAGTTAGTGTAGCAGCCAATAATGTTATAGAAGTTAACCAACCCAATGCCTTTGTACCACCAAAGCCACTTATACAAAATATAATAAACCCTGCTGTAAGTACTAATGAAGTGTAAACAATACTAAGTCCTGTATGCTTTATTGTAGCTTTTACAGTTTCTACTACATTATTATTATACAAGGGCAACTCTTGCTTATAGTTTACTAAAAACCGTATGGTAATATCTATTGCAATGCCTAAGGCTACGCTAAAAACTAATACAGTACTGGGTTTTAGTGGTATACCTGCCCAACCCATAATACCAGCGGTAATAATTAAAGGTATAATATTGGGCAACAATGAGCACACTAATATTCGTATAGATTTAAATAAATACAGCATACATAAGGCTATTAATAAAAAGGCCCAAAAAATACTTTCTTTTAAACCATTAATAATAAATTGACTGCCCTCCAAAAAGGTAATGCTTGTACCAGTTAACTGTACTTTGTATTGCGGTATGGTATCGTATTTTGAGTAAACAGTATCTACACTTATAATATTACCTAAATTGGTTTCGTCAAAAACAGTATCTATAGTATATGATGATGCTTTGTTGGGAGTTGTAAAATAATTTTTAGTAGTATCAAATAGTTCATTTGCTCTTTTTTCAATTCCGCTTAATATCATGGGTAATTTGGCTGTGCCCACATCTGCCATGCTTATACTTATACGAGTGTACTGCATTGTGCTATCAATAAAGGGCACAAACATTTTGCCCACATTACTATTTTTTGCTGTGCTGTCTTCACTTTTAAATTGTTTTCTAATTTCGGTAAGGCCTTGGCTTACTACAGCTTCATTAGGAAAAAAGTAAGCGGTTGAATCTCCGCCAGAAAAACCTTGATACAAAAACTTAAATCCTTCTGCTAAACTTACGGGTCTATTTAGTCCTTTTTGTGCTACAATGTATTGTGATAAAGAATCAATTTTTTCAAACACACCAGGCTTACGTAGTCCATTTGGTTTTTTTGAATCTACTACAATTTCTAAAGGCATAACTCCTTTAAAATTATTTTCAAAAAACTTAAGATCGGTATAAATTTTATCGGTAGTAGGTAAGTCATCAACAATATGAGCTTCTGTTTTTAACTTAAACAACCCTATAACAGCAAATAACAATACAGCGGCAGTAGTTATATAAATTACCTTTTTATGGTGTAATACCCAGCTCTCCGTTTTAAGTAAAAAAGAAGTTATCCATTTATTGTTTAAATATTTTGTTTGTGCTGGTTTAGGTACAGGCAAATAACTTAAAACAGCCGGAAGCAATATAAAGGAGATAACAAAAATTATCATTATACTTATACCAGCCACTACACCAAACTCTTTTAAAATAGCACTTTTAGTAAGGGCAAATACTGCAAAGCCAATGGCAGCGGTAATGTTACAAAATAGTGTAACCACTCCCATTTTACTTACCATATCTACTAGCGATAAACGCTTTCGCTGCTGCTCTTCCTCGCCTTGGCGTTGTAAATAATTAGTATGATATTTATTGATAAAATAAATGCAATTAGGCACTCCTATTACTACCACTAAAGAAGGTATTAATGCAGTTAGCAAGGATATTTGATAGCCAAATAAGTGCATTAAACCCACACTCCATATTACGCCAAAAATAACAACCAGTAGCGAAAGCAATGTAGTACTTATGCTTCTAAAAAATAGTAACAGAATTAATGCACTTAATAAAATAGAGCCAATTAAAAAATACTTCATTTCTTGCTGTATTCTATCGGCTACTACTGTACGTATTAAAGGCAATCCACTTAGGTATGTAGGTATTTTAGTAGTAGCACCAAACTCATCAACAGCTTTTGTAATAGCAGCTACTATTTGTGTACGTTTAGCCGAGTTAAGTGTTGTAGGGTTAATACGTACACCCATTAAAAAAGCATTACTATCGGGGTTGTATAATAAAGATTTGTAAAACGGTAAGGCTAAAAAAATATTTTTTGCAGCATCTAATTCTTCTTGTGTGTTGATGGTGTCTGCAAACACTCGGTAAGCACTTAACTGTTCTGTAACTACATCTTTTTGTAAATTAATAGAAGTAGGAATACAAAGCACATCAGTTACACTTTCTACATTTTTTAGTTTTGTTTGTAATTGTTGGTAGGCTTTAAAAGTAGATAGCTCAAATAGCTTATTAGTTTTAATACCTACTACCAATAAATTACCATCATCACCAAAGCGTTGCTTAAATGCTTGATAGGCTATATATTTAGGATTATCGGTAGGTATGGCTTTGGCAAACTCATAGCTTAATTTTACCTTACTGGCAAAAAAGCCCATAACACCTGTAGTTACAAATAATATAATTAATAGTACTAGTCTGTTTTTAATAACCCAAGCTCCTAAACGTTGCCACATAGCATTGAAATAAATAATTAATTAAAAATTTTTGCAAAGAACGTTAATTTGTGTTGTATTCCCATAAACAGGAGCCCCACAAAGGCACAAAGACAACAAAGTTATTAGCCACTAGTTGCACAAATTTTCACAAATTGATTTTTGTGCCTTTGCGCCTTTGTGGGATGAGAACATATGACACACAAAACAAAAGCCATTATATTAAAAACCATCAAGTATGGCGAAACCAGCTTGGTAGTAACCGCTTTTACAGAACTGTTTGGTGTGCAAACCTATATGGTAAATGGTGTACGTAGCAGCAAGCAAGCTAGTGCAAAAGCCAATTACTTTCAACCTAGTAGCATTTTAGAAATGGTGGTATATCATCATGAGCAAAAAACTATGCAGCGAATAAAGGAGTTTAAATTTGCCTATTTATACCAAAATATTTTTAGCGATGTTATAAAAAACAGCATTGCTCTTTTTTGTGTAGAATTGCTAAATAAATGCCTGAAACAGCCTGAAACCAATGCTGATTTGTACAATTTTTGTGAAGATGCTTTGCATCAATTAGATAATTGTAATAAAAAAGCTACCGCTAATTTTCCTTTGTTTTTCGCCTTGCATTTACCTCATTTTTTTGGCTTTAGAATGATTGATAACCATAATGAAGAAAATAGTTTTTTTGATTTGCAAGAAGGTGTGTTTTGTGAGGAGCAACCTCATCATCCAAGTTTTATAGAAGGGCAAAATGCTTTTATTACTTCGCAATTGCTAAAAACTATGCTCCCTACAGAATTAGAACAATTGCAACTAAACAAAGATGTACGTCGTTATTTATTGCATCAATACCAAAATTACTATAGCTATCATGTGCAAGATTTTGGGCAATTAAAAACACTGATGGTGTTGGGAGAGGTATTGTAGATTTACACAACAGATTCACACAGATGAAAAAAATTATTTCAACTGCTCATAGAATATTTCATCTGCCATATCCGATGCACTTAAAGCAAGTTGAATATTTAGTAAGTCTTTAATTTTTTCAGCAATATCTTCATCAAAAATTCTAAGTATTACCCTCAAATCTGCATTAAAAGAACGAGCAATCAATCCTATTTCAATATTCAATGAGTCGTTGTTAACCACAGAAATCAACGCTTTTGATTCAGCCACATTTACATCTTCCAGCACTTTGTTTAATCTTCCATCGCCAATATACACATCGGCCCCTAATTGCCTAAAATAATTTAAATATCTACCATTTTCATTTTCCTCAATAATTATTACTTTTTCTTTTTTCAGCAATAACTCCTCGGCTATAAAATAGCCCAATCTGCCCAAGCCGCATAATACAATATGATTTTTGTAATTATATTTTTTTCGACCTAGCGATAAAGAAATTTGTCTTTTCAACATCTTATCAATCGTTAATGAAAAAATCATCCAAATAAATACGGTTGATGATAGAATTATAAAAACTCCAAACAGCTTACTTTCCATGGATGAATTAACCAAATTAATATCGCCATAACCCACAGTGGCAATAGTAACTACTACAAAGTACAAAGCATCTATCCATGATAAATTTTCTTTATAATGAAAAAAAATGACTGCAATAGTTATTAGTAGTAAAAAACTTAATACTAGCTTTTGAATTAAGGATATTTTTGTTTTTACTTTCGTTTCCGATTTATCTTTCGCAATAGGCAACAATCCTTTTCTTTTTAATGGCTGATATAAAGCACCAACAAAATAAGGTGCTGCAATTTTTGCTGGATTTAAAATAGATATATTTTTATTTTGCGATTGTAGGTGAGGTATAATATTTTCGTTAAACAATGAAGCTGTTATAGGATTTTGTGGAAACAAAGAAACAAATGAAATAATAAGCTGCAAATTCACTTCATCTCTTTCATCTAACAAATAAATCATTTTTACAGAGGGTAAGTGCAATTTTTGGCTGTACAGTTCTACATTTTTTATTAAAGAAGTTGACTCCGACATGCCAATAATTTCCTCTTGTGTAGTGTGAACTACAGCGTAACCATTAGCATTAAGCTTGGCTTTAAGCCTATAAGCCAAATGCCCGTTGCCCACCATTAGTATTGTATAGTTATTCATATTGATATCCTAAAATAAACAATTTAATTTCACAATTAAGTGATAGCTAATTATCTTTAAAAATAAATATTTGTAGCAATGAATAAGAAAGAGTTATGGACAAA
The DNA here is from genome assembly GCA_017988335.1 of Ferruginibacter sp. Classification (GTDB taxonomy): domain Bacteria; phylum Bacteroidota; class Bacteroidia; order Chitinophagales; family Chitinophagaceae; genus Ferruginibacter. The sequence goes on from JAGNRZ010000088.1 coordinate 8,103, forward strand.
CATAAGAGCCTACCATTTTGACAATATTGTTCCAACAAACCTTTGGGATGATATAACAAGTGCCTTTGGTGGTGTAAATGCTTCTACAAAAGCCTTTGCTGCAAAAATTGCTAGCAAACATAATTGGGAAAAATCTTTTGCATTAAAAGCCATTTCGGAATATAAAAAATTTGTGTACCTAGGTGTTGTAAGTAATTTTCATGTAACGCCTTCTAAAATAATTGATGTGGTATGGCATGAACATTTATTATTCACAAAAGCTTATAGAGAATTTTGTCATGATGTTTTGCATTACCAATTCGACCATCACCCAGAGTTGTTGCCTGTAGCAGAGGAAACTGGTAGGTTTAGTGCACAATATTTAGATACTATAGAATTTTATGCATTAGAGTTTGGAGTAGAGCCTCCACAAGACATTTGGGGCAATACAAAATTTGATAAAGGAAAAGTAAAAGAAGCCGCCTACGAATCTAGAGAAAAAAATAGTACTGTTTTTTCAAGCGATAGTGGCAATACTTACTATACCGATGAGCCATTGCATAGCTACTATGACAACAGTACAGAATTTAATGGAGGAGATTTTGATGGCGGTGGTGCAGAGGGAGATTGGAGTGATGGTAATGGTAATGATAGTAGCGGAGATAGTGGAGACGGCGGCGGAGATGGTGGTGGTTGCAGTGGCGGCTGCGGCGGTGGAGATTAATTTTACAAAACCTTTTTACTCTCCTTTAAATCTTTATCAACCAAAACAAAACCTGGCTGCATTCCCTTCTTAAAACTACCCAGCTTATCATTCATTTGCAAGGCAGCAGCCCCATTGCTGGTAGCCCATTGTAGCAATGTTTGTAGTTCAATTTTAGGATAGTGTTGTTGTATGGTTTTTATTTCTTCCATAATATTTAAATGTGTGTTGCTGGCTAGGCTATCGGTGCCTAATACAATAGTACAATTGTGTTGTAGCAAAAGTTCTATAGGTGGTAAGCTGTTTTCAATGTAAAGGTTGGTGTTGGGGCATAAGCAATAGGTGATGTACGATGTACGATTTTGGATGTACGATTTTGCAAAATGTAAATCCTCGTCACTTGTAAATGTATTGTGCACTGCAATTATATTTTGCTTGTTGGTAAAATACGGCAGCCATGTTTGTAAACTAGTTTTACCACTTGGCGTAAAGTATGCAATATCAATTCCAAAATTTTTGTACAACTCTAAAAAACTGCCTTCTTTACTTTTATATAATTCATTTTCTGCGGCGGTTTCTTGATTGTGAATGCTTATTAAATTATTGTTGGGTAAATTATTTATTAATTCAAATAGTTTTTTTGAAACAGAATATGGGGCATGGGGAGTTATGGTGAGTGGTGAATGGTGAGTAGTGAATAATTGAGCAACATTTAAAATTTCTTGTAGCCTTTTTTCTGCTGTTGCAGGCACAAAACCACTTACTTCAATAAAATTATGCCAGTATATTTTGCTATTCTGTTTTATAGGTAGTGTATCTGCCGTGTTACAAATATCACCAATGGCTACAATGCCGCTTTTGTACATCTCTGCTTCGGCAAGTTGCATAGCAGCTAATTTTTCTTCTTCATTAGCGGCCCTTTTTTGCATTACTTGCTGCACAAAATTAACCAACCCTGTATGTTGTGGAATTACATTTTTTAAATGGCTAAGCTCTAAATGGCAATGACAGTTTATAAAGCCCGGGCTAAGTATTCCTTCAAAATGTTGCACATCATCTCCAGCATCTTCGGCATTTACAATATCTATAATTACGCCTTCGGCAGATGTGATTACAACCTTGCCTTGGGGCAAAAAATTATACCCATCAAATACTTGAGTTGCAGAAAATTTATGTAGCATTGATAGAACGCTGATTGTTATGATGGTTATGATTTGGTAAGATTTTTTGGGGAACGCTGACTTTTAAGATGATGATGATTTAATAAGATAAAAATCATGTTTATCTTAATTATCATAACAATCAGCGTTCCATCCTCAAAAAATATTACCTTTGCACCACAAATGTATTTAATGCAACGCTTTTTACTTTCTCTTTTTTATTAGCTACGCTGTTTAGCTTATAGTTCATGGATAATGGTTCATGGAAGTACATCTGTACAAGAGTGCGACGCCAATGAAGGCGATTAGAATTACAAAAGTTGATTTCCAAAAAAATAAAATAAAATGTTAGATAAATTAGATGCTATAAAAGCAAGATTTGATGAGTTAGGTATAGCCCTTACCAACCCCGAAATTGTTAGCGATAACAAAAAATTTGGGGCATTAAGTAAAGAATATCGCAGCGTAGAAAAAGTGGTAATTGCCCGTAACGAATACCTTAAAACCCTTGATGATATTGCGTTTAACAAAGAAGTGTTAAATGACAACGATGAAGAAATGAGAGAATTAGCTAAGATTGAATTGCCATTGTTGGAAGAAAAGAAAGAGCAACAAGAGGCAGGTTTACGTAATATGCTTATTCCTAAAGATCCATTTGATGAGAAGAATGCGATACTGGAAATTAGAGCTGGTACTGGTGGTGATGAAGCCAGTTTATTTGCAGGTAATTTGTTGAGGATGTATTTAAAGTACTGTGAAAAAAAGGGCTGGAAAACTGCTATACTTAGCGAAAGCGAAGGTACAGTTGGTGGATATAAAGAGGTGCAAGTAGAAGTTACAGGCGATGATGTGTATGGCACTTTAAAATTTGAAAGCGGTGTACACCGTGTACAACGAGTACCTGATACCGAGGCTAGCGGTCGTGTACACACAAGTGCAGCTACAGTTGCAGTTATGCCAGAGGCAGAAGAAGTGGATTTTGAATTGAAAGAAAGCGATGTAAAAATGGAGACAGCTCGTAGTGGTGGTGCTGGTGGGCAAAATGTAAACAAGGTAGAAACTAAAGTATTTTTAACGCATATACCCACAGGTATTGTGGTAATGTGCCAAACCGATAGAAGCCAGTTGGGTAACCGCTTACGGGCTATGGAAATGCTACGTACAAAGTTGTATGAGGCAGAGGTACAAAAGGCAGAAGCCGCCATTGCACACATTCGTAAAAGTTTGGTGAGTACGGGTGATAGAAGTGCAAAAATTAGAACGTATAACTATCCTCAAGGCCGAGTTACCGACCACCGCATTGGTTTTACAAGCTATAATTTAGATGCGGTTATGAACGGTGAAGTGCAAGATTTTATTGATGCTTTACAATTTGCAGAAAACACGGAGAAGTTGGTTACGCAATCAAATTAGAATCTTTGATTTGATGATGTTTGAATTTTTGATTTAAAAATAAAATTTATAATAATGAGTACTACAGGAATTATTGAAACCAGCAAAGGCACATTTACTTTTGAACTTTATGATGATGCTACACCTATTGCTGTCGAAAATTTTAAAAAACTAATTAGCGAAGGGTTTTACGATGGGCTTACATTTCACAGGGTAATCCCCAACTTTATGGTACAAGCTGGTTGCCCTAATGGAACTGGTACTGGCGGCCCAGGGTACAGCATTAAATGTGAAACTAGTGCCGATAAACAATACCACGATAGAGGCGTTTTAAGCATGGCACACCGTGGAAAAGACACTGGTGGTAGCCAATTTTTTATATGCCACAACAGACAAGGCACTCAACATTTAGATGGTGTACATACTTGCTTTGGTAAGCTTACTGGCGGTTTAGAATTTTTAGATGCTATACAAGCTGGAGATAAAATTGTAAAGATTGCTATACATGTATAATTTTGTTTTTTGTTAAATTATTGCTTTTATTTTTTAGCATACAACTTTTCAATAAAACTCACTATCTTTCACTTGATAATTTTACAAAAACAATTTAAATTTTAAAAAATGTTAGACAATTTATTTAACATGGTTAAAGAACTATCTGGCGATGCAGTAGTTAACAACCCAGAAGTACCCAATGAATATAACAATGATGTAATAGCTGAGGCTACAAAAACTGTAGCTGGTGGTTTGCAAAATATGGTAGCTGGTGGTGGTTTGCAAAATATATTATCGTTATTTGGTGGCGGTGGCCAGCAAAGTAGCGGCAAAGGCTTAATGGGCAACCCTATTGTAAGCATGATGGTTGGGCATTTTGCAAATAAATTAATGAGCAAATTTGGTTTAGGTGGCGGACAGGCTAGTAATGTAGCTCAAAGCCTAATTCCAAATGTACTTAGTGGATTAATTAATAAAACAAACGATCCAAATAACAGTAGCTTTACGCTTGACAGCTTGTTAAACTCACTAACAGGTGGTGCTAGCCAACAAGTAGCACAACAACAGCAACAGCAAGATGGTGGCTTTAGCTTCCAAAATTTAATTAGCCAATTTACTGGCGGCGGTCAGCAACAAAGCGGCGGTGGCGGCGGCTTAATGGACCTTGTAGGTAAATTAGCTGGCGGTGCTACACAAGCACAAGCACAACAAGGCGGCGGCGGTTTAATGGATATGATTAAAGGATTTATGAAGTAAGATATTTAAATAATTTTTTAAGAGGCTGTTATAAAATAGTAATTTTAGTCAGCCTCTTTTTTTAGGCTCTCTCTGTAATTCTCAAAGACAGTACTGGCAATAATTTGTGGATGTGACAATATGTAAAAATGCCTCCTTTGGTGCAATTTTTGCTCAAAGTGAGGCATTCTTATTTCTTATTCTTA
>JAGNRZ010000089.1 GCA_017988335.1 Ferruginibacter sp.
ATGCAAAATACCGAAGAGTATAAAAAAAGCTTCTCTCTGTCTTTAAAGCCAGCTTTAATGGTAGCTGTTTTAGCCATATTTTTCATATTCAATATTTATTCCTTAAGCCAAATAAATAATAATGAAGTTGATAAAGCAATTAAACAACAACAAAATATAAGTATTGATACATATACTTATGTATATAGTACAAATAATCAAGAAATTTATTAACTATAATGAACAATTATAAAACAAATAAATGGTTAAGTATTGCCGTTTTACTGCTATTGTTAGCAAATATTGTTACACTTGTAATGATATGGAAACAAAAAGATGCTAAACACCCAAATGCAAATGAGCTACCTCCTTCATCTTTGTTTGAGTACATCTGCACAACATTAAATTTAGATAGTACACAAGTTAAGGCATACACTATTTTGAGGGATGAACATAGAGAAGGGCAACGACAATTACATGATAAAATTAAAGCCACTAAAGATGAATTTTATAATCTTATACAAAACAGCCATGTAGCTGATAGCTCAATTAAGTTAGCCAATGATAAACTTTCTAAAGCAGTAGGAGAGTTGGAACTGTATAATTTTAAACATTTTCAACAAATAAGAGCATTATGCAATGCAACCCAACAACAAAAATTTGATACTATCCTTAAAGATGTTTTGAACAGGATGGATAGAAGACCTCCACCTTTTAGAAGAGATTTTAAAGAAAATGGATTTTCACCACCACCAGAACATAACATGCCTCCAGATAATATTACTAAATAATTAAACTTAAAAGAAATAAATCAGTCTAAATCAAATAATTAAAAAATAAGTGTATGACAAAAAAACAAATCACTATAGGTGTATTTTTTATTTTACTAATTGTAATTATTAGTTGCTCAAAATCAGATTCTACATCAACCACACCAATTGTTACCAACCCTTACGCAGCTATTAAAGCAGCTTTTGGCACTAATATAGACCCAACAAATTTGGCAAATTATGCTAACCAAGCCAAACCGGCTTATCTTAATCCAAATAAAGATAATACAGGCACAAATGTTATTACAAATGCAAAAGCTACTTTAGGAAGAGTGCTTTTTTACGATAAAAATTTAAGTATAGACAATACAATTTCTTGTGGTAGTTGCCACAAACAAGAATTTGCTTTTAGCGATACAGCCCAAGCTAGCAAGGGAGTTGCAGGTGGTATTACAGCTAGGCATAGCATGCGTTTAATAAATTCAAGATTTGCAGTAGAACGAAAGTTTTTTTGGGATGAAAGAGCTGCAACTTTGGAACAACAAACTACTATGCCTATTCAAGATCATGCAGAAATGGGCTTTAGTGGTCAAAATGGAAGACCAGCATTATCTAACTTAATTTTAAAATTACAAGCCCTAAATTATTATAAAGAGTTATTTAAATTTGTATATGGTGATGAAAATATTACTGAAGCCAGAATGCAGGAATGTATGGCTCAATTTGTAAGAAGTATTCAATCTTTTGATAGTAAATACGATGCTGGCAGGGCACAGGTGGCTAATGACAATCAGCCTTTCCCAAATTTTACAGCACAAGAAAATCAAGGAAAGCAAGTATTTATTACTGCTCCGGTTTTTGATGCTACAGGCCTAAGAATTAGTGGTGGTGCTGGCTGCAACGCTTGCCACAATGCACCCGAATTTGATATTGACCCTAATAGTAGAAACAATGGTATAATAGGTAGAATTACACCTGGCGGCGGTATTGATATTACTGTTACAAGAGCCCCAAGCTTACGTGACTTAGTAAATAATAATGGAGTACAAAACGGAGCATTAATGCACACGGCTAATTTGGCAACATTACAAAATGCAATTGGACATTACGGAACTATAAACATTGCACCTGGCAACACAAATTTAGACCCAAGACTTACACCCGGTGGAGTAGGGCAACGATTAAATTTTAATGCAACGGAAGTAAATGCTTTAATAGCATTTTTAAGAACACTTTCAGGTACTAATGTTTATACAGATAGAAAGTGGGGTAACCCATTTCCATAAAAATATTTATATGAGTTAAGATTGATATGGCTACTTTGCAATATCAATCTTAACTTTTTTATTTTTAATTTTTTCGTTTTGTATTAAACGAAGGGTATTACTTACTTTGTGTTTTTTAATAGCAGCAAAAGCAAAAAAATCTTTTACTTCAATCAATCCAATATCTTCCTTTTTTAATTCGCCTTTATGCGATAAAAAGCCTACAATATCAATTTTATTTACTTTATCTTTTTTACCAGCAGCAATAAATAGGGTACTCCATTTTGGTTTTTCTGGCAATTCATAATCAGCTAAAAGGTTTTGTAGGCTTGAATTTTCAGCAATAAAAGCTGGTAATTTTTCTTCTTCGCTATATACCACATAAGCTGTTCCACTAGCATCCATTCTGGCTGTACGGCCATTACGATGGGTAAATGTAGCTTCATCATTTGGTAAATGATAATGTATAATATTTCTAATATTAGGAATATCTAAACCACGGGCAGCTAAGTCGGTTGTAACTAAGATATCGCTAGTGCCATTTCTAAATTTACATAAAGCAACATCACGTTCTTGCTGCTCCATACCACCATGATAAAATACATTGAAAATACCTTTTTCATTCAATAAATTGCTTGTACGTTCCACAGCTTCTCTATGATTGCAAAATATAATAGACGAACGGTTGCCTAAAAAACAAAGCAATGTATATAGTGTGTCGATTTTATCTTTTTGGTCAGATAAAACAGTTTTTATTTCAAGCCCTAAACTTTCGGTTAATTTATCATCGGTAAAGTTTAACGTAACTGCATTATTAATGCCTACAAAATCTGGAATTTCAACTGAAGACGTTGCAGAGGTTAAAATTCTTTTTTTAATATTAGGTAATGACTGTATGATGAAAGACATTTCTTCAACAAAACCTAATTCAAGCGATTTATCAAATTCATCAAGCACTAGGGTTGAAATTTCGGCTGTATTAAAATTTCCACGGCGAATATGATCAGCTAAACGACCAGCGGTACCAATTATTATTGCTGGGGCTTCAATTAAATTGGTTTCTTCAATTTCTCTTTTATGACCACCATAGCAAAGTGTAACTTTAAAACCAGTTTGCATTTTACGCAAAACTTCATCAATTTGCTGGGCTAATTCTCTGCTTGGTACAATTATTAAAGCCTGAGGATGTTTATTGTCAGTTTTTAAGTTTTTAATTAGCGGTAAAAGAAATGCCAAGGTTTTACCAGAACCCGTTGCCGATAATAATAAAATATCATTTTCTTTATCATTTGCTTCCAGTGTAGCCACTTGCATTTGATTTAATTCATTGATATTCAGTCTATTTATATAATTTTTGTATTCCATTAGTGCAAAGATAACTTTAATAAATTTGAGAGTATTCATTTCCTATAATTAATATTATGTTAAATATAATTATTCAACTAAATAAAATTGATTCCCCTATGATGCAAAAAAAATCCCTCTAACAAAAAAGTTAGAGGGACTATAACTTGCTAAAACATTGTATTAATATCCACCCATGCCACCCATATCTGGTGCACCATGGCTATGTCCTGCTTCTTCTTTCTTAGGTTTATCAGCAATTACACACTCTGTAGTTAATAACATACCTGCTATACTTGCTGCATTTTCCAAAGCTACACGGCTTACTTTAGTTGGGTCAATAACACCAGCTTTAAATAAGTTTTCGTATTTCTCTGTTCTTGCATTAAAGCCATAATCGCCTTTACCTTCTTTAATTTTATTTACTACTACACTACTTTCTAAACCGCAGTTTTCAACAATTGTACGTAATGGGCTTTCAATAGCTTTACGAACAATAGCAATACCTGTAGTTTCATCTTCGTTAGCGCCAGTAAGTTTTGCTAAAGCTTCACAAGCTCTTACATAAGCCACACCACCGCCTGGCACTATACCTTCTTCCACAGCAGCTCTTGTAGCATGTAAAGCATCATCTACTCTATCTTTCTTCTCTTTCATTTCAACCTCTGTAGCAGCACCTACATAAAGTACCGCAACACCGCCAGCTAATTTAGCCAAACGCTCTTGTAATTTTTCTTTATCGTAGTCGCTAGTAGTAGTTTCTACTTGTGCCTTAATTTGATTTACTCTTGCAGTGATGTCAGCTTTTTTACCTTTACCACCTACTATTACAGTGTTGTCTTTATCAATAGTTACGCTTTCTGCACTACCTAAGTAAGTAAGATCAGCGTTTTCTAATTTAAAGCCTTGCTCTTCACTTACCACAATACCAGCAGTAAGTACAGCTAAATCTTGTAACATTTCTTTTCTTCTATCACCAAAGCCAGGTGCTTTTACTGCAGCCACTTTAATAGTGCCACGTAATTTGTTTACTACTAATGTTGCTAATGCTTCGCCTTCTAAGTCTTCTGAAATAATTAATAACGGACGACCAGTTTGTGCTACTTTTTCTAAAATATGTAAGATATCTTTCATGGTAGAAATCTTCTTATCATAAATTAAAATGTAAGGGTTGCTTAATTCAGCTTCCATTTTTTCGCTGTTTGTAACAAAGTATGGAGATACATAACCTCTATCAAATTGCATACCTTCAACCACATCTACAGTTGTATCTGTACCTTTTGCTTCTTCTACCGTAATTACACCTTCCTTACCTACTCTTTTCATTGCTTCTGCAATAAGCTCACCAATATTGCTATCGTTATTGGCAGAGATAGTAGCCACTTGCATAATTTTTTTAGTGTCGTTACCAACAACTTCACTTTGCTTTTTTAAGTTAGCTACAACCGCTTCAACTGCCTTATCAATACCACGTTTTAAATCCATTGGGTTTGCACCAGCCGTTACGTTTTTCAACCCCTCTTTTACAATAGCTTGTGCTAAAACAGTGGCAGTTGTAGTACCATCACCAGCTATATCAGCGGTTTTGCTTGCTACTTCTTTCACCATTTGAGCACCCATGTTTTCAATTGGGTCTTCTAATTCAATTTCTTTTGCAACAGTTACACCATCTTTAGTAACACTAGGTGCACCAAATTTGCGTTCAATAACTACGTTACGTCCTTTAGGACCAAGCGTTACTTTTACAGCATCAGCCATAGTATCAACGCCTTTTTTCATTTTATTTCTTGCTTCTATATCGAAGAATATCATTTTTGCCATAATTGGTTAATTTGCTGATGTGCTAATTAGCTAATTTGCTAATAGGTACACCATATTTTAAAATTTTAATTTTTAAGTTAATGAGGTGAAAAATTGTAATGAACTATAATTTTGAAAAATTAGCACATTAGCAATATTATCGTATTAGCACATTATTAAACTATTGCCAAAATATCACTCTCTCTCATAATCAAATACTCTTTACCCTCAATAGTAATTTCGGTACCAGCGTATTTGCCATATAAAACCATATCGCCAGCTTTTACCATTGTTGGTTCATCTTTTTTGCCAGGGCCTGCTGCTATAACAGTACCACGTTGTGGTTTTTCTTTTGCAGTATCAGGGATGATAATTCCACCAGCCGTTTTTTCTTCTGCGGCGGCAGCTTGTACAATAACTCTGTCATGTAGTGGAGTTATACTCAATTTAGAAGCATTAGATGCTTTTGCCATAATTGTATATTTTTTGTTAGTTTTTAATTTGTGTGCAAATGTATAAGCTAATAATGTACCAAACGCATTTTATGCCATATATGACAGTTTTAGGCTGAAAAATGTTCATAAACATTGGTTTTAATTGAAAAAAAGGCAGAAAATGGCATCTACCTACTTTCTTTGAAACTATGAACCATGAACTATGAACTATTTGTTACCTTTGCCATCGCAAAAAAAGTGATATAATGCTAAGCAGAAGAAATATTAGAATTAAAGTAATGCAAACTTTATATGCAGTAGATAGTTTGAACGATGAAATTAAGATTGGCGAACCACAAAGCATTCTTATTAAGAAAGTAGAACAAAGCCGCCAATTACTTACCTACCTTGTTTATTTTATTACTGAAATTGCCCGTTTTGCCGAAAAAGATGCCTTACAAAAAGCCAATAAACATTTACCCACTCAAGGCGATTTAAATGTAAACACAAAAATAGCTGGCAACCAAATTGTATGGCAATTTTTAGATGCCGATGGATTTGCGGCTGCTGTAAGTCATTTTAAATTAGAGCATTTAGTGGATAGAGATTTACTTAAAAAAATATATCAAAAACTTGTTGATACAGAGGAGTATATTACTTATATACAAGAGCTAAGTAGAGAACCCAAAAAAGAAAAAGCCATATTAGATTTTATTTTTACAGAGCTTTTATTACCCAACGAAGACTTTATTAATCATATTGAAGAAAAATTTATTAATTGGGATGATGATGCCGAAATGATGAGCCAATTAATACCCTCACTTATACAACGACCAAGTAGTGCATATTTTAGTGAGGTGTTGGATAAGGAAAAAATGGATTTTGCTAAAAACTTAACGCAAACCGTTTTAGATAAAGCAGAGGTTAGCAGAGAATTAATAAAGCCAAAATTAAAAAATTGGGATGCTGATAGAATAGCATCGCTTGATATGATAATTTTGCAAATGGGTATTTGTGAATTATTATATTTTGAAACTATACCTACTAAGGTTACAATTAACGAATATATTGATTTGGCAAAGGAATATAGCACTCCACAAAGTGGTCAGTTTGTAAATGGATTATTAGATAATTTGCATAAAGAACTACTTGCCCAAGGTAAAATACACAAAGTAAATTTTGTAAAAAAGCATAAATAAAGAATATGACAAAAGGTTTTTTTATACTAGCATTTGCAGCTTGCAGCCTTACAAGTTGCGATATAAAAAGAAAAGATAAAATTGCTGATGATAAAAGTAAAGCGATTGAACAAGCTTTAAAAGATACTACTACTGTACAAGTGATAGATACGGTTTATAATTTTGGAAAAGTAACAGATGGAGAATTAGTAGAATATAGCTATCGTTTTAAAAACAGCGGAAACAAACCTTTAGTGGTAAGTAATGCTAGTGCTAGTTGCGGCTGTACTGTACCTGAAAAACCTGAAAAACCAATACTACCCGGCGAAATGGGTTTTATAAAAATTGTATTTAATAGTAAAGGTAGAGTTGGCCCTGCTACAAAAACAATAACAGTTACAAGCAATGCAAAACCAGATTTTCCTTTATTGGAATTAAAGGGTGAGGTAGAAGAAAAGAAAGAACAATAAAATTTTAACAAACACAATTATACAAATATGAATTTACTTAGCATTTTTTTAATGATGGATCCTCAAGGCAAGGGCAGCAGTACCATGACCATGATTATGATGGGAGGAATGATTTTAGTTTTCTGGCTTTTTATGATTCGTCCGCAAGCTAAAAAAGCAAAGCAACAAAAGCAGTTTATCAACAACCTACAAAAAGGCGATAAAATTGTAACCATTGCTGGTATACACGGTAAGGTTAATAAAGTAAATGATGATAGTACTTTAGAAATGGAAGTAAGCCCAGGTAGCTACATGAAAATTGAACGTAGTGCAATTAGCATGGAGTGGACGGCAAATATTAATAAAGTAGTTACAGAAGGAAAATAATGTGAGATGTACGATTTACGATGTACGATTGTTTTAAATTTAAGTCGTACATCGTACATCCAACATCGTACATAATAACATCTAACATTGTATATTTTATTTTGTTAAAAATCGGTCTCACAGGCGGTATTGGCAGCGGCAAAACTACTGTTGCAAAAGTGTTTGAGACACTAGGTATACCTGTTTACTATGCCGATGACGCTGCAAAAGAATTGATGTATAAAGATGAAGATTTAAAGCAACAAATTATTCTTCATTTTGGTGAGCAAGCCTACGAAAACAATCTACTCAATAGAAAATATTTAGCCAACCAAGTATTCAATAATCCTACCAAATTAGAATTGCTAAATAGCCTAGTACACCCTGCCACTATACAAGCTGCCAACAATTGGTTTGCCTTGCAAACAGCACCCTACTGCATTAAAGAAGCTGCTTTAATTTTTGAAAGTGGTAGCCAAAAAGATTTAGATTATGTAATAGGTGTTTACGCCCCCACTACCCTACGCCTACAAAGGGTAATGCAACGAGACTATATTACCAAAGAGGAAGTACAACAACGCATGGATAAGCAAATAAACGAAACCATTAAAATGCGTTTGTGTGATTTTGTAATTACAAACGATGAACAACAATTAGTAATACCGCAAGTAATGGCACTACATGAAAAATTGTTAGCCTTGTAACTTATTTTGTTTTGCAATAATCATATCACTGTAAGATTCACTTAAAAGTTGAGTAGCATTGATACCTAAATATTGTTGATAAAAAGCACATTGTTCTTTTAACTTTTCTATACTTATTGTTCCATCGCTATCAATGGCTTCAACTTCTACAAATGTGCCTAACCCTTCTACCCTATCAAAATGAAATTTTACATTATCAACAAAGTAAATGTTGCGTTTTTTATCAACTATAGCTTTTACACCATTGGTTTTAATTAAAATATTTTTTAACCCTACATCTGGCTTATGTTGATAAAGCAATACATTGGACTGTTTAGCACCACCAATATCTTCTCTTTCGTAATAAATCAAAGCGTTTTCAATATTACCTTCTCTAAGTTTTAATCTACCCTTTGGCACATTAAAATAGGTATCTATTTGATGATCTTCGCCTTTGTATAAAGGGTTAAGTTGCTTTAATTTTTCTTCTGCACTTACAATATCATCCACCTTAGCTTTAAACTCAAAATTGGTACGCTGCATTAGTGGTTGATGTTTTGAATATCATTGGGGTTGTGTTTGTGCTTGAATAATATGGCAAAAAGTATAGCAACAACTAATGCATATCCTGCAAAGCACATCCATATTTTTGGCCAATCTCTAACATTATCTTTTGTGAAAAAATCTACAACTAATCCACTCCCAAAACTACCAATTACGGCTCCTACTCCATTAGTCATAAACATAAAAAGACCTTGTGCACTAGCTCTTATCTCAGAGTTAGTTTCTTGTTCAACATATAAAGAACCTGAAATGTTAAAAAAGTCAAATGCCATACCATAAATTATCATTGAGGCAATTAGAAAAAATAAGCCATTACCAGGATCTCCTATACCAAATAATCCAAATCGAAAAACCCAAGCAATCATGCTTATAAACATTACTTTTTTAATACCAAATCTTTTAAGAAAAAAAGGAATTGCTAAAATGAATAATGATTCTGAAATTTGTGATATTGAAAGAGTAAATATTTCATGTTTAACTACAAATGAGTCTGGATGTGAGGAACCAAAACTTCTTAAAAACTGTCCACCAAAAGTATTTGTCACTTGTAATGCAGCCCCTAATAGCAAAGCAAACATAAAAAATATGAACATCTTTTTTTCTTTTAATAACACAAAAGCATCTAGACCTAATTTAGATACCCAGCTATCACTTTTAATTTTATTCATAGGAATACATTTAGGCATCGTAAATGAATATACTCCCATAATAAAAGAAAGAATTGCACTGAAATAAAATTGCATATTTGAATCTTTCCAGCCTGTTACATCAACAATCCACATTGCAGCTATAAAACCAACTGTTCCCCAAACTCTAATTGGTGGAAACTCCTTTACTACATCACTTTTATTTGCAACAAGTATATTGTAACTAACTGAGTTTGTTAATGCTATTGTTGGCATATAAAAGCAACTGTTCAAAAACATTATCCAAAAAAGAATACTAGGGTTAATATTGCCTGCAGCGACAACTAAAAAAACTCCACTAATAATGTGGCAAATTCCCAAAAGCCTTTCTGCGTTTATGTATTTATCAGCAATTATGCCCATTATTGAAGGCATAAACAATGAGGCTAAACCCAAAGTTGAATAAACAGCACCGATTTGTGTGCCTGAAAAGCCGCTTTTGAATAGAAAATCTCCAGCTGATATCAACCATGCACCCCATACAAAAAATTGTAAAAAACTTAAAACCGTCAATCGTAATTTGATACTCATAATTATATATTTAAAATAATCTACGTCTTTTTTCTTCTTCTATTTGAAATGAAATGGGTTGGCGTCTATACGCTTTTACAATTTTGCCAAACTCTACCGCAGGCTTCCATTTTTTGGCAAGTTTAATTACTCGTAACGCTTCTTTTCCCATTCCATAGCCGGGGTCGTTTTCTAGTGCTATATCACTTATACTACCGTCTGCGTTTACTATAAATTTTACTATTACAGTGTAAAGTCCTGCTCTTGCTCCATTATCTACAGGTATATTAGGATTTAAATTTTGTTGTAATAATCTTACCCATCCTTTTGGTCCATCCAAATATTCTGCTTCACTTTGCTCTCTTGTAAATAATGTGTCAATAGTTACATTTTGCAACGAATCGTATTTTTTCATTATTCCATTATTCCCTACAAAAAAAACATCTTTTTCTAATACTTTTTTTTCATTTCGTAGAGCATAATACTGACTTGTAAATTCGTTTCGTAAACTATCTGTAAACTCATATCCCAATGAATATTTGCTAGAATCAGTTTTGAGGCTATTTTTTTCAACTTTTGAATTGTAGTAATAATAAAATTTTGCAAATTTTACTCGTACTCCATTTTCATAAATAGTAGAATCTACTATTTTACCACTTTTATCATACTTTTTCCAGGTACCTACTTTTAAGTCATTTGCATAGCTTCCTTCTTCCTTTACTTTACTATTAGCGTAATAAAGTACATAAGTGCCATTAAATATTTGTAATGAAGAGTCTAAAAAATTAGCCACTAACAAAAGCTTATTAGTTGTATTTGAAAAACAATCTAACCTAAAATCATTATTCTCAATATATCCTCTACCAATAATACTAGCATTTTCCTTAGGCACACTACTCAAATTTTCATCTAAATAATATGTAAACTGTTTATTTTGAGCTGTTACATTTACAACGCTTAAATGTAATAATAATACCCAAATAATTGCCTTATAATTCACTAAAGTGTGCTTTTAATTAAGGTTTCAAGATATACAATTATTCTCAATTAGCAGAATACTGTGCTTAAATTAACAGGCTTTTTAATACAAAAGCTTAGTACAAAAAACTAAAAACAATACTTTACAACGTAACTTTGCAAAAATTTAAAAAATGTCTATTTCTATTGATACTTTAATAGCATCTCCTACAGATACCGACCTTAAAAACATAGCCCAAAAAGTAAAAGATAGCCAACGTATTACCGATGCTGAAGGCGTACTTCTTTTTGAAAAAGCAGAACTACCTTTTGTAGGTGCTTTAGCTAATTTTATTAGAGAACGTTTGCATGGAGATACCACATATTTTAATCGCAATTTTCATATTGAGCCTACTAATGTATGTGTGTTTAGTTGCAAGTTTTGCAGCTATAGCCAGTTATATGCACATAAAGAAGAGGGTTGGGAATTAAGCATTGATCAAATGCTTGATATAGTAAAAACCTATGATGGTAAACCGATTACAGAAGTACATATTGTTGGCGGTGTACACCCTAAAATGAATATGGCTTATTTTATTGAACTCATGCAAAAAATAAAAGCACACCGCCCAAGTTTGCATGTAAAAGCCTTTACTGCTGTTGAGCTAGATTACATGTTTAGAAAAGCAAAACTTACTGTTGAAGAAGGTATGAAACAATTGCATGATGCAGGCTTAGATAGTTTGCCGGGTGGTGGTGCCGAAATTTTTCATCCACAAATTAGGGAACAAATTTGTGCAGATAAAGTAGATGGTAATGGATGGTTGCATATACACCAAGTAGCACATGAGTTGGGTATGCACAGTAACGCCACCATGCTTTATGGGCATATTGAAAAATATGAACATCGTATTGACCACATGAGCAAATTAAGAGAGCTGCAAGACAAAACAAAAGGTTTCAACACCTTCATTCCTCTTAAATTTAGAAACTACGATAATGATATGAGCCATGTGCCAGAAAGCACTATTACTGAGGATATGCGTTTGTATGCCATTGCTCGTATTTACTTAGATAATTTTCCTCACCTTAAAGCCTACTGGCCTATGCTAGGCAGACAAAATGCACAGCTTACCCTTAGCTTTGGTGTAAATGATATTGATGGTACTATTGACGATAGCACTAAAATTTACAGCATGGCTGGCAGCGAAGAGCAAAGCCCTAAAATGAGTACTGAAGAACTAGTACAACTAATAAAACAAGTAAAACGCAAGCCTGTTGAAAGAGATACACTTTACAATGTGGTAAAGGATTATAGTGAGGTGGTGTTTTAATTTTTATGCCTTTGTCAATTTCGACGAAGGAGAAATCTTTTTTATATGAGTGGGATTTTTTATTCAATATATAATTTTTTTCTAAGTATTAATGGCAGCCCTTCTTTATGAACAATAAGCGTAACAGTTTTCCATTTAAAATAATTTTCATTCATATACCAAATGCCACCATATTTACCTGCTTTACCCCATGAGTTTTTTAAACCATACCAAGTGTTACCAATACTATCTTTCCCAATAGATATTATTTGCATTCCGTGATCTCTTTCGGTAGTTTCATTAGCATAGTTAATTAGTCGTTGCTCATCAATATTACTAGGCAAGCTATCTGCAATAGCGTAATTGGAGTAAAAACTAAATCCACTTTCTGTAACATCTCCCTCCCACTCTAT
>JAGNRZ010000235.1 GCA_017988335.1 Ferruginibacter sp.
ATAACGTTTTAGGGCTTTGCGAAGGCAGGGCTAAATAGTACAAAAGTTTAAATTAATTACAAATGATAGTAGAAAGTACAAATGTTGAAAATATGCACAAAAGCCCTGCTTTTGCAAAACCCCTGTTAGGCGTAGTGAAAGAGAAAAGGACATCATTGTTTTATGGTGTAAGATTAGATAAAAGATTAAAAGGCGAAGTTGAAACAATTTGGTATAGAAGCGAAATTGAAGCAGAAAACAAAAAGTATTATTTAGGTGCTTATGTTTCTGAGCAGATGGCAGGATATGCTTTTAATGTTGGTTTCAACTTCTTAAATAATGGTAAATATACTATTGAAAATAAAGTAGATTTAAACAATGAAGAAAAAACTTTTATCTACAACAAAGTAAGAAAGCTAATGTTAAAGCGTGGTCTTATTCATTACGCCTAACACTATGATTACTACATAATTTTTGTAAAATAAAATATTGATTATCAATTAAAATTATTACAAAGTGGTAGAAGAAATAAAATTAAAGTATTACAATGAAAATTTAGAGATTGGATTTAATGATTGGAGAAAAGTTTACTGTACTAAAACTAATTGTTGGATTGAGGCAGATTATCATTTAGGGAGATTGGTGTATGGTAAAAAAAGAATACCGTATAAAAAAATTGTAAAAAATATTACCCATAGAAATTATTTAGCAGTAGAATTTATACCATTTTAAATTTAATACCACTAAATAATAAATAAAACAGCAAAATGGATATTTATAAACTTAATAGAAGTTTTTGGGATTTTTCATTTGAAAATCCAGACTTAATGAAACCAATCCACTCAGCTATATTCTTCTTTGCTATTGAACATTGTAATAGGCTTGGTTGGAAGGAAAAATTTGGCTTCCCCAGTCAAATGGTAATGGAAGCAATTGGCGTTAAAAATTGGAGAACTTACACTGCTGGCCTTTTAGATTTAGTTGACTTTGGCTTTATAAAAATTATAGAAAGTAGCAAAAATCAGTATAGTGCTAATGTAATTGCTATTGTAAAAAATACAAAGGCAAATACAAAAGCACTAGACAAAGCACTGCAAAAGCACAGTACAAAGCACAGCAATAGCACTGTTAGTATAGATAAACAACTTTACAATTCTACAATTATACCTAATACAATTTTACAAGAGAAAGAAAAAATTTCAATCAAAAAAAATTCAGGTAAATTATCCGATTTTAATATCCAGGATGCCCCGCCGCAAATTTTACAAAGTTCACTTGAAGCATGGACTTATGCTACAGATGTTGAATTACGTAAAAAAATTACCATAGACCATGTAAAAGACAAGTGGTTGCAATTTGTGGCAACGAATAAGGATAGCCAACAATGGTACAATAGTGAAAACGAAATTTACACACACTTTAAAAGATGGATAACAAAACAAAAATTTGAAGATGGAAATACAAAACAGCATAATAAAGGTGGTGGAAAAGTTGGAGTTAGCGAAGCCCGAACAACAGCTCTCCAAAATTGGTAGCGATGTTGCAAAGTTTTCAAATGCAATAAATGACAAAAAAATAAGTCAAGCTAGTTATGATGAAATAACTAACACTTTAAAGTTCATTATGGCTAAAATTGGATTGAGGGAGCAAAACTTCCCCACCCAAATTGAGAAAAACGTTATAATTGACTTTATCATTACCAACTATTCTGGGCATACTCTAAGCGAATTTATACTGGCTTTTGATATGGCCATTAAGGGAGAGTTAGAAGTGGATGCAAGGCATTATGAAAGTTTTAGTTGCATTTACATTGCCAGTATCATAAAGGCTTATCGTATATGGGCAATAGACCAACATAAACAATTGCCACCTAAAAAGTATTTACAGCTAGAATATAAAAAGGAATTGACTAAGCAAGATTATGAGGATTGGCTAAATGAAACCAAAGAGTCTTTTTTAGCTAAAAAAATGGATTTTAACATTTTGCCTATTTCAATTTACGAGTACCTAAACACTCTTAATTCATTCACAAACGAACAGAAAAAGGAAGCTTTTGAACAGGCTAAAAAAACAAGGTTATCATTGCTAAAAACTGAACTAATAAACACCGTTGGCAAAGATTTACTTGTTAAATCAAGTATTGAATACATAGAAACTAATAATAAATCAACATCACACCATGAGTATAGCAGCTTAGTCAACTTCGCCAAAAGGCTTATGATGGTGGGGTGGTTTAAAAAATAAAAAATTAAAGCCATGATAAATATAAAAGAATTAAGAATTGGTAATAAGGTAAACGCTTTTCACGATGATAATTGCGTAGTAAAGGGAACTTTTATAAAAAACTATAATTTCAATATAACTGGTTGTTTAGATGCCTTCGTAAATATGCCATAGTACCGTAAGTAACTATTTTCTGTTATCGGTATTGCCGTTACTTCATTTGAAAGTTTTGTAACTTTGGGAAACGAAAAATACGTTTAAATACGTTATGGCTAGACAAGGACAATTTGAAAAAGGTAATGCAGGTAAGCTATAATCAATTGGGAGATTTATTAACTTAACAAAATCATTTTTCAAATTAAATTGAAAAGATTGTAACTTTGAATTTGAAACAACGTTGCGAAAAATTAAATTAACTTTATTGGGAATATGGCTAAAGCAAAAATTATTGAAGCGGATATAACCGATTTAAAATTTGATGACAAAAATTTTAATGTAGGTAGCGAATTTGGTAACAGTTTAATGGATAAGTCGTTTAGCCAATTTAAAGCTGGTAGGGGTGCTTTAGTTGATAAGAACAACAACATCATTGCAGGTAATAAAAGTATTGAAAAGTTTGGTGAGCTAGGTGGTAAAAAAGTAATTATTGTTGAAACTACAGGGGATGAAATTGTAGTTACTAAGCGTACGGATATTGACTTGAATACTCCACAAGGCAGGGAAATGGCACTAGCCGACAATGCAACTGCTAAGGCTAATATTGTTTGGGCAGAGGATGTTATTGCGGAGGAAATAGGGGTTGAGGTTGCGGAAAGTTGGGGCGTTGATTATAGGGGCGCTCAAAATGATGGTGGTAAAGACCCGTTTGATGATGACGGTGTAGAGGCAAAAAACAAATTTGGGGTTATTGTTATGTGCGAAAATGAGTCTGAGCAGGAACATATTTTTACTAGGTTAACTGGTGAGGGCTTTAATTGTAAAATAGTTGTAGTATGATTATACAGGTTAGAAATAAAACTGGTGAGTTTAACGGATACAGGGCATCAAGGGTTAAAAGCCTTTTTAACGCCGAAAGTGGCAGCGAGTTTAACCTTGACGCTAATTTACCAATTGAGGATTTAGACTGGCAAATAGGTTTAATTGTTGGTGCAAGTGGAAGCGGCAAAACCTCTATTGGTAAGCAATTAATGGGGGGGGGTAGAATAGTAGAC
>JAGNRZ010000236.1 GCA_017988335.1 Ferruginibacter sp.
GTTTTTTATACGATGGCAGTTACGAAGAGTTTAGAAAAATATTACATGATTTAGGAGAAACGCCTTTACCTAAATATATTAAGCGTAAGCCAGATGAGGAAGATAAAGAAAGATACCAAACCGTATATGCAAAACATGAGGGTGCTGTAGCTGCCCCTACTGCAGGTATGCATTTTAGTAAAGAGTTGATTAAGCGTTTAGAAATTAAAGGTATTCGCTTTGCTGAAACTACTTTGCATACTGGTTTAGGCACCTTTAGACCCATTGAAGTAGAAGATTTAAGCAAACATAAAATGGATGCTGAATATTATAAAGTAGAAGAAACAGCATGTGCAATAGTAAATAAAGCTAAAGAAGGCGGGCATCGTATTTGCTCAGTAGGTACTACCACTATGAGATCGATGGAAACATCTTTTACAGCACAAAAGTTATTAAAACCCTCTGAAGGTTGGACAAATCACTTTATACACCCTCCGTACGATTTTAATATTGCTGATGCATTGGTAACAAACTTTCATTTACCAAAAACCAGTTTACTAATAATGGCTTGTGCCTTTGCTGGGTACGATTTAATGATGGAAGCTTACTCAAAAGCTATTAAAGAAAAATATCGCTTTTTTAGTTATGGAGATGCTATGTTGATAGTATAAGATGATTATTAATTAATTATATGCTACTTATAAAAGCCTCCAAGATTTTTGGAGGCTTTTTTTATTACAGACACCTATTGCTAATTATGTAGGGCTTTGAATTTGCTTTTAACTAATCCGTACAGTACTCTCTATTATATATCTTAATAAGTAATAGGCATAAAAAAGAGTAGCAAATTGCTACTCTTTTTTAAGATTAATTTATTGTAAAATTATTATTTACCTCCAAAATGAATTTGGAAACCAACATTTACACCAAAAGTACCAGTAGCGTCAACAGCATCTTTAACTTTAACTGAGCTATAGCCAACTGTCATTTCTAAAGCTGTGTTTTTATTTAAAAAGATTGCTGGTCCAGCCGCAATGCCCCATTGTGTAAAACTTTGAGAGTCACCGCCTGATTTTGCAGACCCTACACCAAAATTTGCATTACCAAATAACTTTGCGTTTTCGCCTAATTTTGTAAAGTAATATCTTACAAATGGATTAGCGCTGAATAATGATACTGCATCATCTCCCTCATCTTTTTGTGATTGAAAGCCAATTCCTGCACCAACTGCCAAATTGTCCATTACAAAATAACCTGCATTGGGAGCAAATGAAAAACTTGTTGTCTTAAAATCTCCAGTTTTAGAAGAAGAAAAACCAGCAGAACCGCCTAATAACCAAGTAGATTTTTCTGTTTGTGCTTGTGTTGCAAAAGCAACTACTGCAAATGCAGCAAATAAAATAACTTTTTTCATGTTACGTTGTTTTTTCGTTTTTTAATTAAGTGCCGCAAAGCTACGTACAATTACGGTTAGTAGCCAAATTTTATACCAATTATTTTAGTTAAAAAAATGTAAATAAGTAGTAACCAATTACTTGCAAAACCTTCTATTTTATACATTTTGTAGCATTTCTGCACACATGGCGCCTAAATCATATTCTTCCTTCCACCCCCATTCATTTCTAGCCACACTATCATCTATACTTTGTGGCCAGCTATTGGCAATATTTTGTCTATAATCTGTTTTATAGTCAATTGTAAAATCGGGTATATGTGTTTTTATTTCTGCCCCTATTTCTTTTGGCGAAAAACTCATGGCCGATAAATTATAGGAGGTTCGTATTTTTATTTTTTCGGCTGGTGCTTCCATTAGTTCTATTGTGGCCCTAATAGCATCTGGCATATACATCATTGGTAAATAAGTATCTTCTTGCAAAAAGCTGGTGTATTTCTTTTCCTTTTTTGCAGCATGAAAAATTTCAACGGCATAATCGGTAGTACCACCACCAGGTTCACTTTTGTAACTTATTAAGCCAGGGTAACGTAAACTTCTTACATCTACCCCATATCTATTAAAATAATAATTACACCAAAACTCTCCTGCATATTTACTTATGCCATACACAGTTGTAGGTTCAATAATAGTTTGTTGTGGGCAATTTTGCCTAGGACTTGTGGGGCCAAAAACAGCAATACTGCTTGGCCAGTACACTTTAGTTAAATTTTCTTCTCTTGCTATATCTAGTACATTTAATAAACTTTGCATATTTAAACTCCAAGCCAAGTTTGGATTTTTTTCGCCGGTGGCAGATAGTATGGCTGCCAATAAATATATCTGAGTAATATTTTGCCTAATAACTTGTACATGCAACATTTCTTTATTCATTACATCCAAGCTTACATAAGGCCCAGTGCCTTCCAGTAAAGGGTTTTGCTCTCTCAGGTCTGATGCTATTACATTAGCGTTACCATAAATTTTACGCAAAGCCATAGTAAGTTCCACACCTATTTGCCCACTAGCACCTATTACTAGTATTTTTTCTTTAGCCATATCAATCGTTTAATAAAGTGTAAATGTAAAATTGAAAATTGAATAATGTAACTTTGTTGCATGGAAAAATATTTGCAAGAATTATTTAGCAATCAACAATACAATAACAATAGTTTTTTTTTAATTGCTGGTCCATGTGTTGTAGAGGGTGAAGAGTTGGTTATGGAAGTTGCCGAAAAAGTTAGTACTATTTGTGCCTCATTAAATATTCCATATATTTTTAAAGCTAGTTATCGTAAAGCTAACCGTACAGCAGCCTCTTCATTTACCGGTATTGGCGATGAAAAAGCCTTACAACTAATACAAAAAGTGGGTACTACATTTAACATACCTACCACCACAGATATACACACTGCATTAGAAGCAGAAATGGCAGTACAATATGTTGATGTATTACAAATACCGGCTTTCCTTTGCCGCCAAACCGATTTGTTAGAAGCTGCAGCCAAAACAGGCAAAATAGTAAATGTAAAAAAAGGGCAGTTTTTAAGTGGGCAAAGTATGAAGTTTGCCGTAGAAAAAATTAAAAACATAGGCAACAATAGAGTAGGTTTAATAGAAAGAGGCAACACATTTGGCTATCAAGATTTGGTGGTAGATTATAGAAATATTACTTGGATGAAAGAAATAGGTGTTCCTGTAATAATGGATTGCACCCACAGTTTACAACAACCCAATCAAACTAATGGCGTTACAGGCGGCAACCCTCAATTAATAGAAACTATTGCAAAAGCTGCCATTGCTACAGGTGCAGATGGACTGTTTATTGAAACACACCCTAATCCTTCAATTGCAAAAAGCGATGGAGCTAATATGCTCAATTTAAATTTATTACAAAATTTACTTGAAAAATTAATTAAGATAAGAG
>JAGNRZ010000237.1 GCA_017988335.1 Ferruginibacter sp.
CCACTGACCACTGACCACTGACCACTGACCACTGACTACTGACCAAACTCCATCGTCCATTTAACCCTATTATCCTTTGCCTCATCTTTCTTCATCATCCACAATGCATGCGGCTTACCTACCGCCCAATCATCTACAAAGTTATCGTAGTATTTACTGCCGGGGTTACCATTTTGCCCACCAGGATAAATGCCATACGCCTCAGTCTGCTGTGTAAGGCTTACCACCATTCTCCAGCTAGGGCCATGGCTATGTGTAACGGCATTAATAATATTTCCATCACCACCAACAGGCAACCCTTGTCTGGCAAAAGGTAATAAAGCATCTTTTAACAAATGATAAACTGTAGGGTTTTTAAATTTGCTCCACTCCAATTTATTTTGTGCTTCAAGCTCTATACAATTAGCGGCAGCAAGTTTATATGCCTTAGTAACTATATCTTTTAAACTTTCTTTTTGAGTTGTATTAACATCGTCAATAAATTTCATAGTACTATCTTTTAATAACAACTCAACTGTTGTTTGTTCTGTAGGCCACTCAGCATAAGGTTTTATTTTACTTAATTCATCTTTCCATACACAAGTTTCAACACTATCTAACCATGCTTGAAAAATTGTTTGTTCCTTACTATTGGGTGTTGCATTTAAATCCCATTTAGATAGCATACTTACAAATTCATTTTCTTTAGCAGTAAGTTTATCTGTTTGCAAATTCTTTAACAATAATGGCAATGCATCTTGTGCTGTAACATTAAAGTAGTTTGACTGTAATGTTATCATATCTTGAGGTGTAACTCCACTCATACCTCGTAAAATATTATTTAAAGCAATACCTCTAGGTGTAATATAAGTTCCTGGTATAAAGTAAGGATATGTAGCATCAACAGGGCGTTGATTGGCACTTACTAAATAACCTTGTGTAGGGTTAAATGAGTGTGGGTTTTCTGCTTGAGGAATATAACCCTGCCATTGATAACTGCTATCGTTACCCGGCATTATGTAGAGGCCTTGCCCCTCCCATCTTGCAGGAAATTTACCTTGTTGCCAAATAGCTATATCGCCTGTTTTACTAGCAAATACAAAGTTTTGCCCCGGGCATTGAAATGTTTTAATAGCATCTACATAATCTGTATAATTTTTGGCTCTGTTTAATTTATAAAATGTAATAGCTTCATTACTTTCTTCAAGTGCCGTCCAATTAATTGCTAAATTTTTATCTTCTTCTATTTTATCTGAAAAGCCTTTAAAACTATTATCGTATGTAACAGGTCCAAAAGCTGTGTATGCTACTGTATCATAAATTGTGTTTCCTCCTTTTACTTTAATTTCTTCAATACGTTGTGTAGTAGGCACCCAACTATTATTGTACCAATATTCTTTTTTAGAATTGTCTTTAAACTTTACATCGTAATAATCTTTTACATCTCTTTGGGCATTTGTAACACCCCATGCAATACTATCGTTATAACCAATAATAATAAAAGGGCTACCAGGTAAGCTTACACCATACGTATTACTATTAGGGGATGATAACTGCATTTCGTACCAAATAGAAGGTAGCGATAATTCTAAATGAGGATCATTACACAATATGGGAGAACCAGTTTTAGTTTTACTACCACTAACAACCCAATTATTGCTGCCATTGTTGGGGTTGGGTTTATCTATTAATGTGGCTGTTGTTTTATTTTTTGATGAGAAATAAATACTATCGGCATTGGCTGGTTTTACTGGTATTATTGTTGGCTTGCCAAAAGGTGTGCCGCTTGGCACAATGGGCTGCAATGAATCTGGCACTTGCGGATAAAGCATCTTTAACTCATCTGGCATTAATACAGCTTTGGTATTGGTAGCTTCTAAATCTTTATCAGTACCATAAGTAAGCATTTTAGCCATCATTTTTAACAAAAGTGCTGTTCTAATATTGCTCCATTTTTCTGGCTTAATACCTAATATTTTATACTCAATGGGATAATCTTTTTCTTTTAAATTTTCTATATATGAATTTATACCTTGTGTATAGGCATCAAACATTTTCTTTTGCTCAGGATTTTTAGCAATTTCTTTTTCCGCTTTTTCAGCAGCGTATCGCATACCTATTCTGCGTTGTTCTTTATCAAACAAAATAGCTTTTTCACCAGCTATTTCACTAGCTCTTCCTTCGGCTGCTTTTGTTTGCAAATCCATTTGAAACAATCTAAATTTTGCATGCAAATAGCCTTGTACAAAATATAAATCATCATCTTTTTCGGCAAATACATGAGGTACTAATTTATCATCAAAATATACAGATGCTTTCCCTTGCATTTGCAGCAGTTTTATGTTGCTACTAAAATTTTCATTAGCATTTTCTGCATTTTGCCAAAAGCCATGTTGTGGACTTAATAAATTACCCATAGCAGGTACTTTGCCAAAAGAGTTGCTTAATGCATACACTAACCCTACAGTTACAACTGTAGAGGAAATAAAAGGAAGTAATCGCATAATTTTAAAATAAAGTAGTAAGATAATTAAAAAAATGATACTTAAGCTAATACTAGTACTACTAATAGGTAATACCCTAAAGTGGTATTGTTGAAAAGTATAAAATTATACAATTTTACATTGAAAATATTAGTATTAAACCTTGTCTCCACGAAAGATGTAGTTAGAAATAGCTGCATCTTTTTTATTTTTGCAACATGAATAGCGAATCAATAGATGTAAAAAATATTTTAGGCCTAAGGCTTCCCACCGACCCAAGATGGGTAAACTTGGCAGAAATGGAATTAGAAGAAATACTAACTGACCATGCCTATTGTGAGCAAAAGGCTGCCACCACTTGCATTTCATTAATTCAAAAATATTCCGACAAAACAGAATTAGTGGAAGAACTTAGCCCAATTGTTACTGAGGAATGGGGGCATTTTAGAGCTGTATTGGCAGAGCTTAAAAAACGAAATTTAAAATTAGGGAAGCAACGAAAAGATATTTATGTAAATAAATTATTGGAGTTTCAAAAAAAAGATGGTAGCCCACAGGAACGATTTTTAGATAGATTATTAATAATGGCCTTAATAGAAGCTAGAAGTTGTGAACGTTTTAAAAGACTAAGTGAAGGCTTAGATGATGCCTATATGCGTAAATTTTATAGAAAGTTTATGGAAAGCGAAGCCGGACATTATACCCTGTTTATAAATTTGGCTGAGCTTTATATGCCTAAGAAACTGGTAAGGGATAGATGGACAAAATGGCTAGCTTATGAAAAAGAATTAATGAATAGTAGTGAGGTAAGGGGCGATAGAATTCATTAAATCTGTGATTTTTTGATGT
>JAGNRZ010000090.1 GCA_017988335.1 Ferruginibacter sp.
TTAAAAATATACTTATGAAAGCCTACTCTTTCCGTAGCAGTTAGTTGTACGCCAATTTTATCATCTTGCAAAAAAACTTGATAAAACCCTGCACTAGCTTTTTCATTTGCATGATAAAATAAAGAACCGTACTCACTATTTTTATTTGACGGTTTTGCTGTTGGCATTAATAAAATATCGCCATAATCGCTAACACCAGTGCCACTTAAATGTGTGTGGGAAAAACCATAAATAAAATTATCGGTATAATGATAACCTCCACAACCATCCCAACCTTCAAGCCTTGTATCGGGGCTAAGTTGCACCATACCATGTGGCACCGTAGCTCCAGGATAGGTATGCCCATGCCCACCTGTACCAATAAATGTGTTTACATATTGAGCATAATTTTTTTGGGCTACTACATTTATAGTACTAAAAAATAAAAATAGAATTATAGTGGCAAGTTGTTTTGGCATCGTTTTACTATTAATTAAATAAGAAAACATAAAAATAATCTATTGCAATTGAATTTTGAACTACTGAAAAATAAGGGGCAAATAAAAAAGCTGCTTCATATTGAAACAGCCCTTAGAATTATATTTTTTGTTTTTATTAATTTAAAACGGCAAATCATCTGTAACCGAAGTAGCAACTGGTGCTACAGGTGTACCTGCATTTTGTACATTCCCTTGGTTAGCTCCATTTGATGGTGCTGCTTGATTACCATCTCTATTACCTCCTAGTAATTGAATATTTGCTACTCTCATACGCAATGTAGCTGCGGCTTGTCCTTCTTTATTGGTATAAGCATCTGCCTCTGGGTAACCCTCTGCATAAACGGTAGTACCTTTTGTTAAATACGGAACTATGGCAGTTTTATCTGTCCAATAAGCACAATTAACCCAAGTAGTTCTTTCTTTTAAATTGCCTTGAGCATCTTTATACTTTTCTGAGTGAGCAACATTAAAATTGATAACGGTTTTACCATTAATGTCTTTTTGAATGCAATCTGCTCCTAAATTTCCAATAACCTGTAACTTAATCATAATGTGTGTTTTTTTAATTATTAATCGATGTATCTGAATGTAAATTATGAAAATTACTTTTAGTAGCCACTAATTACACGAATTTTCACTAATGAGTTAATCAGTAGCAAAATAAAATCGTTAGCAAATTTGAAATTATGCTCACAAATTCGTGGTTATTTGTGCCATTTGTGTTTAAACCCTAATTCATTTTTTTCTTCAACGAACTCACCTGGCTTTGTAACGTATTAACCATATTAGCTAACGAATCCATATCCCATCGCTGCTGCTGCGTTACTTTACTTATAACAGATTGTGCCTGCCATAACTCTACAATATCTTCTACATTTACCATATAGGGTTGATATTGTGGATTATCACTCACCAGCGATACCTTGTTTTTTGTCTTATTATTTTTTACCACTCTTTTATATACAATACCCTCATTTCTACTTACTACTATATATGGCATATTATTTTTTACATCTTCAATTGCCTCAACCTTTTCTCCTACAATTATGCTACCACTTGGTGTAGGCAACATACTATCGCCTATAATTTCAAAGGCACGGTAGTTACCACCTGCCAACATAGGCAGTGTAAATGTATTAAGTTCATCAATAAACTCACTATCGGCATAACCAGCTAAGTAGCCAGCCGCAGCTTTAATAGGCACAAAATGAATTAAATTTCTATCGGCACTCATCATTTTTTGTTGCCTACGCTTGGCTAAATAGCTTCCGCCAGTATCGCTTAAATCTTTAAGCAAAAGTTCATCCATACTTAGCTTAAACATATCGCCTACTATTTCTAATACATCTAGCCTTGGATCGGCTCTTTCTTCTTCGTAAGCACCAATTAACGAACGTTTAATATTAAGCTTTTGAGCAAATTCTTCTTGCGTCCATCCACGTAGCTTACGTAAATACTTTAAGTTTTGACCTGCTGTTGACATAATACAACTAATTTGATTAGCACAAATATACTAATATTTTTAGTTTTACAAAATTTATTTTTGGGGATAGATGTTTATAATATTGAAGCTCAACTAGGATGATTTAGTTAATCGGCCGAACCCCTTTGGATTACTACGGGATTTTGTAACATTTTACAAAAATTGTTTGATAATTCGCAAAAAAAATTTGTAATGAAATAGAACTATTATTGTACAAAAATAGAATTAGCATATGAATATATGCCTGTATGTGGTAATGTTACTAATAGATTATCTACCCAATACGCTGCAACATCATTTCCATTAACCACATCATTGGCAAATTTTGTACCCGCAATATACGCTGTTCCACCCACAACTTGGATAGCGTTGGCTCTACTTAAAGAATTTGATGTTAAAGCCATTGCTCTACCATTTTTCCACCAAGAAGCACCTTTGTCATCTGTACTACCAACTAAATGAACATCATTATCTTCTACAAAAACACTTTTCCCTAACCCGAAGAAAAAACTACCTTGATCTATTTGCATTTCTTGACCATTTTTCCAGAGTATCACATAATCATTAGCATAAGAGGGTGCTAGAAATCCAGTTACATATACATCAGTTCCTGATACAAAAATAGAAATGGCTTCCGAGGTATAAAGTCCATTGGTCATATTATTAGGTACACCATTAGTCCAAATTTTTGCTTGATTACCTTGCATTCCATCAGATTCAAATCCACAGGCATAAATCTTATTATTAGCCAATACTATTGACCTAACTACTGCATCATAGGTGCCATTAGTAAGGTTAGTTGCTATTCCGTTTACCCATATTTTTGCAATTTTTTTATTTCCATTGCTTTCATATCCTGCAATGTAAACAACATTATTACTAACAACTATAGAATAAGCAACAGCATCATTATTTCCATTGGTTAAATTAGTTGCTACTCCATTTTTCCAAAATTTTGCAACATTATGAGTACCATTACTTTCATATCCTGCTACATAAACATCATTACCTAATACAAAAACAGACTCGGCACTTGCATTTTGAAGACCGTTGCTTAATGAACTAGATATGCCATTTTTCCATAGCTTAGCAATATGTTTTGAACCAATTATTTCGCTACCGCAAATGTATATATGTTGATTAGGCGTTGTAATGCTTATTTCATTTCCATATAAGGTATCACTAATTGTTCTAACGTACGCCCTAATATAATAAGTTGTTGCAGGGATAAGGTTAGTTATTTTTTTTGCAAATGTTCCATTGCTTATTGTGTCAGTTGTATGAAGGTTTAATAGATTAGGGCTAGGAGATGTAGACCAACAAAGACCTGAAGAAATAATAATATTGTTGTTACTATTGGTTATTATTACTCCACTTTTCACTGATACACTTGTTATATTTGTTGCGGCAATAGTGCTAACTACAATCGTTCCATCAATAAGAGATGATGAACTTTCCTTTTTACAACCTAAAAAAGTAATCGTTAGTGTCAAGAAAAAAAATGTTTTTTTTAGCACTCTTAGCAATTTATACATAATATTTTATTAATATTTTTAGAAAAAATAATGAATAAAGCTACACTTTTTTTAGATTACATTAATTAGGAAGCAATAAATCTACTTCTTATTCGCTATTTTACTTCTCATAAACAACTCGTTAATACTCTTATTTTCAAAAGCATTACGAATAGTGGTTGCAAATAATACATCGGTGCTAATTACTTTTATTTTATCATAGCCTGGTTTAATAGGGATGGTATCGCAAACTACCAGCTCTTCCAATACACTATTTTGTATAGTATCGTAAGCTTTTCCACTTAAAACTGGGTGAGTAATTAAGGCTCTTACACTTCTAGCTCCCTTTTCTTTTAATAAGGCTGCACTTTTTGCCAAAGTACCGCCAGTATCACAAATGTCATCTACAATTACTACGTCTCTATCTGTAACATCTCCAATTACCACCATACTTGCAATTTCGTTGGCTCTTTTACGATGCTTATCACAAATAACCATTTCACACTCAAAATAAGTGGCAAACTCTCTTATACGATTTGCACTACCAACATCTGGTGCAGCAAAAATTAAATTATCAAGTTTTAAACTTTCTATATAAGGTAAAAAAACTGCAGAAGATTCTAAATGATCAACAGGTATATCAAAATAACCTTGAATTTGTGGTGCATGTAAATCCATTGTAATTACTCTATCGGCACCAGCAGCGGTAAGCATATTAGCTACTAATTTACTGCCAATAGCTACTCTGGGCCTATCTTTTCTATCTTGCCTTGCAAAACCATAGTATGGTATTACCGCAATTACTTTGTAGGCCGATGCTCTTTTTGCAGCATCAATCATTAACAACAACTCCATTAAATTATCGGCAGGGGCAAATGTGCTTTGTATTAAAAACACAAATTTCCCTCTAATACTTTCTTCAAACTCTACATATATTTCACCATCACTAAAGCGTTGAATTTTTACACTGCCTAAATCCTCTCCATATTGCTTGGCAATTTTTTCGGCTAAGTATCTTGAGCCTGTGCCTGAAAAAATTTTTACAGATGTTTCCATTTATTTTTTGATGTTTGATTTGTTGATTTATGAATTATTGATTTGTGGTTTTTATTTCTCACAAGCTACAAAAAGTAACAGAGAAACAAAGTCTATAAATAACTAATTTGTTTCTTAGCAATCGTTGTTTCTTTGTGTAAAAGATTTGCAAATGTATCATTTACTTTTTAACCTTTATATTTGAGGGTATGGATAATTTCAACAACCCTTCCACATCTATCAAAAATTGGGCTATTGATGACCGGCCCAGAGAAAAAATGATTGCTAATGGTGCCAATACTCTTAGTAATAGTGAATTAATTGCCATTTTAATTAATAATGGTAGCAAAGAAAAAAGTGCGGTGGATTTAGCTAAAGAAATATTACAATTGGGCAGCAATAATTTGGTTGAGCTAGGAAAACTAAACTTAAAAGAGCTTCAAAAAGTAAAGGGCATAGGACAAGCAAAGGCAATAACCATAGCTGCTGCGTTGGAATTGGGTAAAAGAAGACAAGCCGCCATTACATTAGATAAACCTATTATAAAAACCACCAAACAACTAGCTGATTATTTACAAGTAATATTGAAAGATTATACCTACGAAGTTTTTGCTGTGCTTTTTTTAAACAATGCTAATAAAATTAATCATTTTGAAATTTTAAGTAAGGGTGGCATAACAGCTACTGTGGTTGACCCTAGAATAATTTTAAAAAAAGCATTAGAGGAAGATGCTACAAAAATTGCCTTATGCCACAATCACCCAAGCGGTAGCTTAAAACCTAGTATGGCTGACAAAGAAGTTACTTTAAAAATAAAAGAAGCCGCCAAATTTTTTGATATAGAAGTACTAGATCATATTATAGTAAGTGAGGATGGATATTATAGCTTTGCAGAAGAAGAAATGCTTTAATCATCATCCTTTTTTTTCTTCTTCTTTTTAGAAGTTGCCCCCAAATAAATATCTTTTGCCTTATGAATTACTTGTAAAAAATCGGTGTGTAAATAGTTAGACGGATTATGACTGGCAGTAGCTAAAGTTTCTATTTGTAACCAATCTATCTCATTTATATATTTAGATTGCTTTAGCTTAAGCCCAAACATAGTTACTGCGGCAGCAAATTGGTAATCGCTATGTATTTTAGAAAATTCGGTACTTTCCTTTTTGCAATTATAATATAAATGATGAACAGCTGTATCGTTGCAATTGCTGTATCGTAAATCTAACTTAGCCACATTTTTTTCGTTTGCATTAATAGTGTCGTTAAGTTCTACTTCAAACATAGCCATTACACTATTACCACTACCTACTTCACCACCTTCTAAATCTGTAGTACTATCGGCTACCGCATCTCTTTTATTGTCAAACCCTACTAACCTATAATTTTTTATCACCGCAGGGTTAAATTGAATATTAAAATACACATCATCTGCCACACCGTAAAATGTTTGTGATAACTCTTTCACCAATACCTTTTCTGCTTCATGCAAATTATCTAAATAGGCATAATTTCCATTACCGCTTTTGGCTAACGTTTCTAACTTACTATCTTTAAAATTGCCCATACCCACACCTAAACAAGTAAGATAAACCCCTTTTTGTTTTTCTTTTGTAATCAATTCATCTAGTTCTTTTTCAGAAGCTATGCCTACATTAAAATCACCATCTGTAGCCAGTATTACTCTGTTATTGCCATCTTTAATAAATGTATTTTCTGCCAAGCGATAGGCCATTAAAATAGCAGCTTCTCCTGGAGTATCACCCATGGCTTCTAGTTCTTCAAAGCGTTTAATTAAAGTATCTTTTTGGGCTCCGCCAGTAGGCTGCATCCATACGGCTACTGTGCCTCCATAAATTACTATGGATACTGTATCAATTGGACGTAAATTTTTTACAAACATTTGAAAAGCCGCTTTTAATAAAGGCAACTTATTAGGCATATCCATACTACCTGAGGCATCTACTAAAAAAACAAAATTACCAGGTGGTGTTTTTTCAAGTTCAAGTTTTTTTGCATTAATATTTACATACAATAACTGCTTATTATTATTCCAAGGGCATTGTGTAAGTTGCGACTCTACTTTAAATACATCATTTTTTGCTGGTTCAGAATAATGAAGATTGAAATAATTAATTAACTCCTCTGTACGTACAGCATCTGGCGGTACTGTACTTTTCATATTTATAAATCGTCTTACATTACTGTATGATGCTTTGTTTACATTTAACGAAAAACCTGTGTTGGGAAATTTTTCTGCATTTACATAATCATTCTCTACAATTTGAAAATAGGTTTCTTCATCAATAAACCATTTTACTTTTTCGGTATTATTTAAATTTTTTGTAACCGATATTAATTTGGGTTTATTTTTATTAGCATTTTCGTGGCTTATTTTTACAACAATATCTTGCCAAGTATCTGTTTTAACTTTTACAGATTTGGTTTCGTACCCATCCATACTTATGGTTACAGAATCAAATAATAATTTAGATGGAATACCAAAATCGCCTGAGCTGCCAGATGTAAATTGTTGACGGCTTGAGTGCAAAAATATTTTTGCGTTGGAAATAGTATTTTGCTTTTCGTCCTTAACTGCACCTCGTAAATAGTATTGTGCATTTGTTGGAGTAACAAATGAAAAGGCCAGCAATATATATAGTAATAAACGCTTTATCAAAGGATATAGCTTTCTGTTAAAATACAAATATTATTTTACAAAGACAAGTATATGCTAAAAACGATGCTTACAAATTATGCTTTATTACTCCACAAGCCTATAAATTTCCTTTAAATTTCTTCCAAGTCCATCATAATCAAGCCCATAGCCTAATAAAAATTTATTAGGCACTTCAAAGCCTAAATAATCAATTTTTATTGGATGTTGCAAGGCTTCTGGCTTATGCAATAGTGCCGCAATTTTTAAAGTAGCTGGTTGTTGGTTTATTAATTGAGGTAAAAACTCATTTAAGGTTTTGCCAGTATCCACTATATCTTCAACTATTATTACATGCCTATCTGTAAGAGGAATATCTAAGCCAATTGATGTAATTACATTGCCCGTACTTTTTGTACCCTTGTAAGAGGCTAGTTTTATAAAACATATTTCAGCTTCAATAGTAAGCTCTTTAAATAAGTCGGATGCAAACATAAACGAACCATTAAGTATGGCAATAAATAACGGACGTTTACCTGCATAATCGTTGTTTAACTCAGTTGCCAATTTTTTGATTTGTTCATTAATTTGTGCTACTGTAATATAAGGTTCAAATGTTTTATCAAAAACTTGTATTTGCATAAATTATTATTGACTAATTTTTAATTGTTGTCCTATTCTTAAATTATCCGATGTTAAAGCATTCCATTCTCTTAACTGCTCTACAGTAATGTTGTATTTTTTTGCAATGCTATACAAGCCTTCCTTTGCTGCTACCGTATGAAAGTTTTTATCTGAGTTAGTTTCCTTTTTTTCATTAGGTTTTAGCAACAACTTTGTACCAGCAATCAATGATTTTGTATCATCTACTTTATTGTAATCAATTAAATATTGTAATTGAATTCCATTTTTTTGTGCTACATCAAAAAGGGTTTCGCCCTTTTGCACTACATAAAAATCTTTATTGCCAATTTTAGATTTTTTTTGTAGATAAATGTATTGATCTTTAGACAAAATACCGTCTTCACCTAGCTCATTATATTCTAATAATTTACTTAATGGAATATCATTTTTTGTAGCAATTACTAATAAAGATGTACCCTTGTTTACCAGCACACATTTACTACCATTAATTTTTACAACAGTATTAGATAAATCTAATGTACTTAAATTTTCACTTTGCTCTTTTTCTTCTTCCTTTGAAACAATATCTTCTTTATCATCTTCATACAATGCTACATCAAATTTAGGAGCATCTGCAGCTGCACCTAACGTGTATTGCTGCAAATTGTATTTCTCAATATTGCTAATTACAATTTCGGGATAACGAGGATTGGTAGCATATCCAGCTTTTTTTAAACCATAAGCCCAGCCTTTGTAATCAGTAATATCTAATTTAAATAAATTACTATAACGTTGATTGTTGCGTAAAAAATTACTGTGGTCTCTATAACTATCTTCAGCTGTTTTATATACTCTAAAGCATTCGCCAATTGCATCATCATCGTGGCTTACTCCGCCAGCCGTCCAAGAGCTTTTGCATTTAATACCAAAATGGTTATTTGATTTTTTTACAAGTTCGCTATTACCACTTTCGCTTTCTAAAATACCTTGTGCTAAAGTAATGGCTGCAGGTACTCCCATACGCTTCATTTCTCTTATAGCAAGTTCTTTATATTTTTCTACATACTCAACTGGAGTAAGGCTTTGTGCAAACGTATTAGTTGCCAAAAACAAGCACAGTATTATTATTACTTTCTTCATGTTACTTTTTTTTAATTACCAACAAGCCGTCTCTTACTGTTAACAAAACCTGTTCCACTCTATCATCATTAGCTATATGCTTATTAAAATCATTAAGGGCAATAGCATTTTTGCCTTTTATTTCTTCTTCTAAAACTTGCCCATGAAACAATACATTATCGGCAACTATCCATCCGCCTACTTTTACATTTGGCAAAATTAACTCGTAATAATTTATATAATTAACTTTATCAGCATCTATAAAAACTAAATCCCATTGGTGTTGCAATGTAGGTATAATGTCAATTGCATTACCTACGTGCAATTGTATGTTTTTAGCATTTGCCTTATCAAAAAACTGCTGGGCTATTTTAGCATCTTCTTCTCTTATTTCTATGGTATGTAGCTCTCCATTTTGTTGTAACCCTTTTGATAAACACAATGCACTAAATCCTGTAAAAGTGCCTACCTCTAAAATAGCACTTGGCTTAATCATGCAGCTTATAAACTCAAGTACTTTGCCTTGTACATGTCCACTTACCATATGTGCATGTGGGTGATTTTGCAAGGTATATTGTTCTACCTCATCAATTACTATATCCAAACCTGTAGTGCATTGTTTAGCATAATTTTCTGCTATGGTATTTACTAATTCCATTTAAAAATTAGGTACTAATGAACTTGTTTTATAATAATTTAATAAAAATGTTACTACTTCGTCAGTTGTATCAAATAAATGAATTAAATCTAAATCTTCAGGATTAATATTATGTTCTTCTTCACCCATTGTTTCCTTTATCCATTTTATTAATCCGCCCCAATAGCTTTTCCCTACTAATATCATTGGGCTTTGTTTAAACTTACCTGTTTGAATTAAAGTAGCTACTTCAAAAAATTCGTCCATAGTACCA
Organism: Ferruginibacter sp.; assembly: GCA_017988335.1. Taxonomy (GTDB): domain Bacteria; phylum Bacteroidota; class Bacteroidia; order Chitinophagales; family Chitinophagaceae; genus Ferruginibacter. Next base: position 9,819 of record JAGNRZ010000090.1, read on the forward strand.
AACCCTCCGGGCATCATAATAAACCCTTGGCTATATTTTACAAACATCACTTTACGAACAAAAAAGAAATCGAAGTTTAAATTTTTATCTCTATCAATATAAGGGTTAGAGTGCTGCTCAAAAGGCAACTCAATATTTAACCCTACCGATTTGCCACCTGCAATTGAAGCTCCTTTATTAGCAGCTTCCATAATACCTGGTCCACCACCACTAATAATACCAAAGCCTTCTTCTGCCAAGCGTTTTGCAATATCTACCGCTAACTCATAATATTTATTACCAGGTTGTGTTCTTGCACTTCCAAATATTGAAATACAGGGGCCTATTTTATTTAATGCTTCAAAGCCATCAACAAACTCTGCCATTATTTTAAAAATTTGCCAACTACTATGTGCTTGGCTTTCTTTCCAATGACGTTGTTTACCTAAATCAATTCCATTCATAATTTTAAATTTATCTTACTGTAAAAGCAATGCCATTCTCTATTTTTAAATAAAGAATGGCACTTACTAACAATGTAAAGTTACATATTTATTTTAACTAATGAATACTGCTACTCAATTCGTTTTCGTTTACATTAGCTACAAGCTCTCTTTTAACATCATTTTTAGAAATGAAGAATAAACCAAGGAAAGTTACTAGCCCATTTATGATTAATATTTCAATGCCAAGCTTAAAACCATGAAATATTTTTTCTGATAAAGATTTTAAACTTGCTGCTGTTGCTTCAGACAAACTAAATCTTTTTACAAACCAGTCAGGGTTATTTATTAAATCTACTCCCAAAATTAACAACGGCGATAAAAGGCAAATGATTAAAGCATATTTGTCATTAATTTTTCTGTTGGTTAAAATACCAAATGCAAACAAACCTAATAACGGACCATAGGTATAACCTGCCACTTTTAATATTACATCAATAATTGACTTATCATCAATCCATTTAAAAAGCATAACAAGCAAAAAGAAAATTACTGCAAAGGTTAAATGTACCGTTAAACGTTTACGTTTTTTTTGAGCTTCATCTAAATCATCTCTTTTTTTAAGCCCTAAAATATCAATACAAAAAGAAGAAGTTAATGCAGTTAGAGCCCCATCAGCACTTGGGAACAATGCTGAAATTAATCCAATAATAAAGATAACAGAGATGCCTGCAGAAAGCGTATCACCTAATGCAATTGCTGGAAATAAATCATCGCCTTTAAATGGCAACCCATTTTTTGATGCATACAAATAAAGCAATCCTCCCATTAATAAAAACAAAAAATTAACAACCAATAAAACAGTGCTAAGCGTTAGTATATTTTTTTGAGAATCCTTGAGAGTTCGTACACTAATATTTTTTTGCATCATTTCTTGGTCAAGCCCCGTCATAGCTACTGTAATAAATGCACCGCCAATAATTTGTTTTAAAAAGAATCCTGAAGAGTTTGCATCTGTATTAAACAACTTAGTCATTCCATTGTTACTTAGTTCTGTAAGTGCAGTGCCTAAACCTAAATCAAGTTTAGACATAATAGCCACAATACAAACAATTAAGCCCAACAACATAAAGGTTGTTTGCAGCATATCGGTATATACAATTGTTTTTACACCACCTTCAAAGGTGTAAAGCAAAATCAACACTAAAATTACTAATGCAGTTACCCAAAATGGAATACCCATTTTATTTAAAATAAACAGCTGCAAAATGTTTACCACTAAATACATTCTAGCCGTAGCTCCTAACGCCCTAGATACAATAAAAAACATTGCCCCCGTTTTGTAAGAAACTGGTCCAAAGCGTTTTTCTAAATAATTATATATAGATGTAAGATTAAGTTTGTAATAAAGGGGCAATAATATATAAGCAATAATTAAATAACCAAGAAAATAACCCAATACTACTTGGTAATATTGAAATCCATTTGTTCCTACTGTACCCGGCACACTCACAAATGTAACTCCACTAAGGCTTGTACCTATCATACCAAAAGCCACTAGCATCCAATTGCTATTTTTATTGCCAATAAAAAAGCTATCGTTATTACTTCCTTTGCTAGTAAAATAAGCTACCACCAAAAGCAATATAAAATACCCAATTACAAAAGAAAAAAGAAATAATGGCGACATCGTAATTAAAAATTAATAATGAAAAAATAAAAATTAAAAGGGTTATCCCTACTTTTAACTTTTATAACAACAATTCAAGATACAAATAAAATTATGATAAAATCAATTGCAGTCTTTTGTGGCAGCAAAAGTGGCTTAAATTCTTTGTATGAACAACAAGCAACTGAATTAGGAACATTATTGGCTGCCCAAAATATTACACTTATTTATGGTGGCGGTAACAAAGGATTGATGGGGGCTGTAGCCAATGCTGTAATGGAAAATGGTGGAAAAGTAGTGGGTATAATTCCACAACTTTTAACCGATAGGGAGCATAGCCACCAAGGCATTAGTGAGCTTATTGT
>JAGNRZ010000004.1 GCA_017988335.1 Ferruginibacter sp.
ATACAGCTTGGTGTAATAAAGAAAATATTTACATTTATTATCGTCTTAATAAAAATGATGAGTGGATTCCCTTAGAAGCAAATGCCGAAAACTCAATACGGCTTAGCAATTTACCGGCTGGTAGTTATCAATTAGAAATTAAAAAGGTTAATGGATTTGGCATAAATAATACCTCTTACAAAACTTTAGCATTTACTATTGCTATGCCATGGTATAAAAAATGGTGGTTTTTTGTTTTACTTGCAATTATATTGCTTTCAATTTTTTATGCCATTTACAAAGTAAGAACAAGAAACCTTGTCCGCAAACAACTTAAGTTAGAAAAACTTGTAACTAAAAAAACTATTGAACTTCAAGAAAAAAACAGCGAACTGGAAAAAAACAATACCATTAATAATCGTTTAATATCTATTATTAGCCACGACATTGTTACGCCGCTAAAATTTTTAAATGTTACTGGCAAAAATTTATTGGAGAAAAAAGCATTAATGAGTGAAGAACTTAAGGATGAAATGGTAAAAGAAATTACTACCACATCTAAAGAGCTACAACTTTTATCTACCAATATTTTAAACTGGATAAAGTATCAAAACGAAAACAGGCGATTGGTAAAAGAAGAATTTAATGTAAACGAACTGGTAACACAAGTTTTTGGTGTATTACAATCTTTAGCTCATCAAAAAAACATAATGCTTATTAATACTATTGATAGCAACCTTGTTATTACACAATATCATGAGCCGCTAAAAATTTTGATATACAATTTAGTTACCAACGCTATTAACTTTTCTGACAAAGGAAATATAACTGTTAGCAATTTTAATAAAGATGGCAACACCATTATTACAGTATCCGACGAGGGTGTGGGCATGACTGCCGAACAAATTAACAACATTATGGCCGATCAAATTATTGTATCATCTGCCAATATTGATAATAAAAAAGGGCATGGCCTTGGCTACCTTATTATTAAAGATTTATTAAAAATGATGGATGCTAAAATAATGATTGAGAGTACTAAGAATAAAGGAACTATTGTTAGTTTACGATTTTAATAATTCAGCAATATCCTTAACTAAATCTCTTGTACTAAAAGGTTTTTTTATGTAGAGAGATGCTCCAAGGTCGTAGCCTTTTTTAATATCTGCCTCCTTAGTTTTTGCACTCATAAAAACCACTTTACATGTATTTAATACTGCCGATTTTTTAATAATCTTACAAATTTCATACCCATCAACATCTGGCATCATAATGTCTAGCAACACTACATGAGGCACATGGGTATTAAGTAATGCTAGGGCTTCTGTACCATTTCTAGCCACTATTACATCGTATCCATTTTTTTTCATTAAGTACTCTAACGACATTAATATGTAAGGGTCGTCATCTACCACCAATATTTTATTGGCCTTGTTCATATTTTAATATCAATTTAAAGGCAAAGTAAATACAAATTTTGCACCTTTACCCAACTTACTTTCTACCCAAATTTTACCTTCATGCAAATCAACTATTTTTTTGCAAATAGCTAAGCCTAAGCCACTACCTTCTGGTTTTCGCAATGTTTGATTTTGAGCTTGAAAAAATTTATCAAAAATTAATTCGTTTAACCCCGGCTCTATCCCTTTACCATTATCCTTAACCCATATTTCAATTTCGTTTTCTGTGCTATATAGCGATACTTGCACCACCTCATTTTCTGGCGAAAATTTTATAGAGTTAGATAATAGGTTATTAAAAACTTGTTGTATCAAATCTCTATCGCATTGCACAATAAAAACGGTGTCTGGTATTTTGGTAGTAAGCGTAATATTTTTTTCATTTGCCAAGGGCATTACAGAATTAATAGCCTCTGCAACTAGCGTATTTAATTGCACTGCTGTTTTATTAAGTAGCTGCCTACCGCTTTCATATTTTTCTAAATTTAAAACCTGTGTTATTAAGTGACTTAGCCTTTCTGTTTCTTTAATTATACCATTCAAAAATTCTTGCCTTTGTTCTATTGGCATATCTTCATTATCATGTACAATTTCCGACAATGCTCTTATAGATGTAATAGGAGTACGTAACTCATGTGTTACCGTGTACAAAAATTCATCTTTGGTTTTATCCATATTTTGCAGCTGTTCATTAGCCAATAGCAATTCATTTGTCGCTTTTTGCAGTTCCGATGATTTTTTTCTTAACTCTCTATTAAATTCTATCATTTGCTGCGACTCTCTTAGAATGCTCAATACTTCACTAATTTTTAACTCTTCTTCTTTTGTAACACTAGCAACCATAATACGGGCAGAGGCTGAGCCGATAACTCCTGCTAAAATATTTTCTGAAAAATTTACCAATTTGGGATCGGCTCTGTTATTATCTAACGATATTTTATTTCTGGCAGCATAACTCGTTATTAACTTATTTGCTCTTTCTTTTCCTAAAAATGTTTCAAGTAAGGAATTTAAATCTGGCAAATAAGCTGTTCCTTTCCATATAGCACTTGTATCTGTATTGCCAGAGTGTTTATAAATATCTACAAATATTTCTGCTTGATAAATTTCTTGATCGTTACGTTTACTATAATACGATATTGCTATAAAAACAACCACATTAAAAAATAAACTCCAAAATGCTGAATGCACAATGGAATCCATGCCTTCCATGCCTAATAAAGACATTGGTTTTAACCACCACTGTCCAAACAGTCCATCGTTTATAATATTTTTACTAATGATGCCTGCACTAGCTAATGATGGTACTACTAAAGTAAAAAACCATATCACAAAGCCTGTACAAATGGCTGCCATTGCCCCAGTTTTAGATGCCCTTTTCCAATATATACCGCCGATTGCGGCAGGTGCAAATTGTGCAACCGCTACAAAAGAAACTAATCCTATAGATACCAATGAAAAATTTTTAGCAATAGTTTTATCATACAAATAAGCTAATGTTAAAATAATAACAATACTTATCCGCCTTATTGTAATTATAGATTTTGAAATGTTTTCATCTGCTAATGGTTTAAAGTTTTTAGCAGATAATAATGCAGGCATTACAATATTATTGCTCATCATAGTACTTAGCGCTATTGTTTCTACAATAATCATACTTGTTGCAGCAGAAAATCCTCCAATAAATACAAGTAGGCTTAACCAATTTTGATTAAAATGTAATGGCAAGGCTAGTACAAACGTATCGGCATCTACATTTGCATTTGTAAAAATTAATTTGCCTCCAATAGCAATTGGTAATACAAAAATATTTATCAATAATAAATAGGTGGGAAACACCCAACTGGCTTTTTTTAAATGGCTTTCATGCACATTTTCAACAACACTAACTTGAAATTGGCGTGGCAAAAAAACTACTGCCAACATAGATATTATTATTAATCCAAACCAAGTGGCAAAAGAAGTTTTATCACCAATTGTAAATAAATTTTTAAGTGCATCTACCTCCATAGCTCTTGAAAATATATCACCAAATCCATTAAAAATACCATACACAACAAATATACCTGCTGCTACAAATGCAATAAGTTTAATGATGGATTCAAATGCAATTGCTGCCACTAAGCCTTCATGTTTTTCGGAAGCATCTACCGATCTTGTACCAAATAAAATAATGAATACAACTAATATTAGTGTGATGTAAAATGTGTTGTCTTTATAAATATTGGTAAGCTCTTGCTGTACTTGCAATCCATTTGTTAATACATACAAGCTGTTAGATATTGCCTTTAACTGTAAAGCAATATAGGGTATAATGCCAAGCACACACAACACGGTAACTACTACTGCAATTGAAAAGTTTTTTCCGTATCGGGTACTAATTAAATCGGCGATACTATTTATACGTTGTGTTTTAGCAATTCTAATTAATTTTTGCAAAACAGGTAAAAATAAAGCGGCAGCAATGGTTGGCCCTAAATAAATGGCCATAAATTCAATACCATTAGTACTAGCTCTACCAACACTACCATAATACGTCCAAGCAGTACAATACACTGCCAGAGATAGTGCATATATATAGCCATTGTTAATTATGCTTTTGCCTTTTTTTAATTTTACTTCGGCATAATATGCAACACCAAAAAGTAAAATTAAATAGGTAAGTGCTGTAACTATTGCAAAAACATTATTCATCTGTATTGTTTTTTTTATTGGTTACAATAGTATATATAACAAGTACAGATAAAAACCATACAAGAAAAATGTAAAAAAATAATACTGGCACACCAAAAACCATATGCAGTTTATTTGCAATTGATATAAGCGGATAGCTTATAAGTGCTAGCAATAATACGCTAAACAATATTAGTTTTTGGTTTTGCAGTTTTCCTCTCATAATAAAAAAAGATAACACAGAAATGCAATAAGCAAATCTATGTTATCTTAACTAAAAACAAATCTATGGCTTGGTTTTCCAGTATTTTTTTTATCCCTCAGTTCTATCGTACTCTCCTTTTAAAGCGTAATAGCCAAAAGTTAGTAACGACCCTACAATTATTGGTGTAAGTATTATTAATACTATTATACCAAACACCATATCGCTTTGGTTTCCTTTTAAGCCAGATGTAAATTTTGGCAATCCAATAGATGTAATGCTAAAATATCCAGCGGCTGCACCAAGGGCTAACCAAATAATTCCTGTAATTCTTCTTAACTGATTCATATAAAATAGTTTAAAATATTAATTAATCATGTACTGTTTTATCTCTGCCATTAATAAACAGCAAACCTATAACAAAACAAACGCTTGCAATAATAATTGGATACCAAATACCTTGCAAATACCAATCGGCATTAGCTGGAGTAGCTCCTGTACCTTTTGATGTAGTAGTTAAATATGCTGCCACAGCAGGCATTAAACCACCAAATACTCCATTACCTATATGATAAGGTAAACTCATAGAAGTGTATCTTATTTTGGTAGGGAACATTTCAACTAAGAATGCTGCTATAGGTCCGTAAACCATTGTTACAAAAATTACTTGTACAAAAATTAAAAGAACAAGCTTCCAAAAATCGCCACTTGTAATTTTACTTGCAGCAGTTACTTTTGGTTTTGGTGCTTCTTTTGATTTATCTGCCAATACAGTTACAATTTTCTTTTCGTCGAACACTGTACCATCGGTAAACTCTTTATGCGTTTTTGTAGTCACTAAAGAGTCCATCGGATTTTTTTTGTCTGCTTCTGTTGTAGTGTTTACAGTTGTTTTTTCAGCTATTTCTGTTCTGTGGGCATTAGTTGCCGTGTTATACATCGACTTATAAATAGGAAAATAACTTAGTATAGCTATTAACATACCTGCCAACATTATTGGCTTACGACCAATTTTATCACTTAGCCATCCAAACACTACAAAAAATGGTGTACCAAATACAAATGCCCAAGTCATTATTTCTTCTACTTGCAAGCCATCTACTTTACAATCTCCTTTTAAAAAGTTCATTGCATAGTAATGTCCTGTGTACCAAATAACACCTTGCCCCATAGTAGCACCTAATAAGGCCAGCAAAACAAATTTAAAATTGTATCTATTACCAAAACTTTCTTTTAATGGATTGGTAGATATTTTACCCTCTGCTTTTGCTTTTGAAAACAAAGGCGACTCACTCATTTTTCTACGTATTAAATACGATACACCTACCATTAAAATTGATACCCAAAATGGCACTCTCCAACCCCAATCGTTAAACGCAGCATCACCCAACGCTTTTTTAGTAATCATAATTACTATTAGCGAAATAAATAAACCTAAGGTAGCCGTTGTTTGAATCCAGCTTGTCCAAAATCCCCTTCTGTCTGCTGGCGAATGTTCGGCAACATAAGTAGCGGCTCCACCATATTCGCCTCCTAATGCTAAACCTTGCAATAATCTTAAAATAAGTACAAGTACAGGTGCTAAAAACCCAATTTTTTCGTAGCTGGGAATACAACCAATAAGAAAAGTAGCACCACCCATAATTAACAACGTCATCATAAAGGTGTACTTTCTTCCAATTAAATCGCCTAACCTTCCAAAAAACAAAGCACCAAAAGGCCTTACCACAAAGCCTGCGGCAAACGTAGCTAAGGTTGATAAAAAGGCTGCTGTTGGATTATCTTGTGGGAAAAATTTTGTTGAGATAAGTGTAGCCAAACTTCCAAAAATGTAAAAGTCGTACCACTCTATCATTGTACCTACCGATGAGGCACCAATTACTTTGCGTATACCGCTTGATGAATTTTCACTCATATAAATTAGTTTTAGTTGGTTTAATAATATTATAAGAAAATATGTGTTTGTAATATCCATTCACCTTTACTTCCATTTCTTACAGGGTTACCCGAAACTGTTTTGTAAACAGGTCTATTACTATGCTGTAATGTAATTTTAGCATTGTGTCCAGTAATTAAATAGTTTAACCCTAAATCAAACTGGCCAGATGATTTACCTATTCGATCAAAGTTTTTATGCGTAAATGTTGCATAAGGCATAAAGGCTGTACCATTCTTTAATTTTGGCAGCAAGTATCCTAATTGTGTGTACCAAATAGTACCTGTACCAATTGTGGGTTGTGCATTTCCGCCACCTGCCCAGCTTGCATCTGCATTAGTACCTACTGGTTGTACTGTACCATGTAAGTTTAAAATTCCTATGTTTCGTAAGTAGTTGGTACCAAAATCGTTTTTGTAAAATACACTGTAGGCACTTATGGCTGTACCTTTCTTTTTATTAAGTGGCATATCTAAATATACATCAACTGCAAAGTTTTTTTGTGTATGCTCTTTTACTGGGCTTGTTGCAGATGCTTTACTAGCTGTAGCACCTTTGTGGCTATACCAACCAGCACCAATATTTAATACCTTTTTTGCACCTAAGTATGAACCCACAAAATATGGTAGCACATTGCTTTCTTTATCCCATAGCATGTAATTAAAATAACCACCCGTACTCCAATGTTCATTTAAAATATTGCTGGCATTTGGGCTTGTTACCATAGCAGGTGCTACACCAAATGCAAATGGTTTATTAGCATGTACTCTATAGTCTAATCTTCCAATTTGTCCTTTAGCATATATACCCATTTGTCTAGCAAACTGGTCTGTAGCTTCAATATTGTACCAGTTAAAAATAGGCGCATCTAGTGTCATAAAGTTTAATGTACTATTACTACTCATTCTACTAACACCATTCCAGTAATGCAAGCCAGCTCCTATATGCAGTTTAGTTGGTTTTACTGCAAATTCTGTCCATGCATCATGTATATATATTTGTGGTCGTTTACCACCTTGCCCTGTAGCGCTTGCACCAGTGCCCAATGTTCCTGCACCACCACCATTAGTAAAGCTTTGGTTATTAATTCCCCAATGGCTTACCAACATAAAACGTGGTGAAATTTGTGCCTGAACTAAAAATCTAGATCTTCTTAATGCTATGTCTGTAGCATTTTTTTGTACGTTGCCGTTTATGTCTAAGGTACCAGGATTGTTGTTGGTATGAGTGGCCCATATTTGATGCCATGTAATTAGACGAATAAATTTTTGTCCTTTGTCGTCTAATTTTAATACCATTGGTTTGTAACTGTAATCAACCCCAGTAACAGGGTTTACTTGTTGTGCATATACAAGTATGGCAAAAAAATTACCACACATAAATGCAATCGTTTTTTTAAGCATAAGCAAGTTGTTTTAAATTTTACTTATGCCAATATCAAAATATATTTTGGCTGTTTACTAATTACAACTATACTTTTGCTAATTAGTATAGTTTTAAACATCACTTTTTCTAAATCTTTCCCATTTTATAAGCATAAATTTGTCGCCTAACTCGGTTATCATACAGCCTGCACTTTTAAGCACATCTTTATTAGCAAAAAAATCTTGTAATTCAGCATAGTTAAGCACTTTATAGGTTGGCCTATACTCGTAATTTTTAGGTGCTTTTATGTTGTATTTTTTTACCCAGTTCATCACCGATACATGGCTTATACCCAATATCCGTTCTATCTCTCTTAATGTAACACCTTCAATATGCAATTGCAATGCTTTTATTACATAGTAGGGATCTATGTTTTTACCATCTTTTAAAACCGTAAAAGAATAATTACATAACTTACACCTATAGCGTTGTCTATCCTTTACTATACCGCTTTTTGTTATGTCCTCACTTTCGCATTTTGGGCATGCTATTTTTTTCATTTTGGAAAGATAAATATTAAGCTATACTAATTTAGCAAAACTATACCAATTTAGCAATATTTAAATATTGTAGTTTTATAAGATTCTCTACTTTTATTGTTCAAAACAAAACGATTGCTATGTCTTACAATTATCAAATTAAATCTTTAGAACAATACCATACCGATTATAAAAAAAGTATTGAGCAACCCGAAGAATTTTGGGGCAATGTTGCCGAAAATTTTACATGGCACAAAAAATGGGATAAAGTTTTAGAGTGGAATTTTACCGAGCCCAAAGTAGAATGGTTTAAGGGTGCTAAACTAAATATTACAGAAAACTGTATTGATAGGCATTTAGAAACATTAGGTGATAAGCCTGCTATTATTTGGGAGCCTAATAATCCTGAAGAAAGAGTAAGAGTAGTTACCTACAATCGTTTACACAAACGAGTATGCCAAGTAGCACAAATGCTTAAAAACAATGGTGTAAAAAAAGGGGATAGAGTATGTATTTATATGGGCATGATACCAGAGTTAGCGTATGCTGTTTTAGGATGTGCAAGAATAGGTGCAATACACAGCGTAATTTTTGGTGGCTTTAGTGCACAAAGTATTGCCGATAGGTTAGATGATGCACAAGCCGAATTTATAATTACATGCGATGGTGCTTACCGAGGCAATAAAGATATACCACTAAAAGGCGTAATAGACGACGCTTTAATGGGCAACAAAACTGTAAAAAAAGTTATTGTATATACAAGAACAAGAACACCAGTGAGTATGATTAAGGGAAGAGATATTTGGTGGGAAGATGAAATGGAGCATGCAGAGCATCAAATTGAACAAGATGGCAAAGTAAAACTTGATGCAGAAGTAATGGATGCCGAAGATCCATTATTTATATTATACACTAGCGGTAGCACAGGCAAACCTAAAGGTGTGGTACACAGTACTGCTGGTTATATGCTTTGGACTAACTATACCTTTGTAAATGTATTTCAATATCAGCAAGGGCAAGTACACTTTTGTACTGCCGATATAGGATGGATTACAGGGCATAGCTATATTGTATATGGTCCACTTAGTGCTGGTGCTACGTCATTAATGTTTGAAGGCATCCCTACATGGCCAGATGCTGGACGTTTTTGGGATATTGTAGAAAAACATAAAGTTAATTGCATTTATACAGCGCCAACGGCTATACGAAGTTTAATGGGTTTTGGAAAAGAGTTTATAGTTGACAAAGATTTATCTTCTTTAAAAATATTAGGCACCGTAGGTGAACCTATAAATGAAGAAGCTTGGCATTGGTACAACGAAAATATTGGAAAGAAAAATTGCCCAATTATAGATACTTGGTGGCAAACAGAAACTGGGGCATGTCTAATTAGTAATTTAGCTGGTGTTACTCCTTCAAAACCAAGCTGGGCTACTTTACCTATGCCTGGGGTTCAACCATTATTGGTAGATGAAAATGGCAACGAAGTAACCGAAAAAGATGAAAACGGTATTACCAAAGGTAACCTATGTATTAAAGCCCCATGGCCTGGAATTTTACGTACTACTTGGGGGGATCATGAACGCTGTAGAACTAATTATTTTGCTACTTACCCTAATTTATATTTTACTGGTGATGGTGCATTAAAAGATGAAGATGGTAATTATAGAATTACTGGAAGAGTTGATGATGTATTAAATATTAGCGGTCATAGAATAGGAACAGCCGAAGTTGAAAATGCCATTAATATGCATAGCGGTGTTGTTGAAAGTGCTGTAGTTGGCTATCCACATGATGTTAAAGGACAAGGCATTTATGCTTATGTAATTTATAATGGTACACATGGTGATGAAAATTTAACTAGACAAGACATAAATTTAACTGTTTCAAAAATTATTGGTCCAATTGCAAAACCCGATAAAATTCAATTTGTAACAGGCTTACCTAAAACACGTAGTGGAAAAATAATGCGTAGAATTTTACGCAAAATTGCAGAGGGAGAAACTAGTAATTTAGGTGATACTTCTACTTTGCTTGACCCAGGAGTGGTAGATGAAATTAAAAATGGAAAAATATAGTTTTTCTTTGAATTTTAATTCCTTGGCACCACATTCAATGAAGTAAATCATTGATTATTAACTATTTATTGAATTTTTTCATTGAATTTTTCATTGAATTATAGCAAAGGACTAAGATTTTCAATAAAGAAAACTAGTTATATATAAAGAACCCAATAAGGATTTTTGAAAGTTCCAGAGTTAATTATTTTCTTTTCTTTTCTAAGCTTAGTTAATATGCCAGTAAGTTTTACTTTTTTTTCAGTTTTACTTAAAGATTCTGGCAGCTTATCTAATAAAATCTCTTCCACCTCCTTACGAGATAACCCCTTTTTATGATGCTGTAAGCTTTCTAATAAAATGTCACTATAAATTTTTGTTGAAAACCCTTTCTTTCTTGTATATGCAATTTTTTCACCAGTAACTTCAGCAATAGAAGCAGAAATAAAATAATGTCCCTTTTTGCCATCAATATACCCTTTTTGCTTAAGCATTTTTACTTCGTCGAAGTTTATAAATTTATTTTTTTGAACTTTATCTAAAAGATATATTTCATACAAGCTTAAATCTGGTTTATTTGCTAAAAGTTTGGCATATTCTAAATCCATTACCTTGCCTGTAAGAGTCACTTTTATTTTCTTATCCTTAAAATCATAATCTGGCAAGGGGAAAAATTTATCTCTCTGAATTTCAAAAATTCGTTTAATACCGCTTCCAATTGTATCTATCATATTTAGATTAACCATAGCCTCTGCTAAAAATTTATTTCTATAAAAAGTAGGAGTGTAGTTTTCAAAAATTAATGGGTTAATAGATCCAGGTAAAAAGTCACCTAGATTTTCAAACTCTATTTGCGTCTCCTTCTCTATAACATTTATTCTACCTCCCATTTCATAGTCTTGATGTGCAATGGAATTGTGAAGCGGCTCTCTAATTACGTAAGGATCATACATATCAATTTCCTCTGGAAAAAGTGTATCAGATTTTATATACCTATATTTTAAATTTCTAATTTTTGCAAAAACTTTATCAACTTCTAGAAGGAGGGGGCATGAAAAAGCATGATAGTCTATTTTTTGACCTTGGTGATTTAATAAAACCCACATTATTGTTGAAGACCCTGGTGCTAAAAAATGATTAGCTTCATATTTTCCAAGTAGAAGAATTGCAGTCCTTGTAATTTTACCATCAATAGTTATTCTAGCTTTATCCAAAAAGGTTTGATTATCCCAACTATCGATTATATCAGAAATATGTTTATTCTTTTCCTTAAATAATACTCTTGCTCTAAAAACTGCATTGACATCCAAATCATTTATTGAAGCATCTTTTATCGTTTCCGCAGTCCAATCGCTTTGCAAATGCAAAGATTCATTGAGAATTGCCTCTTCTCTTTCTTTTGTAAGTCCTACAAGGCTATCTCCAATCCGTTGCCAAGCTTTTTTATGAGCAAAAACAGGTTTCCGCGGCTTATGTTTAGGCACATGAATAATCCAAATAGTTTTTAAACTATCTGTTGTTGTCAAGGGCTCAACGAATAATCCCTCAGAGATTAAATTACTACAATTGCCAACAACTCTAAATGGCAAATTCTCGGGTGTGTAATCATGAAAATTATTAATTCCCAATATTTTTGCAGTTAAGTCTTCAATTCCAATTATAAGAACACCTCCATTCATATTGGCTATAGCAGATAAATAAGAAATTACATCATCGCCTTCATGCCCAGAAATAGCATTTTTTAAGTTCCCATAAGCCTTCCACTCTATGGAGGTATTTTCTTTGGGATAGGCATCTAAAATGTATTGCTGTAATTCAATTTCGTTCATATATACAAAGCTAAAGTATTCCTTTTTATTTTTTCAAAAATACAAAATACCAAAACGGTCATCACATTACTACATTGTCGTAAAATAATGCGTAGAATTTTACGTAAAATTGCAGAGGGAGAAACTAGTAATTTAGGTGATACTTCTACTTTACTTGACCCAGGAGCGGTAGATGAAATTAAAAATGGAAAAATATAATACCGTTTGCAGGGTATTTAAAAGCCATTTTAAAAATTTACCTTAGGTGCATGAAAGTAACATTTTGGGTAATCATTTTTGCATTATGCACTAGCAATGCCAATGCACAGGATATTAGTATTAAAGACTTAGGATTAAAAACTCCAGCTTTCACTAAATGCACCCCCGTAAAAGATCAATTTATGAGTGGCACCTGCTGGAGTTTTGCAAGCCTTTCATTTTTAGAAAGCGAAATAATTAGGCTTAAAAACAAGAGAGTAGATTTAAGTGAAATGTTTATTGCCCGATACTCTTACATACGAAAAATAGAAACACACTTACAACAAAAAGGCAGCAATTATTTTACTCCTGGTGGTCAATTTCATGATGTGATTTGGGTATTAAAAAACTACGGAGCAATACCCGAAAATATTTACAGCGGAAAAACAAAAGGGAAAAAAGTTCATATTCATGCCTTATTAGACACTACAATTGATCGTTATGTAAAACAATTAATAAAACAAAATATTACAACACTATCTAACGGAAATAGGGCATATATAGATAGTGTATTGGATGAACATTTAGGATATGTGCCTGCCGATTTTGATGTAGAAGGTGTAAGTTATAGCCCTAAAACTTATCTTACTAATTATTTAAAAATAAACATTGATAATTACATCGAAATTACGTCCTACAATCATCACCCCTTTTACACCTCCTTTGTTTTAGAAGATAAATATAACTGGACAAGTGATAAGTATTATAACTTACCTATTAATGATGTACTAAGTATTACAAATACAGTATTAAAAAAAGGAAATACTGTGGGCTGGGATGGTGATGTTGATGAACCCACATTTATTTACGAAAGGGGCTTAGCTTTTTTGCCTAACCAAATTAATAACTACCAAAAAGAAAGGCAAATTACTTTTGAAGATAGCACCACAGATATAGACCATCTTATGCATATTGTTGCAATAACTAAAGATAAAGATGGCAAGGATTGGTATTACGTTAAAAACAGCTGGGGCAATTATAGCAACAATATTAACGGCTTTTTATTTATGAGCAAAGATTATTTTGCCATTAAAACAAGTGCTATAATTGTAAATAAAAATGATTTGCCCCTAGCTATTCGTAAAAAATTAAAATTATAAAATCATTCTTTTTTAATTTCTTTTACCAACTTATCACATGCTGTAATTTTCATTTCACCTTCTCTATAAATTATTTTTTTGTCATCTTCATCTTCGTATTCAATTTTATATTTGTATATACCAGATGCTATTTCGTATAAACTTTCTTGACTGTTGTTTCCAATACGTAAAGTAAGTGGCACTACAGCATATACTGTGCCTGTACGTTTATACAAGCTTACTTGCATTGTTTTGCCCGATGTGTTTTTGTAAGCAACATCTGCCAACCCTTTTGTGTAGCAGCTATCAACGGCTGTAGCACTCACATTAGTAGTTGTTGGCGTTTGTACCATGCTTGCTTTAGGAGTTTTAAAAACTCTTACCAAATCTATCAGCGTTTTACTGCCTTCAATAATAGTTGTTGTTAAATTGTTTTGTGCTATTGCAGAAAAGCTACTGCTCATCAGCAATAAAAAAATAAACTTTCTCATAATATACCTCCTTGTTTTGTATTAGATAGATGCTTTACTTTTTATAATTACATAAAGTGTATTTTTGTTATTATGAAAAAAATACTGAAGCTTATACTAAAGACAACTGCTATTTTATTTATTTTAATGAATGTTATTGTAGTATTTCATGCCTATAAGTTTACTCATTTTTATGATGCAGGTGAAATACACATAAAACCAAATGAGCAAAAAACAGGTTGGGATAAAACCAAAGAAATTTTATTTGGTATTAATGCTTTAAAACAACAAAATACTATTGCAGATTCTGGCACACAAACCGTAAAGCTTACAACAAAGGATGGTATTGAATTAGAGGGATGGTATATACCTGTAGATAGTGCAAAAGGCACTGTGTGTATGTTTCATGGACATGGTGGAAAAAAAAGTGGTACTAATAATGAGGCAGAAGAGTTTAGAAAAATGGGCTACAATACTTTTCAATTAGATTTTAGAGCACACGGTAGCAGCAAGGGTAACACCTGTACCATTGGTGCCACCGAAGTTGAGGATGTAAAACTAGCGTACGATTATATTAAAAATAAAGACGAAAAAAATATTGTATTGTGGGGTATTTCTATGGGTGGTAGTGCTGTTGCTAAAGCACTTAATGACTATGCAGATATTAAGCCCAATAAAATAATTTTAGAAATGCCTTTTGGCACACTTAGCGATGCTGTTGAAGGTAGAGTAAAAATGATGGGACTTCCAGCACAGCCTGTTTCAACCCTGCTTACATTTTGGGGAGGTGCTATACATGGCTTTTGGGCATTTAATTATAAGCCTCAAGAATACGCAAAGAAAATTACTTGTCCTACATTATTACAATGGGGAGCTAACGACCCTAGAGTAACTAAAAAAGAAGAAGAAACAATTTTTGCAAACTTATCTACTTCAAATAAAAAGTTTGTTGTGTACGAAAATAGCGTACATGAAAGCTTATGTACAAAAGAAAACACAAAATGGGTTAGTGAAGTAAGTAGTTTTTTAAAATAGTTAAAGATTTTATTTTGGATAAAAAATTAAATGAAATGCAACTTCCAGTTCCCTCTCCTTCGGAGAAGGGTTGGGGTGAGGCTTTAAATCCAAAACAAATTGCCATCAACGATTATACCTATCATTTGCCTAATGATAAAATTGCTTTACATCCATTACTCAATAGAGATGAAAGTAAATTGCTTATTTATAAAGATGGAGTAATTACAGAAGATACTTACAAAAGCATTCATCAGCATTTACCAAAAAACAGTTTGTTAATTTTTAATAATACAAAAGTTATTAATGCTAGGCTTCAATTTGTAAAAGACACTGGCGGTGTAATTGAAATATTTTTACTTGAGCCTTTTAATGCAGATTATACATCTACCTTAGCCAGTACAAAAAAGTGTAGCTGGAAATGCTTGATAGGCGGAGTAAGTAAATGGAAACAAAGTAGTTTACAGCTAACAGTAAACGGTTTGCAACTCAATGCAATTTTATTAGAAAAATTAACCAATGCTTATGTTGTGGAGTTTAATTGGAATAACGAAGTTTCGTTTGCAGAAGTATTAGAGCAAGTAGGCAACATCCCTTTACCTCCTTATATTAAACGTAAGCCAGAAGAAGAAGATGCTAATCGTTATCAAACTGTTTATGCACAGCACAATGGCTCCGTTGCAGCACCCACAGCAGGGTTACACTTTACACCATACATTTTTGAAAAACTATCATCTTGCCAAATAAAAAAAGATTTTGTAACACTACATGTGGGTGCTGGTACGTTTAAACCAGTAAAAGCTGCAAGCATGCAACAGCATGAAATGCATACCGAATGGATTGATGTATCCATCGAAACAATAGAAAATATTATTGAAAACTTAAACCAAACTATTGTAGCAGTAGGTACAACAAGTTTACGCACTATAGAAAGTTTGTATTGGTTAGGTGTAAAAGCATTTTTAAATCCAAGTATAAAAAAACTAGAGCTATTTCAATGGGATGTGTATGAAGATGAATTAAAAAATACAAATTTTACACCAACACAAGCATTAATAGCCTTACTTGGTTGGATGCAAAAAAACAAATTATCAACTTTATTTACAAGCACTCAAATATTAATAGCACCCGGCTATAAATTTAAAATTGCAAAAGCTATTTTTACAAATTTTCATCAGCCACAATCAACATTATTATTATTAGTAGCAGCGGCTATTGGCGAAGATTGGAAAAAAGTTTACGACTATGCTTTACAAAATCAATTTAGATTTTTAAGCTATGGCGATGGCAGCCTATTGTTTATTAAAAATTAATAGCAAATATTTCCATTAATACTTACATCTATAATAAATGTAGTTTCCTTTAGGGGGTGGAAGGGGTTGTCTATTGTTGAATAGTTACTGGTGTACCCACAGGTATGTAGCTAAATAAATCTTTCATTTCAGTATATTTAACGCTTACACAACCATCTGTCCAGTTATAAAAATTATCAATTGTCCATTCTTCGTTTGGTCTTGTAGCATGTATTGCAATACCATTACCTATTTTAGCGGTTTTAGAAATTAAGCCTTTAGCTTTTCTATCATTAAATTTTTGAACACTTACATCGTTAGGATAATCCAATAATAATTCTGGACCCCACTTAGGATGTATTTTTTTAAGAATCACTTTAAAACTACCGTCTGGCGTACGCTTGTCACCTTCTCTCATTTTATCGCTTAAGTCTTTACTACCAAATACAACAGGGTATGTGGCATACCAACCTTCATCATCGTAAACTTTTAGCTCATAATCGCTTTTATCTACAATAATATAGTAGGAGTTATACCCAGAGTCTTCGACAGGCACTTCTACAACAGGCTTAGCTTTTGGCTTCGATACCTTTTTTGAAGTTGCTTTCTTAACAGGCTTTTTCTTTTTACCCTTATCTATAGTAAAAGACAATGTAACCAAACCCATTACAATAAATAAGATGTATTGAAATCGAAAAACCTTCATGTAGTTTATTTTGCTTAAATGATTTACAAATGCTGTGCCAGTCAAAAATATCTTATTCCGTTTACATTACAAAAAACTAGCTTTAACATAAGATTAAATAAACGCTTGAAAATAAAGCTTTAACATCTGTTTACCAATTGCTAAATCTTACTCCCACTGTGTATGGTCTAAAGTCTAATCCATTTTCAAACATCGATTTTGGGCTGTAGCTACCATACAATCTAACTGGCCCTAAGCCTAACTCGGCAATATATGCAACTTTAAATTTGTTCAACCCATAATCACCCTTGTTAGTATCCTTACCCCTTTCGCTACTTTTTTGTTTATTACGTTGGCTATATAAATAACCAGCACTTACGCCTATACTACCACTAATACCTTTACGCCTACTATATGGGTCGCTAGTAAAGTTTATCATAAAAGGCACTGTTAAATAATCGGCAGCTAATTTATTTTTTGCAAAAGAAATAGAATCTCTAAAAACAAAAGGTGCATTAGTTTGTATATTAGTATATGGTTGTGTACCACCTTCACTAAAGCTTATCGCATTTTTAAATTGATAGTTATTTAACTCTACACCTAAACCGTATTTAAGATTAATGTTATGTTTATACAAATTCATTCGCTGCATAAAAAGCCATATGTTTAAATTAAGACTCTTACCTCCATTTAAAGCCATTGCATTTTTATCAATTAACGGAGTGCCTGGTTTATTTACAACACTGTTACCAGCTAAAGCATAGTTGGTGTTATCAATAAAATTATTAAATCCTGCATCTAATATTAACCAATTCGTATTTATGTTTTCGTTACGTTTACGTTGTTTAGAAGTTCTTCCCATAACTATATCTACTTCTTTCCCTTTCTCTTTAGTTATTACTCTAAAGCCTCCAAGCCTAATGGTGTCTTGGTTTACAATAATGGTATCGGTTTGTGCAGATGCAGAAAAAATTGTTCCAATAAATAAAATAGTGGTAATTAATTTACGCATAAAAAATGATTTAGGTTTAAAAAATGGCTATACTTTATGTTGATAGCAAATCAAAAAAGCAGCCAAAAAATAATTTCCCAATTTCTTTAAAGAAGTTTTAACAAATGGCATACAACTGTATTATTTACCACATCAAATAATGTACATTTGCATCATTAAACTATTGCTTATGAACAATAAATTTGTTAGTAGAATTGCTGCCGAACTTTCGGAAATTGAACAAGCTGGCTTATATAAAAAAGAACGCATTATTGCTAGTGAGCAAGGTGCCGAAATAATTGTAGGCGGTAAAAACGTTTTAAACTTTTGTGCTAATAATTATTTAGGCTTAAGTAGTCACCCCAAAGTAATTGAGGCAGCAAAAAAATATATTGATTTACGTGGCTATGGTATGAGTAGTGTACGTTTTATATGTGGTACACAGGATATACATAAAGAACTAGAAAAAAAATTAGCTGATTTTTTAGGTACAGAAGATACCATTTTATACGCCGCTGCTTTTGATGCTAATGGCGGAGTGTTTGAACCGTTATTTAATGAGCAAGATGCTATTATTAGTGATGCTTTAAATCATGCTAGTATTATTGATGGTGTTCGTTTGTGTAAAGCACAGCGCTACCGCTATGAGCATAATAATATGGATGATTTAGAAGCTAAACTAAAAGAGAGTGCTCACTTGCGTAGTCGTATAATAGTTACCGATGGTAGTTTTAGTATGGATGGTACTATTGCACAGCTTGATAAAATTTGCGACTTAGCCGATAAATACGATGCCATAGTAATGATTGATGAATGCCATAGCAGTGGCTTTTTAGGAAAAACAGGCAGAGGCACACATGAATATAGAAATGTAATGGGGCGTATAGATATTATTACTGGCACATTAGGTAAAGCTTTAGGTGGTGCAAGCGGCGGTTTTACAAGTGGCAAAAAAGAAATTATAGAAATGCTTCGTCAGCGTAGTCGTCCGTATTTATTCTCAAATACTGTAGCTCCAAGTATTGTAGGTGCAAGTATTGCTGTGCTAGATATGTTAAGTGAAACTACAGAGCTTAGAGATAAATTAGAATACAACACAAAATATTTTAGAGAAAAAATGACGGCTGCTGGTTTTGATATAAAACCTGGCGATCACCCTATTGTGCCCATAATGTTATATGATGCTGTTGTAGCACAAAACTTTGCAGCAAAATTATTAGATGAAGGTATTTATGTTATTGGCTTCTTCTTTCCTGTAGTAGCAAAAGGGCAAGCCAGAATAAGAGTACAATTAAGTGCTGCACATGAGCAACAACATTTAGATAAAGCTATTGAAGCGTTTACAAAAGTGGGTAAAGATTTGGGCGTTTTAAAATAATACACATCAGTAACGCTTAAACTTAATTTTCTTTTTGCAATACAAATTTAATTTGGGTATTCGTAAAGCCTAAATTGGTTTTTATAAAGTGACCCCTGTGTAGGTAACTCGTTCTTCTATTTTTGATTTTCAAAAATAGAGATGAAAAAAAAATTAACACTATTTGCACTGTTGTATGTTCAACTAGCCAATGCTCAAAATAATTTACCTATAAATACCGATAGACCCGATCAAAGTGACGGTACTTATATTCTTACTAAAAATAATTTTCAAATTGAAAACGGCATTACAGTAGCCAACCAAACTTTTATAAATAATTTTATGTTGCGTTATGGCATTACTAACAGCACCGAAATTAGGCTACTGGCAGATGCAGGAAAAGAAGAAGGCATAAATGGATTAAAACCTATTGGCGTAAGCATTAAGCAACGCATCATTGAAAACAAAGGAATAGTGCCAGCCATAACTTTAGTAGGATATTTACGCCAAGAAAATATTGCATCTAAAAATTTTAAAACTAACGAAACATCGTACAATATTTTGCTAGCTTTTCAAAATGATATTACCGATGCCCTTTCTGTTGGTTACAATATTGGAACGGCAAAAGGGTTTAAAAATGTATCTTTTACAACTTCTGTAGGTTACTCATGCACAAATAAGCTTACCGCTTATGCAGAATATTTTTCTAACTTTATTAAGCAAGATAAACCTAGCCATAATATTGATGGTGGTTTGCTTTACTTATTTAAAAACAATTTACAAATAGATGCCGCAATAGGCAGTTCTATAACAGAAAAAAATAGTTTG
This sequence comes from Ferruginibacter sp., assembly GCA_017988335.1. GTDB lineage: Bacteria > Bacteroidota > Bacteroidia > Chitinophagales > Chitinophagaceae > Ferruginibacter. The sequence continues at coordinate 19,994 of JAGNRZ010000004.1, forward strand.
TTTTTTACAACAGGAATAAGCTATAGATTTTAAATTTATATAGGCAGCTTTATCAGAACAAGTGTTCCTAATGCTTCTCCATCATCAGCATACTTATCAACAATTTCTAAATAAATTTCTTTGTGCTGCTGTAGCAAAATATCCATTCTTTTTTTATTAGCCTCCATAGCAAAAGAGGTATGGCGTTTTTGATTAAATGCTTTTAATTCTTCGTTTTTTTTACGACCAATGCCATTATCGTCAACAGTAATGGTTAAAAAATTATTTTCTTTTTTGAAATTAATTTTTAAAATTCGATTTGCTTTGCGGTGCAATAAGCCATGTTTTACAGCATTTTCTACATAGGGCTGTATAAGCATAGCAGGTAATTCGATTTTATCCTTATCTACATTTTCATCTACTGCAATACTATATTCAAACGAATCTTCAAAACGCATTTTTTCTAATGATAAATACAATTCTAGTGCATGCACCTCTTCATTTACGGTAATGGTATCTCTGGTGCTCATATCTAAAATACTACGTGTAAGATCGCTGAATTTACTAATGTATATACTAGTCTTTTGTTTATCATTCATATATACATAACTCTGTATTGTATTTAGTGCGTTAAATATAAAATGAGGATTCATTTGTGCTTTTATGCTACTAAGCGTTGTTTTATCCAATTCTTTTTCTAATAATAATTTTGATTCTTTTAAAGCTAACTCAGCTCTTTCTTTAGCTATTTTACGTTTTACAACATAAAATATAAGTGCTGCTATTGCCAACATTCCCAACAAATAAAACCACCAAGTATTATAAAATGGCTGGGCAATTGAAAATGAAAAAGTGTGTATTGGCTTTAGGGAAGCAATATCATTGCTCACAATGTAAAATTCTACGGTGTAGTTTTCAGGCTTTAAAAAGTCTAAATTAATTTCTCTTCTATTACCTGGCAAATGAACCAAGTCTTTATTATTGATACTGTAAGCTATATGTGTATTTGCTGCATTGGCATATGCAATTAGGGAAAATTGAAAGCTAATAAAATTATCTTTGTATGAAAGGGTTGTGTTTTGATTTATACTTTCATTAGCACTTACGTTAATAACTTTATTAAGCATAAAAACAGGTTCTGTAATTTTATTTTCGGTATTTTGTTTAGAAAACTGAATAACAGAGTTTCCATTATTGGCATACACTTCATTTTCGGTAATATAAATTCCTCGTACATTATCTGCATTAATACCCATATTGTTATTGTACACAATTAGCTTGTCATTTTTATAACAAAAAATGCTTTCTTCTCCTAATACCCATAATTCATTTTTGTAGGTCTCAAATTTGTAAAGAATGCCTGTAGTTTGATTTTTAGTAAAAGCAGCTTCATAATTTTTACCATTCCATTTTAAAATGCCTTTATCTTTTGAAGCCAGTAACAATTCGCCATTCCATATACACATGTCTTTCAATACACAGTCGGGCTCTGGCATTTTTTTGGCATCGATATAATTATCGGCCATTTCCAAAACGCCACTATAATTATTTATATAAAACCTGTCGTTTTCACTATTGTATTTTATTGTAGAAGTATGCTCATTTGAAAATGATAATTTTTTTATTTGATTATCGGTATTTGGGCTGGGTATAACATACTTATGTATCCAATGATTAGTTTTTCGTTTTTCGTACAAAAAAATACCACTATTAGTAGCCAGTACAATATTATCTTTTACAACACAATAATCTTTTATAATAAATGGATATTCTTTACCTGCAATATTGGTACTACTATTTGACACAAATAATGGGCTAGTAATATTATTTTTTAATAAAAATTTTATAGCTGTTCCATTTTCAATTTTTTGTGCAGCAAACAAATTACTATTGGCTGCATCGTAAGTTAGTACTGTGCTTTCTTTAGTGCCAAGCAATAATTGATTTTTGAAGCCACTAATAGTTGTAATATTACTAGGTACATTATTTAATTTATTTACATTAAAATTAGGTATAAACAATAAACCTTGTCCAATGGTGCTTACAAAATAATTGCCTTCTTTAGTTTGCTTTACATCTGTTACATCGTACCCTGTTAATATGTATTTAAAATTACCTTGCTTGTTAAATTTATTTCTATAAAACAAACCATTAGTAGTGCATATCCATATTGCACTATCGGTAGTAAATATATAGTTTACAGAAATATTTTTTTGCGGAGCAAATATTTTAATTTTTTCATTTTGATTATAATAAGTTATATCAGTGATTGATTTGTTTTGAACAAAAAATAAATCGCCGTTACTATAATGATAACCTCCTGTAGGTGATACAAAATGAAAGATTTTTTTATTATCATTTACTATAAAAACTGCTGGCTTTCCATTAAATGTTGAAGCTCCTATAAATTGAATTTTTTGATTATCGATTAAAGGCAGACTTGTGTTTAAGCCAATAGCCGTTTTAGAATTAGTGTTGGCATTAAAAACAACAATACTATCATTTGTTATAGAATACACATCATTTTTAAAACTACTGCTTGCAGTAAAGCCATAACTATAAGGCATAATAGATATAAACCATCGTAAGGAGTCGCCTATTTTTCTAAAGAGTGCATTGTTGAAAGCTTTGCAAAATATATCTCCATTATCGGTTTCCATTATATTAGTCATTTCAGTAAACGGCCGATCTTTGTTATAATAGTTGGTAAAGTTATTACCGTCAAAACTACTTAGCCCTTTTGAGTGTGCAATATATAATAATCCGTTTTTAGCAACGTACAAATTATATATACTATTACTTTGTAAACCCCTTTCGGTTTGTAATTGTATGTAATTAGGCTGAAGCTGTGCAAATACATTGTTGGGTGCTAGTGTAAAAAAAACTAGTAGTATATAAATACAAAAAACGAATATTTGTTTTTTTAAGCCCATTGTTACTATAAATATAAACAGAAATAATACAATGTATTGTTTACACTAACTGCTTCATTTTTTCAATAAGCACATCAGTTTTATCGGTGCTTAGCATTGCTTTTAAATTATTTTCCAAAAATATTTCGCCTTCGCCTCTATTAAATTCTGTTACATACCTTAAGTTAACAATATTGGATTTATGGCTTCTAAAAAAATTAGGCAAGCCCATTAGCGCCTCTTCAAAATGCTTTAAGTTTTTACTGGTTGTAATTTTTTCATCGTTTATTAAATAAATTTTACAGTAAGAGCCATCTGCCTCTAACATAGCAATATCTTTTACTTTAATAAAACGAGTAACACCTGTAAGGTTTACCACAATACATTTATCGGCACCATCGGCATTGTGTTTTAAATTATTTTGTAAGGCTTTATAATTTTGTTGCTTGTTTTTTTCATCTGCCTTAAAAATTCGTTCTACTGTTTCTTGCAAAGCATCGGGGTTAATGGGCTTTAACAAATAATCGGTAGCCGATAATTTAAAAGCTTGTATAGCATACTCACTATAGCCAGTAGTAAATACAATATCAAAATTTACTTCTTCTTCATTAAAAAAGTCTAAAATACTTAAGCCACTATGGCCGGGCATTTCTATATCTAAAAAAACAATATCTGGGCTATGTTTTTTTATAGCTTTTATTCCATTGGGCAAATCATCACACTCTGCCAACACAGTAATATTAGGGGCTACATCTTGCAAAATATTGCGGAGCAAAGCCCTAGCCATATTTTCATCATCAATTATAATACAGGTTTTTGTCATTTGAGTGTATATATTTTATGCAATAATGCAATATATATTTTTATAGCCTAAAATGGCTTTCCAATTTGTGAAACTAAAGTTTGGATTTGTGTGGATAGCTATTTGATTGCTTAAGCTTGATTTTAAAATAAAGATAAAAAGGTGTATCTATAATCCATCCCAATTAGTAAAAATTATTGAACTATTACCTTGTAATTATTATTAAAACTTATTACAAAAGTAATTACCACAAACCAATATTACACTTACACAAAGTACTTGCTTTGTTATACAAAGCTGTAGCATATACAATATTTGGTGTTGCTACTTTTGTTTTATAAAAAATAAAAACAATGAAAAAAATATCAATTGCAATTTTATTAGCATCGCTTTTTTGCGTTAGTGCACAAGTAAATGCACAGCTAGGCAACTTGTTAAAAAAAATAAAGAAAGATAAAGGCGGTGATGCCGCAAGTAGTAATTCAAATTCAAAAAAGGAAATAACCCTTTTTTCGGTAATGTTGTTAAAAGACAGAAGAGTGAGTGACGATGGAAAAACCAAGATTATCATTGAGGATTTATCTACAACTAGTGCTTCGGGCCAAGTAGAAACTCTAATTAAAACAACTTATGTAGGCAGAATGGGGCAAAAATTTCCTGGCGTAAATTTTCGCAAAGAGCTTGTTAAGGATGAACTTTTTTTTGATTATGGTGGCGACCAAAAGTATTTGAAGAAGATAAATAATAATACAATGGCTACTTACCAACTACACGTAAAGTATAAAAAATTTGCTACATGCAGTGCAGCAGACTTGGGTGTTATTGAAATTTTCTCAAACGACGAAGCTTTAATTGATGGAATTATAAATGACTCAAAAAATAGTGAGGGCTTGAAATTAGCTATATCCGAATTTGAAAAAACATTACCAACACTAGTGGCAATTGAAAAGGAAGAAGAGGCTAAAGAACTTATTGAATGGGAAAAAACTTATGCAAACGTTGTGCTGCCTAAACTAGCTGAATTTCAACCTAAAACAATTAAACAAAAAGCTGGCGATGCTGTAAAAGCTGCCATGGCAAAATTTCAACCTACAGAGGAGTTATTGTATTTCTATTTTGCTGTTAAAGATAGAGAAGAATCTAACACTGGCTGGAATTTGGTAAAAGGATATAAAGATGGACATAGTGATGTGGTTATAAAACGAACATTACCAATTGTGGCTGTTTCTGTTACTAAATCAGGCAAATACAGTTATAACTATTTCTACCTTAAAGAAGATGCTCAGGTTGGTGTAATTGATGGAAGTAAGTTTACTGGTATTTATTATATTGATGTTAACTCTGCCCATTATGGTATTGCTAAAGCCAATGCCATGGCTAATAAAGGAAAATAATTTTATTTTCTACAAATTAAGATTTCAGCTTTCTTATTAATTACTAATTAAAAATACGATGTATAAAATATTTATTATAATTCTGTTTGTATTATGCAGCAGTATTAGTGCAACAGCCCAAACATCTTTTAAATGGAACGATAGTACCGTTAGTTTTAAAGGCAATAAAGTAAGTGAAAGCATAATAATAGATAATGCTAAAGAACCAAGTATGCAATCCGACTTTTATTATGTCTTTGATAAAAGCACAAAAACACATATTGTTCATTTAGTAAAAACATCTATTAAGGATGGCGTAAAAAGCATATACCTTATTTACAAATACCTTATACCTGCTAGCTCCATAGTTGCTAGTGATTTAATTGTTGAAACTGCCGAAAATAGTTCGTACAAAACCGGTGGCTTTTTATATGTAAGCTTAAGGTGTAAAGATGATAAGGAAGACATTGTAACTTATGAAAAGAGCAGCCACTACTACGATTTTGATAACGAAAACAAAATAAACGAATTTAGTTTTGAAGCAGGCCTAACCGATAAAGCAATATTAGAAAAACTAATACAACAAATAAAAAACAATCATTAAAAATTAAATACAAAAATTATGAAAAAGATTTTATTAGCAAGCTTTGCATTTGCCGCTTTAGCAACTGTAGCAGTAGCAAACAATAACGTAGTAAACAATACTATAGTTAAAACCATACCTTATGGCGATGAGATTAAAGTAAAATTGCAAAACAAAGGCGATGACAAAATTGAAATTATGTATCAAAAAAAGGCTGGCTCAAGAGATTTAAGTGGAGCTACCATTAACCAAGGTAGCACCATTACCATTACTGTAGAGGCTGGTTGCCAAGTTTTTTATAAAGTTAAAGGAAGCAAAGGTCCATTATTATTAACCATTAGTGCCGATATGAATGGTACAACGCAAATAATAAAAAAATAAATTAAATCACTAGACAGGAAAGCACTTTTACACAAAGTGTTTTTCTGTTTACAAAAACAAATAACATGATAACAAAAACGAACAAACTTGCAGCTATTAAAAATATTTTTTCGGTAGTAGTATTTATGCTTATTGCTACCACAACGGCTAATGCACAAGAAAGAAGAGAAGGTACTCCACAAGAAAAAGCTGAACATGCCAAAAATGTAAAAGGTATAATGGGCAAATGGAAAACCACCGGTACCGAAACAGAAATTGTAGAAGAACAATTGAAACCCAAAAAGCAGGAGGTTGAAAATTTATACAAGGGCCTTTTTAATAATGCCACCTGGGAATTTAAAACGGATGGTTGGTTTACAGTTACCAATTTAGTTGATGGCAAATCATCTACAGATAAAGGCACATTTACTGTTGTTGCTAATAAGCTTACACTTTATTTGAGTGGAAATACGCTGCATTGTTTAATGCAAATGAAGGAAGATGGCACTATGGTAATTGCCATTATGATTACCGAAAAATCAAAGTTTGGCATGTTGATGACTAAGCAGCAATAAAAAATAGCAGCAATAAAAAATCCTGATACAAATTGTATCAGGATTTTTTTTATAAATTAATTTACTCTTATAACTCCATTAATGAATTAATCTTACAAGTTATTTTTGGCCTTTCATTTAATGGCACAATTACTATAATGTTGTTACGTAATGTTTCTCCATTTTTAAAAATATAACCCACTTTTACACTTTTAGTTTCTTCTTTATCACCAATTTTTATTTTAGTTCTTACATAAAAGTCTTTGGCATCTACACTTGCTTTTTTTGTTGTAAAGCGTTTGCCAGTGGCGTTAAGGCAATCAAAAAAAGCCAATTTATTGGGATCTACTTCACTAATAGAAAACTTTTCTTTATCAGCAATTAATTTAGTACAGCCTGTTTTGTTTTTAATAAACAGTGTTATTTCATATCGACTATATTCATCGCCTTTAACAGATTTTGTTTGCTCATTATTGATAAGATATCCATATTCAAAGCCATTTTCTACTATTACTTTTTTTTCTTCAAGCTCAATACTTTGTGCTTTAGTTAGATTAGTAAAAAAGCCGCTAAATAGCAGCATAACTGAAATACATTTTTTTATACTCACTTTTGTATAATTTTAATTTATTGTTTTTTATAAATAAGATTTACGTATTCATTTGTTTCCATTCCGTAAATGGTTAGGCACATTTCGGTATCGTAATTTTTAAAAGATGCTTGTACTTTAAGTTTATTACCATCTTCAAATTCAAAAAAACTGTCGTTACCGCTTTCCGATATTATGCCAACACTTGTTTTGCTTCCATTAGCATTAGTAATTGTCCACATAAAATTACCTGTACTATCTATAACTATTGAAGTAGCCACACCAAATTTTTTATCTACCTTTTTTAGTGCTAGTTTACCAAAATCGTACTTATCAAATTCAGCTTTAACATACTCCCATTTTTTTGCTTTAGATGCAGTATTAACTAAAAACAAATCGGATTGTGCAAATATATTAGTGGCTAAAAAAATAGCTACTATTACACTAATAATTAATTTTAATTTTTTCATGAGTAAATTTTATTTATGATAATCAGTTCCCCATAATGCAATTGGTGCATTATGTCTTTTCCAAATTCCATCGTACCATACATCGGTACTAAAAGCACCGTATTCTTCTACCACCCAACTGTTGTTTTTTTTAATGAGTAATGCTTGTACACCACAGCAATCCATAAAACTGGCTTCATCTTCTTTAAATACAATAGCTTTCCCATCTTTCCTTAAAGCATCGGCTGTTATCCATGCATATTTTTTTGACACGTTAAACACATCTACAGAAAAAACAAACTCTTGTTTAAATTCTTTATATAATTTATCTCTTACTAAATTCAACATTAGCGTACGTTCTGTTTTATTAGTATCATTGGCTATTTTGTAATTTTTAATTTGCTGTGCATGGGTTGTTTGCAAACATGCAAATACCATTAATAATGTAATTATCTTTTTCATTTTTTTTATTTTGTTAAACTTAAATATACTACTTCGCCATTATCTTTATGCCAATACAATAATGCTGGCTTTATATTGTTTTTTATTTCTATGGCTTTTTTATCTCCATCTCTATAGGCTGCATCCAAAGTATTTGTGCTGTAATTAAATTTTACTACCGTTCCTTTTTGTGGCAATTCAAAATATATGTACGGCATACTGCTATAAGTTTCTAAATCAGCGGCATTTATATTTTTGTAGGTTTCATCTTGTACAAGGGTAAGGTCTGGCAATATTTCTTTAGTTACATCTAGCATTTTATGGGTATTAAAAAAAGCAATATTACCGCCAGAGTGTACACCAGCTTCTTCGTAAGCGTAATAATTTACCGCAAGTATATCTTTTCCTTTTTGTGTTTTAAATATTGCCAATTCGTACACAAAAGTTCCACCGCCAGTACCGTTATCTTTAATTTGCAAAAATCCATTGGCTTCATCAAGCAAAACTTTTACATCTCCAGTACCAGCATTTGCAGTATAACTGTTGCCTTTTTTGGTAATTACAAAATTATGCTTGTGTGCTTTTGATAATTTATTAAAATACCCAATTAGTTTTGATTGAGCATGTATTGCATTAAAACAAACAAGTAATAAGAGAATGATTTTTATTTTTTTCATGTGCTATTCTTTTGATGGTGGGTAAGTATTTACTGCCCATTTTTTTAAAATATCAGGAATTCCTGCATTTTTTTCGGTGTACAAATATTCTATTTGATCTCTTACACCTACGTATATTAAGTTAGCGTCTAAATCTACAATTATAGTGGCACTTGGGTCGCCGCCGCTGTTTAGTTGCATACCTTCGGCAATAAAATAATTACCTTCAATTTTATTAGGTACTAAGGTTTGCCATACTTCTTTATTTATAAAATCGTAGTGTCCAAAATCTTTCATCATGGCTTTAAGCCTTGCTTTTAATTTGGGATGCTCCAATAAACCAGTAGGATATTTACCTTCTAATTTTTTTAAAAAATTTAAATCGCCTGCATTAGTTTGCTTGGCTGGTTTTGCAGTTTGTGCTACTACTATACTTGTTGTAAAAGAAAGTAATAGTATAAAAGCTAACTTAGTTGTTATTTTATTAAGATTAATTTTTTGCATGGTGTTTGTTTTATTTTGATTTAATTAAACTTTCTGATGTTGTTTTACAAGGGTCTTCTTCGGATTTTGTGTTATACCAGCTAAACCTAGCTCTGTTGGTATATCCTTTTTGTACCCCTAATTTTATAGTTACTGCAATTCCTTTTGATTTTCCTTCGTACAATGCTATATCAAAAGCATTATCATCTTCGTCAATATCGCTTTCGCCACCTAGTTTGCTTGTTTTTAATGTTGCTACGCCACTACTTTTAAACTCACTACAACCGCCGCTAACCATGTATATTTCGTAACTAATTTTTGTTTTCCCCACTTTTGTAATTTTTAAATACTCATGCAAATCGGCTTTATCTTTTGAATACGTTATTTGCTGTGCACTTGCTGTATGCATAAATAGTATAGCTACTAATGCTACTACTATTTGTTTTGTTAGTTTAGTTATCATGTAATTTGTTTTTAATTGTTAACGTTTTATTTTTCCTTTGTTGCTTATGTTAAGCACTACAGTATTTGTTTCGCCTGCGGCTAGGGTTTTAATTTCTATTTCGTTAAAAGAGTTTATTTGCATATTACAAGCAGCATTATCTTTTGTAAATCCGCCTACTTGGTTTAACTGGTCTATCAACTTACCCGTTTTGTAATTATAGGTTTGCACATCTATAAAAAACATCAAATTATCGGATTTACCTTTGTAAAAAAATAATGTAGCAATGCCAGCTTCTTTATTTAGCATAAAGCCAATACTATTGCAATTAGCTTCCTCTTCTTTTACATATTGATTTTTTTGCCAAAGAAATTTATAGGCTAGTTTATTATCTATAGGTGCATCTAACCCTTCTAGCATTTTATAGCTGCCAATATTTTTTGGTGCTCTTAACTCTGGCCCCATTTGTATTAGCAGTTCCATAAATTCATCATTAGCACCAATAGCATTGTTTTGAGCAAAGCTGCTTGAGCATAGTATAAAAGCCACTAAGGCAATAAATATTTTTTTCATATTGTTATTTTATAAAATTTTTTAAACTTGTAACAAAAGCATCTGCTGCAGCTTTTGTGGCAAATGGTACAATATAGCTTGTGCCTAAATATTTATTTATAATGGCAGTACCATCTTCGTTTTTATAATATTCGGTACTGCCTACTTCTGCTACATCATCATTTGCTTTTCTAAAACCAACCGATACTTCCCAATAGCTTTTGGGGTTTGTTTTTTGATCAGGATTTACATATGCTTTTTTTACTTCAATATCTGGTACTAATCCTTTTGCAGCATCTTTTGCAATTATTTGTAGTATAATAATGTTTGGAGTGTTATCGTAACTAGTAATATTTGAAAATACCGCTCTTTTACTATCAAAAAATGTATGGGTTATCATCTCTCCCATGGGCTTATTATCATAAGTAACTAATTTAATATTGCTTACTGTCTGCCCGGGTACAAATACAGTTTCCGTGCCCAGCTGATATTGCTTTTGAGCATAGGTGCTTACCGATAGGACCAAAAGAATTATGGTTAAAATCTTTTTCATAATTATAAATTTATTTTTGCTGATTTAATAATTTTTAACACATCAGCATCTTTAGCAAATGCTTTCATGCCTTTTTCAATTACAGGTATGCTTTTATAGCTGCTGTAGCCTTTACTTTCGGCATATTTTGATGGTACTGCTGCAAGTATCATAGTTGAGGCTAGTTTCATCTTAGTTTTATCAACGCCAGTTGCTTGACTAAAACTTTCTTTTAATTTTTGTGCCTTATCAGCAAAATAGTTTGCAAATGCTATTGCATCTTTTTTTGTCATGCTTGGCATTACAGGCTTGGCCATTTCATTGTTGTAACCAACCAAGGTGTACCATTTAAAATACGATTCGTTAGTGGGTTGGTACTGCTTTGCCTCTTCAATTGTTTTAAAGGTGTTGGTATAATAACATACATCGGCAAAGCTGTCGTTAATGTTTTTAAATACAATTATGGCATACAAGCTATCGCCATATTTTGTCACTACTCTTTCGTCGTTATCTGTAGTAAATACAGTTTCTACTTTAATATCCATTGGGCTATCATCAAACACATCGCCACTTCCAAATTGGTTTTCTACCATTACGCTATCACTAATAATATGTGTTTTTGTATAAAAACCATTTTTGCCCCCAATTACAAGCCTATGCCATTTGGTGTTTACTAATTTTTGTGCATTTACATTTTGTTGTATCGTAAGTATGCTTACGAGTAATAGTATATATTTCATTTTCTTTATTTTAATTCGAATAATATTTTTTCTTTGTTCCAAACCAGTTTAGATGCTGTTAATTTTTTTTGAAGCTCACAAGCTTTTTTGTTATTCTCCATGCATTCTCTATCTAATTTTTTGAACCCAATGTAATAATTAATGGTAGTGCCTACTCTTGGTAAAACACAGTAACCATACTCAGTATCAGCATAAGGTTCTATATCACTTTTAGTTACTCCGTTATGAAGCAAATCTTCAATATAGCCCATATCTGGCCATACACTCATGGATATATCTGCCATATTATTTTTTGCATCAAAAAAAGAAACAGTGCCAGCATCTTTACCATCGCCACTATAACTATAATTATTTACTGCAAGTATATCATCTCCTTTGGCAGTTTTAAAAATGGCTAACTCCAATACAAATGTGCCACCACCTGTACCAGCATCTTCAATTATTAAGTAGCCGTTTTTATCATCTACAATAATGCTGCTTTCGGTATCAGCTTCTACTTTGTACTTACCGTTTTTAAATGTTATTCCATAGCCATGTTTGTGTTCGGCGGACAGCTTGTTAAAATATTTTACAATTTTGGCTTGTGCTATGGCGACAGTAGATGCACAAGCAATACAAGCTAACAGAAAGAGTTTTTTCATTTTATTTTATTTTAAAGATTAAGTTGTTGTTTTTGCATTCCATACCATTAAAGCAACAATTGCTATGTATGCAATGAGTAAACTAAATATGAATACTTGCCCTATTTTTTTTGCTTTTTCTTTTTGCTCTTTTTTAGCAAGGGTATAGGTATATAATGCCATACCAATAACTAAAATGAAACATAAAAAAGTAAAGTTGTGAATGTTATCCATTAATGTGCTACCAGTGCTACTGGGTGCTACACTTGCTGCAAAGTTTTTATTACTTACAGCTGCAAACAGGCTACCTGTAGCTACTCCAAACCTTGTTGTGTTATCTGGCTCTAAAAAAAAGGCACTACATATAATTATAAATGAGGCAAACAATACAGTTAGTAGTTTAAAAAATATCATGTACTGATTTTTTCTTTCTAAATCTATAGACGCATTAATATAACTGTATTTACTTGCAGCCTTTGTTATTTTAGGATCGCCATAATTGGTGTTGTAACTTGTTATACCATTTTTTAATGAAAATTTTTTAACACCCCACTCTTCCATAAATAATGAACTATCTACACCACTATTTTCTGCATCGGGCATAAGTTTTAATTCATGTAGTTCTAGTGAGCTTTCAATTTTTATATCCAATGATTGTTTGTCAAAAGGGAAAGTGGTTACATTCCAATCCTTAATAATTTCTGATTTACATTTTTGATTTGAAAAAACCTCATCAGTAGGTTTTTCTTTGGGTCTTTTATAATCGTACGAAAAACTACTGCTTTTACTTTGTGGTAATTCGCAACTGCCCAATGCTTTTACAGAGTCGTTTTTGTTTAAATACCAAATCCAAAAGTCGGCTTTATAGCTTTTGCCCGAAATATTAAAATCGTACAAATTAGTAACAAATAAACCTACTTTCATACTGGCAGTATCATTTGCTTTGGTATTTTTAGCTAGCAACAAAACAAGGCAGGTTAAGGCAATGGCAATCCGTTTCATGTTTAATAATTTTGATTGGCAATTAACTTTGTTTGAGCATTACTTGACTTTATTGCAATACTAGAAATAAAGAGATAAACGCTTTTCATTTTAAAATATTTATACAAAAGTGCATTACCATACACTTAGTTTTATTATTGCTTTATGTAGGTGTTTAACAATTTTGTAAAAAGTAGATTTGAATTTGTGTAGCACTGATTAATTGATTGTTATAAAAAATTACACATACTAATCTTAATATTTATTGGCTTTGCCAATATTACTTGTGTAAAGAAGGAAGTAAGAAATGTAAACTAAAAACAGGGTTTAATAAAACCGATTGCCAATTATACAAAGTAGTTAAAAAATATTTTTAGTAATAGAGATACTTTTGTGTTAACTAAATAATTAAACAAAAAATATGAAAAAAGTAATATCAGTATTAGTATTAATAATTGGTTTATTATCATTTACCAATGCTACAACTCCACAGCCAACAGGTATAGTTGTAAAGAATGGTGAAAAAATTGACATAAAAATTAAAAACGACAGGGGCGATGAAGTAACCGTATATAATGCAGGTAGCGGCGGTACATACAGACTTACAAAAAATGCCACTACTACCATTAATGGAAGCAGGCGATAAATTATATTACTACGAAGGCGGCACAAAAGGCAAATTATTATTAACTGCCGATGCTAGCATGAATGGCAAAGTACAATTATACAGTAAGTTATAATACCATTAAACCATATACCACACAAAAAGCTTTTTCAAAAAATGAAAAGGCTTTTTATTTACACCCTCACTTATAATTTAATTATAACCGGTTTAAAATTTTGCAAATTTTTACTCCTTGTACATAAAGAATAAATTGCAGCAGCAGGAACTTTAACGCTAATGTTTTTTTTATTGACAGTATAATTTATCACAAATTTTCTCTTTAAATAAATATAATTTGTATATACTGTTTCACTTTTTCCTATTAGTGTGCAAATGTGTTCGCCCTGATTTATATTTACAAACATATTACTAGTTGTAAATACATTGGCTTTAGTTAATCTATCAATTAATTCTTTATTATAGCCATTCCTATCCCATTTTTCATTACAATATTTAATAAAATTTTTAGTAGTTAGTAATTGTTTTTTTATTAAACCTGCGGCAGATGTGCAAGAGTCTGCTAATTTATTATCCACTTCTTGCAAATAAAAAGTAGAATTTGTACTTTTTATCATCTTCCCATTTTTATCTACCAATTTAATAGCAATTAAATGGCTGCCATCGTAAGGGCAATGTTGTGCAAACGAATATTTGCACAGCATAATGGTTATTAAAAAAATTAAATACTTCATTGTTGCTTATTTTATTTCTTTCAATTCTATCGTCCAACCCAAATCCATTTTCAGTATTAGTGTATTGGATGATGAGTTTTGAATACAAATTGTTTTATCGCCTTTGCCATCTTCTGCATTATTAATAAAAAAACCATCTATTTTTACTTGCTTGCCTTTAAAAAGAATTGTGGGTTCATACACATCATTTTCTGGTCGGTAAAATGTTTCTACAGGATTGTTATCTAATGTCATATCTGTTTTTTTAGACGGCATATCGGCAAAGTTGCTACCGCTAAGCCATACGGTAATTGCATCTTTTAAGGTTAACTCACCACCTTTAAAATAATTTACATACTGTTTACTATCCCACAATGTTTGAAATGAAAATTTTACATGTCCTTTTGTTTTATTTTCATTGGTCATTTCATAATTAAAATCATATCCATCCTTTACATTAGCCTTGTTTAGCGAAACAATAAAATTATAAGTACTACCGCCGGCATTTACTTCGTACACTAGCTTATCTCCTGTTTTAAGTTTTTCAAATGTAGTAGAGCCATCATCATGCTTAATTAGCATTTCTAATTCTACCTTATTAACTGTGGTTTGGGATTTAACCACCTTCGTTTTTGGCTTACTTACCGTTTTTTTTGCTTTTTGTGCATTAGCTGTTATGCCTGCTATCAAAAATAAAAATAGTGCTACTATTAATTTTTTCATATCCAATTTTTTATAAAGAAACTTACTTTTAAATAAAATAACAATACCCTATACAAGGTATATTTGTGATATGAAGCAATTATTTTTTATTCTACTATTTTTAAACATTGTTTGGGAAGGACTAGCTCAAAAAAATAAAACATTTCCTCAACAGTTTATAGGCAAATGGAAAGGCGAATTGCAATGGATGGTGGCTGGTAAGCCCACCCAAAAATTTAAAATGCAACTAAATATTTTGCCAACCGACTCTGCCAACCAATATACTTGGCAAATTATTTATGGAGGTGCTGGCAAAGACAATAGACCTTATATTTTAAAACCAATTGATACCGCCAAAGGCCACTGGATAGTAGATGAAAGAGATGGAATTATTTTAGATAGCTACGTACACGGCAACTGCATACATGGTGCATTTACCGTACAAAACAATACCATTGTAGATAACTATTGTGTAACAGGCAATAAAATGACTGTAGAGTTTTTTAGCATTAAACTAGTCGATAAAAAACAAAGTGGTAAGGGAACCAATGAAGTACCTTTTGTGGATAGTTATAGAGTAGGAAGCTACCAAACGGGTGTACTAACAAAACTAAAGTAATATATATTGCAATGGTTTATCTTTGCTTTGATAAAAAATGATACCAATTACTAATGTTGAACGGAGCGTCGCCATCTGCCGTTGCTTTGGGCAAAAAGCTGGTAAACAAAAAATATGTCGGAACAATCGCAAACATTTTTAGAAAAAAGTAAAGTAAAAGCTGCTGATTTACAGCATAGGCATACTATTAATTTTAACATGGGCAAATACTATGCTGCTGTACCTAAGGGTAAAGAGCAATTTGCCGATGTACATTTAGCTAGAGAAAGGGCTAAAAATTTAAAATGGAGAGCTATTGAAACGCTTGACCAACAATTAGAAGAATTTGAATTACAATTTACCAAACGTGGTGGCAAAGTTGTTTGGGCAGAAAATGCTACTCAAGCAGTAGAAGAAATTATAAAAATTTGTGAGGCTAAAAATTGTAAAACTTTAGTAAAAAGTAAAAGCATGGTTACTGAAGAAATTCATTTAAATCATGCTTTAGAACAAAAAGGAATTGAAAGTGTAGAAACCGATTTAGGAGAATATATACAACAACTTGATGGCGAAGCTCCATATCATATTGTAACACCTGCCATGCATAAAAGCAAGGAAGATGTTGCAAAATTGTTTAACGAAAAATTAGGCACTCCTATAAATCTTACGCCTGAGCAGTTAACTTTAAAAGCCAGAGAAATTTTAAGAGAAAAATATACACAGGCTGAAGTTGGCGTTACTGGTGCTAATTTTATTATTAGCGATATTGGCGGTATTGCTGTTACCGAAAATGAAGGTAATGCAAGGCTAAGTTGTTCTTTTCCTAAAACACATATTGTAGTAGTAGGTATTGAAAAAATGATACCAAGCCTTACCGACTTACATTTATTTTGGCCTTTACTTTCAACATTTGGTACAGGGCAAAAAATAACGGTGTATAATACTATTGTAACAGGACCAAAGCAAGAGAGTGAAGTAGATGGCCCAGAAGAAATGTATGTAATATTATTAGATAATGGCCGTACAAATATTTTGCAAAATGCAAAGCAAAGAGAGAGTTTATATTGTATAAGATGCGGTGCATGTTTAAATGCTTGCCCTATTTATAAAAACATTGGTGGGCATACTTACGGAGCTACGTATAGTGGCCCAATAGGCAGTGTAATTACGCCAAACATGCAAGGAATGGAGGAGTTTAAGCATTTAAGTTTTGCATCATCGCTATGTGGTAACTGTACCGAAGTGTGTGCTGTAAAAATAAATTTGCATGAACTGCTTTTAGAAAACCGTAAAGAAAGTGTTGAAGAAGGTTTAGCTCCCTTTAGTGAAAAAATGGCTTGGAAAATGTGGAAGATAGCATCGCTAAAAAGAGGAATGATGAACATGGGTAACGGAAGTCTTAAAAATAAAGTTGTAAACGGATTGTTTAAAGGATGGAAACAAAATAGAAGCAACTTAAACTTTAGCCCTAAAACATTTAATGAAATGTGGAAAGAGCAGTTTAAGAAATAAATGTAAATTTGAATACAAAATATTTTTTATGGGAGCAGTAGCCATTAGAGAAAAATTACAAGCATATATTAAAACAGCTGATGATAAAAAAGTAAAAGCTATTTTTACTATGGTGGAAAGTGATATCGCTAAATATGAATGGTGGAAAGATGAGAAATTGATTGCCCGTTTTGATAAAGATGTAAAAGATATTGAATCTGGCAAGAAAAAGGGGGTTACTATGACGGAAATGAAAAATAAAATAGCTGAAACCAGAAAAAAACTACGTAAATGAAAAGCGTTGTTTTTTCCGAAAAAGCATCCACGGAGTTTTATGATGCTTGGCTTTGGTACGAAATGAAACAGAATGGGCTAGGCGACAGATTTGAAAATGAAGTTAATTTAAAAATTAAGGAAATAATTAAATTTCCAACTCGGTTTCCAAACAGAAACGAATATTACAGAGAAGCTCTCACAAAAACATTTCCTTATATTATTGTTTATTATTTTAAAGGAAATTTACTTATTATAGTTTCCGTATTTCATGCTAGCCGAAATCCTTTAAAAAAATATCGTTAATTTGTATTAATGGTATTATTATACTCACATACTACAACGGCAAGGCTACAATACATTTGTAATTTTATTTTTAAACAATTATTGCAGGTAGAGTTTAGTATTACTATAGATAGTGAAGAGTTTAAAAACCATACTGGCATTTGCATTAACTATAGCAATAGCCCAATTAAAAAAGAAGAATTAAGGATTGGGAATGTTAACTTACTTTTTGAAGAAACCATTTCACCACAACAAATCCAGTGCTTTACATACAATAACTACAAAGCTTTTTTTAAGGTAGATAATAGTGATATTGCCTTTGATATTTTTGCTGCTAGCTTTTATTTGCTGAGTAGATACGAAGAATATTTGCCTCATAATAAAGATATGTATGGTAGATATAATCATGAAGATAGTTTGGCTTTTAAAGAAAATTTTTTGCATCTTCCTTTAATAAATATATGGGTAAAGCATTTTGCTGAAAGTATAAAAAACAAATATTCAACATTCAATATTCAACATTCAATATTCAATTTTGTGCCTACTTACGATATAGATATTGCCTATAGCTACAAGCACAAAGGTGTGGTAAGAAATGTTGGAGGCTTCATTAAAAAACCATCTTTGGAAAGAATAAAAGTTTTATTAGGCTTACGAAAAGATCCTTTTAATAGTTATGATTGGATGAATGCTTTGCATGATAAATACAATTTGTTGGCTACATACTTTTTTTTATTGGCTGAAAAAACAAGCAAATACGATAAAAATATTGCTCTACATAAAAATGCCTTGTGGCGATTAATAAAATTACATGCCAAAAAGTATAGCATTGGCATACACCCAAGTTGGCAAAGTGCAAATAATACTACTATACTTAAAAAAGAGAAGAGTTATTTGGAAGCGATGAGTGAATTAACCATTATTAACTCTCGGCAGCATTTTATAAAATTTAATTTGCCGCAAAGCTATAGGCAATTACTTGATGCTGGCATAACCAATGAGTATAGTATGGGCTACGGTAGCATTAACGGTTTTAGAGCATCGGTTGCTACCTCTTTCAATTGGTTTGATGTAGAAAATAATGAGGAAACCAATTTACGTATTCATCCGTTTTGCTTTATGGATGCTAATTGCTATTATGAACAAAAGCAAACACCACAGCAAAGTTTTGAAGAGTTAATGCAGTATTATAAAGTTTGTAGAGAAGTTGGCGGCACTTTAATTACCATATTTCATAATAATTTTTTAGGTACAGATAAAAATTTTAAAGGCTGGGCAACCATGTATGAAGCATTTATTAAAGAGGTGCATAAAGGCTTTAAAGATGAATAAAGATATTTTGTACAAGAGTGCGACGCAACGATGATGCTAAATGAAATACGGCTTGATTAATAATCCAATTTTCTTAATTAGATTTCGTTTTGTTCTATTACTTTTTTATCATTTCGTTTTATGCTATAGTTTACTAAATACACCCCTGCAAGTGTAATAATAGCTGCCCACAAAATATTCCAGGTTAACTTTTCATTTACTACAAAGTAAGCTACAACCATTGCTACTAAAGGGTTTATATAAGCATATAAAGATGAAATAGCTGGTGGCAAAACTTTTAATGAATAAATAAAAGCTATAAATGCAATAATAGAACCTGCAATAACTAAGTAGGCTATAGCCCACCACCCTACTGAAGATATTTGTGAAAAAGGTATTGTTTGCTTGGTAACACTAGCAAAAAAATAAAGTAAAAAACTGCCTACAAACATTTGCAAACCTGCACTATAGTAAGCATTTAATTTCATTTTGCTTTTGCTTATAAAAACAGTTGCAAAACTCCAGCAAAGCATTGCTGTAATGGATAATGCCAAGCCATATCCAAAGCCTTTGGGCTGTGTATGGAAAGCGTTTTCGTAAAAAATAAACCCTACGCCAAAAACGCCTAATGCCATGCCCAAAAAAGTAAGTGGTGTTGCATTATTTTTTTTGTAAAATACGGCTTCGATTATTACAACACTTAATGGATACAATGCACCAATTAATGCACTTAAACCAGTGGGTATATAATTTAAGCTCCAAGTGCTTAAGCCATTTGCTCCTACAAACATTAGTAAGGCTAATAAAATTATAAACCCAAATTGTTTTGCTGTAGGTAGTGGCAATTTTTTAAACCCAATAAAAAATAATACAAAACAACTACCTCCTAAAAACTGACGTATAGCCGCCATTTGCAATGCTGGTAGTTCATGTACGCCAAGTTTACTGGCAACCCAAGTGGTACCCCATAAAATGCTGGTAATGGCTAATGCTATGTATCCTTTTGTTTTGATATACTTGTTTTTCTCACTGATTTCTCTGATTTACACAGAATTTATTTGTGTTATCTGTGAAAGAAATCTGTTTAATCTGTGGTTAATAATCTAATGTTTAAAATGCCTTAATCCTGTAATTACCATTGCCAAATTATTTTGCTTACAGTATTCAATGCTATCGTTATCCCTTATACTTCCACCCGGCTGTATAAACGAAGTAATTCCAGCTGCATGTGCAATTTTTACACAATCATCAAAAGGGAAAAAAGCATCGCTTGCCAATGCTGCTCCTTGCAAATCAAAATTAAACTGCTTTGCTTTTTCAATACTTTGGCGTAACGAATCTATACGACTAGTTTGTCCACAACCTTTACCAACTAACTGCTTATTTTTTACTAATGCTATGCTATTACTTTTTAAATGCTTAGCAATAATATTGGCAAAAGCTAAATCTTCTTTTTCTTGTGCAGTTGTTTCTCTGCCGCCAACTTCTTTCCATTCAGTAAAGTTTCCTTCGTCGTTTTGTTGAGAGAGGATACCGTTTAGAATTGACTTTGTTTGGTGAGTGAGTAGTGAATGGTGAGTAGTGAGTTGTAAGAGTATTCTATTCTTTTTTGTTTTTAATATAGCTAATGCCTCCTCGGTGAAAGATGGTGCAATTAAAACTTCAAAAAATATTTCATTTATAGCATTGGCAGTGTCAACATCAATAGTTTTATTGCACACCAATACGCCACCAAAGGCACTTTCAGGGTCGCCAGCTAAAGCAGTTTGCCATGCTGCTAAAACATTTTCTCTTATAGCTACACCACAAACATTGGTATGCTTTATAATACCAAATAATGCATCAGCTTCATCAAAAAAATCTGCCTTTAATTGCATGGCAGCATCTACATCTACCAAATTATTATACGATAACTCTTTACCATTTAATTGTGTAAACAGTTCATGCAAATTGCCATAGAAAACGCCTTGCTGGTGTGGGTTTTCGCCATAGCGTAATACACTTTTTTGTTTATTAAATGGATTTACAAATTGAGTGCTGTTAAAGTAGTTACTAATAGCCATATCATAGCCAGTACACACATCAAAAGCTTTTATGGCAAACATACGGCGTTGCTCTATTGTGGTTCCAGCATTTTGTGTTTGCAAAATTTCTTCTAATAAAACATAATCTTTTTTGGCTGCTACTACCACAACATCTTTATGGTTTTTTGCTGCTCCACGTATCATACTTGGCCCACCAATATCAATTTTTTCTATAATAGCAGTTTCGTCGGTTGTGGAAGCTACTGTTTCTTCAAAAGGATACAAGTCAACAATTACCAAATCAATTTCAGGTATATTGTATTGTTGCATTTCGGCTACATGCTGTGCATCATCTCGTTTACCTAAAATGCCTCCGAAAACTGTAGGATGTAATGTTTTAACTCTACCTCCTAAAATAGAAGGATAGGTTGTTAAATTTTCTACTGGCACACATGGCACTTTCAAATCTTCTATAAATTTTTGAGTACCTCCGGTAGAGTATATAGTTACATTATGTTGGTGTAGTAACTTAATAATGTTTTCTAATCCGTCTTTATAAAAAACGGAAATTAAAGCAGACTTAATTTTTTTTGTCATTGAAAAAGTGCAGTTAAAGGTCTAATACATAAGCTCCGCTATCTGGAACTGAATAATACTGCAAATTTAGCTTATCGCAATCTTGTTTCCATCTATCAATTTTCCACAGGCTGTTACTTGCGTCAAAAACAATGGTTTTACAATTGAAAACACTTACTAGTTGCGATATGTAGAGTTTTGGATTTTTTGAGATTACAACAATATCAACATTTATTTTGCTGGATAAACTATCAAAAAGCAAGGGATTATCAAGCAAAAGTATTTTCTTATTATTAAATTGATAAAAATCATTCGTATTAAAACAATTAGATAAACTATCTACTCGTTGATTTAACTGCAGTTTTATTCTACCTGGTTTTAAATGAAAATTTTGCAAAATACCATCTACCAATAAAATACTGTCGCCTACAAATTTGTATTTATCGCCACTTATAAAATCAACAGCTTGATGTTGTGGCACATTATACACTATAAATTTTTCTTGCTTTTTTACTTGCCAGTTTAAAAAAGATTGTAGTCCAACAAAGCAAAGCATTAAAGCTAATGCTACTTTTAAATAGTGCTTTCTTTTGTTAATTAACCAACTACTAAAGCCAATTACTGTAGCATATAATAGTATTGTTGTAAACATTGTAGAAGGTAATTTATCCCACACAGCAAATGAAAAATCATTTACAAAAAGTATTATTTTATTCATTAGCCAAACTAAGCCTTGTGTTAGTTTACCTAGCCATTGCCCAACAAATGGAATCCAGCTTAATGCAATCAAAACAATTTCAACATAAAGTATAATACTTGACAGGGGCACAGCAATAAGGTTGGTTAATAAAAATAAATTAGGGAATTGATGAAAATAATAGATACAAATTGGAAATGTGAGTAGTTGTGCTGCAATAGATACCGCTGTTAATTTCCAAACTTTATCTACCCATTTATTTTTGATATAGATGCTGTTGTATATTGGCTTTTGAAAAGCCACTATACCAATTACGGCTAAATAGCTTAATTGAAAACCTACATCCCACAGATAATAAGGATTAAAACATAACAATATAAATGCAGAAGCCGCTAACGAGTTATAAATAGAAGATTGCCTTACAAAATTTTTGCCTATAGCAATACAACTAAACATTACTGCGGAACGTAGTACAGATGCAGAAGCACCAGTAAGTAATGAAAACATCCACAAACAACTTAATATTAAAATTACTTGTACAACTTTTGATTTTTTAATAACAGGCAGCTTACTAAATAACCAAACCAGCATTACATAAATTAGGCCTAAGTGCATGCCGCTTATGGCAATTATATGTACTACACCAGTATTGCTGTAGGCTTGTACTAAATCCTTATCTAAATCATTTGTATAGCCTATTAATAATGCTTCGGCTATGCCTAATTCATCTTTATTACCTTCTATATTTTTTTGTAAGATGGATAAAATTGTAGCTCTTGTTTTAAAAATAAATTGCTTAAAACCATTTGTTCTTGCTTGTGTTGTTTTTTCCCAATCTTTATCTTTTAAAAAGGCATTATGAAAAAGTTGTTGAAAAGAGGCATACCTTTTATAATTAAAACCTCCGGGGTTCCCTGCGTTTTTAATTGGCTGAATATTTTTATTTATTACTATTTTATCGCCATACTTTAATTGTCCTGCTGCCGAATCTTTTGAAAAATAGAGTAAAATTTTACCTTGTGCATGAATTACAGAATCGTTTCTTATAATAGCCTCTACAAAAGCATCCGCTTTATACGATTTGTTTTTTTCTACCGGCGGCTCATCTATTCTTACTAATAAAAAATCATTGGTTTTATAGGCATTCCCATACCAGTTTTTATTTTTACTGCTATTGTTAAAGTGGGTAAGTAGCAAGCCGGCAGAAACAATCAACAAAAATAAAAATATACCTTTTACCAACTGCAACTTATAGTTACTTGAAATGGATAAAAAATAAAAATTCATTGAAACTGCAATAGTAATACCTAATAAAATGTAAATAAAGTAAGTAGGTATTTGCCAATACCATTGCAGTAAAATTCCTAGGCATAGTGGAAGTAATATTCGAACAAAGGGCGAATGCTTCCAAATAGGTGTTGGGTTAAATTGGGGCATAAACTAAGTTATTAATTTATTTTGTAATATGCAAACGTGTATTATTGATTTACTAAGTAGTCCGAAGGACTACGTTGAAATCTTAGATGGCATTATGCCTACTGAAAAGGGATTGAACTATTTAATACTTAAAATAGGTATTATTAAGATAGTTTTGTAATAACAATAATACTACATGCCGCAAACTAATCTTTTCATTGAAGCTATTATAAATAGTTGTGCCCAAAATATATTTGTATCTATTACACTAGGTAATTACAAAGGAACTGTGAATGATTTTAAAAATATTTATATAAAAAAAACAATACTAAAAGGTGAAGAAAAATTAAGCTTTACCTATAGATACAAGACAAAAGATATTGTAAAAAATTACAGCATTAAAGATGGCGCTATAGAAATTGAAAATGAGTTAAACAATGGATTTAAGTTTGCCACTTTATTTACTACCGAGTTTGATTTGTTGCTTGAAGAAAAGCAAGGAGTTTTTACATCAAAAAAAATAAAGGCTTCAAAAAATATATTACCTTCTTTACAGCATGATAATAAAAAAAATCATTTAATTACCACAAAAGAAAAGGCGTATTTAACCGCCTTACGTATTACGGATAATAATGGAAACGTTTTTAAAGCTGCTCAGGACAAATACAAGCAAATAAATCACTATATAGAAATACTAAGTTCATTATTAAAAGAGCTGCCCAAAAAAGAAGTGTTAAACGTAGTAGATATGGGCAGTGGCAAAGGTTACTTAACTTTTGCACTGTATGACTACCTAACCCATATGTTACATGTAAATACAAAAATAACAGGCGTTGAATTTAGAAAAGATTTGGTTACCCTTTGTAACAGCATTGCACAAAAAAGCAATTTTACCAATTTGCATTTTGAAGAAGGTAGCATTGAAAAATACAATGCCACAAATATAAATGTGCTTATTGCTTTACATGCCTGCGATACTGCAACCGACGATGCTATTGCCAAAGGAATAAAAGCTAATGCCAATTTAATTGTAGTTGCCCCTTGTTGCCACAAGCAAATACGTAAAGAAATTACTAAAAGTAAAACACAAAACGATGTTAGCTTTATTACACAACATGGTATTTTTTTAGAACGCCAAGCCGAAATGGTTACCGATGCAATACGAGCAATGATTATGGAGTACCATGGTTACAAAACAAAAGTATTTGAGTTTATTACAGATGCTCATACGCATAAAAATATTATGATAGTTGGCGAAAAAACAAACAAGCCAAAAGATGACACTATTTTACAAAAAATAAAAAATGCCAAAGACTTTTTTGGTATAAAAGAGCATTATTTGGAATACATTTGTTAATAGAAGATTAGAGCATTTATAGGTTCTACTAATTGGTATAAGTAATATCTTCTATACTTACAGTTATTATGTCAATAAAAAAAGGACACTCCCATACTGGAAGCATCCTTGAACCTATAATAAACAAACAATTTTACCTTACAATTTCAAATTTCTTATTTACTAAATTATCTTTTGTAATTAGTTTTAGCATATAGGTGCCAACAGCTAATTTGCTAATGTCTATACTCTCTGTTTGCTTTAATGAAGCCGTTACACGTTGATAAATTATTCTACCATCCATCGAATATATTTGTATAGATGATTGTTGATTTTGCAATGGAGTATTCACCAAAATTTTTACAACATCGCTTGATGGATTTGGATAAATATTTACAGCATTATTACTTCTAAAATCCACATTTCTTACTTCGCTATAGCTTATTTTGCTATCTTTTTCAATTACTCTTAATCTATAATAATTATGTCCATCGTTTGGAAAAGCATGTAGATAGCTGTAATTATTACTACTAGTTGCTGGTACAGTTCCAATTTTTGTAAAGTTTAACGCATCATTGCTATATTCTATTTCGTATGCCTCCACATTAATTTCGGCAGAAACTTTCCAAGTAAGTTGCACCTGCTTATTTATGGCTGGTGTAGCCTCAAAACTTACAATTTTTACAGGTAATGCAGCACATGTACTAGTAATGCTTATATCACTAGTTGTTGGTGTACAAGGAGATAAATTTGTTATTGTATATCTAAGTAC
>JAGNRZ010000091.1 GCA_017988335.1 Ferruginibacter sp.
GAGCTTATGCTGGCTCCTATATCATCATGCAAATCATTACTAATACGTTTTTTTTCTATTTCTAAGCTCAACTGCTGTTCATATTTTCTTTTTTGTTTAATTAACCTTTGATTGGTTATTATCCAAAAAATAATACAGGAAATAAAAAAGCCCACAATAATCCAAAACCAATTTGTTTGATAAAAAAAGGGGATGATTTCTATAACTACTTCTTTCTGTAGTTGTTCAATTTTACTAAACTTATCATAAACACCCATTTCTAAAATATAAGTGCCAGGAGCTAAATTATATAGAGAAATATTTGCTGGGTTAGTAATGTATGTCCATTTTACATTTTTATTTTTTATACGGTAAATTATTTGATATGATGAAGCTGCATCTAGTGAGGCGATATTTACTTTAATTTCAATATTCTGAATTCCAGCATTAAGCCTTACCTTATTTACTAAATTAAAATTAGTATCTTGTAAGTAGGGTTTCTGTTCATAATTTATTGCATCAATATACAGTAAAGGTTTATAAAATTGATTTTGTTGTAACGGTGGTTTAAAATAATTAAATCCGTTTACACCACCAAAATACAATGTTCCATCGCTTGTTTTTAAAAAACTGCGATTATTGAAATCCCAATCTTGTAAACCATCCTCTTTTCCATAATTTGTAATTTTAAATGTGGATTTATCAATACTACTTATTCCATGTCCGTGGCTCACCCAAATATTTCCAATATCATCACTTAATAATCCATAAATGTAAGCACCAGCTAAACCATTATTTTCGTCTATTTTTTTTATTATTTTAAACTTTTCATCTGTAATAAATAAACCAATGTTTGAAGCTAACCAAAATTGTTTTTTTATAACATCTTCCCAAACATAAAAAGGAAAAACACCAGGTAATATTTTTTTTTCAACACTATATGATTGATTTTCATTTTTTTTAACTAGAAGCATTTCTTCATTTAAATAACTAATTAAAAACCTATTATTACTTATTGGGTTTATGTAAAATGCCATTTTATTGGGCAACGATTCTATTGGTGTAAAAACCTTTTTAGCTTCAATGTATTGATATAAGCCCCCACTTCCTGCTAACAATATTTCGTTTTTACTAATTGGTACTAAATGATTGGTTACTGGCACCGAACCAGTTCCTCGATTTTTAAAAATTACTTCTGTGTTTTTTTGAGAAATGGGATGGTAATACATTAATTTATTATACCCACATTTCCATACCACATTTCTAAAACTGTCTGCTATTAAAATATCATTGTAACTTTCTATTGTTCCATCACTTTTAATTGTTCTAATATTTCTTGAAATATTATTTTGGATTACTTTTACTTTGCCTACAGAAATTAAAATTTCATGATTAGGTAATTCGGCCATGCCCATAATTCTTCCAGGTGGCAAGTAACCTGTATCTGCACTTGTACCCTCCTTATAAAAAGGTTTATTTTTAAAATCTAAAATTCTAAATCCTTCTCCAATTTTGCAAAGCCAAATTCTATCTGATTTATCTACTCCAATATTTATAGGATTAAATGAAAAAGTTGATTTACTTAAGTTTTCTTTAAAATAAAAAGCGTTCTTTTCATTGGTATTATAAATGATTAGTCCTTTTTGTGTCATACATAAAAAATCATTTTTATAAAGGCATATTTCTCTCACCCAATTTAATTTAACATCTTTAATGGTAGGTATATATGTCGCCTTTTGACTTATCATATTAAAATGTATAAGCCCATTACTTGTACCTAGCATTATTGTTTGGTCGGTTTCTCTGTAAACAAAAGACTCTATTTTATTTTCAATCTTAAATCCAAGTCCATCAGAATAGGTTTGGTTAGTTACTTGGTCTGTTAAAAAGAATTTGCTTGTATTGTTTTTGTAATTAAAAGCTGCTAAAGTAGTGTTATTTGCAAGCCAAATATTTCCTGCTTTGTCTATAAAGCTTTTTTTATAAAAAAAAGTACCTTGAGCAAGATTATAGGCATGTGTTCCCACCATTGGTAGCATTTTTGGCCCTTCGTAATGCCTAATTTCTTTGGATTTAAGGTCATAGGAAGCTATTTGATACTTATTATTATAGCACCATAACTTTCCATTATTTACAGCAATTGGAATAGTAATTGTAGATAATGAATCGAAAATAGTAATAGTTGTAAAAATATTTAACTTTCTGTGAAACTGATATAGTCCAGCCGTACTTCCTATGTAAATATCATTTTTATAATCCTCAACAAAATTATATCCTTGACGCAGCAAAGCACAGTTTTTAAAATAATGATTACTTTTGTAGACTTTAATATTTAACCCATCCCATCTATTAATTGCATCATTAGCTGTAATCCACATATACCCTAAATTATCCTCATATCTAAAATAATTGCTTCCTTGACTAAGGCCTTCTTCAGTTCCTAATTTGGAAACAGAAAAGTAGCGGAATTTTAATGGAATTTGGCTATTACTCTTTTCGACGAATAATATTAACTGAAAAAATAGTGCTAGTATATATTTGATATATTGCAATTTTTATTTTTTACGCCAATTTTAATTTAAGCAATTAATTTTCACAACTGCTTCCTTTTATTTATAAATTTCAAAGCTTTATTACCATCTTTAATTCTGGTGTATATTATTCAAGACATTTCCTAATTTGAATTGCTTCTTTATACCAATTTCATAAAAGGATATGTCAATTTAAATATATTTTTTATTAAGCTCTTTAGGTTTTTAAAAAAGTTACTTATCTTTTTAAAAATAAGTTTACAGCCTCTACTCTGGTATTTACATGTAGTTTTTCGTAAATGTTTTGTATATGTGTTCGTACTGTTGCAATACTTATTTGCATATTTGCAGCAACCTCCTTATTCATCATACCTGTAGAAAGGCACTCAAGCAGTTGTTTTTCCCTGTCTGTTAAAACCTGTAATACTTTTGTTGTAGATGTGTTTATTGTATTAAAACTTGCTACTACTTTCCGGGCAATACTTGCACTCATTGGGCTACCGCCATTTAGCATATCTTTTAATGCTTCTAAAATTTTTATTGGGCCTTCGGTTTTAAGTATATAACCACTTGCCCCTGCTTTTAAACTGCTAAAAATTTTGTCGTTATCTTCATAAGAAGTACACATTAATATTTGTAAGTGTGGCATTACATTTTTTAAATACATGGTACACTCTATCCCACTAGAGCCAGGTAAGCTAATATCCATTAAAACAGCATCTGGCTTCACCAATGGTGCTTTTTGTATTGCCTCTTCGGCATTAGCAAATAAGCCCCCAAGTATAAAATCATTTGTCATACTTACAATTAAGCCAAGCCCTTCCCTAAGCTCATGATTATCTTCAACTACACATATTATTTTATGTTGATTGGCTGTATTTTGCATTTTGTAAAAATAGTTTCATTTTGTATCAAATATATACGTAATTAGTATTAGTTCATAGTGTTTATTGTAGACGTGTACTTTATTAATACGATAAATAATAATTGAATTCTACTTTTCAGAGTTTGTATTCCATTCCATTATTATTAGCAATATACTTCTTACTTGATCTGGAATTAATTAACTGATCTTAAATTATAAATCGTGAAGGATAGTCAATTAAAAAACAAATAAAGCTGCTGCTACTACTCCAGCCGTTTCAGTCCTCAATCTTGTATTACCTAAACTAACAGGCTCAAAATTATTGTGTAAAGCCAATTCAATTTCATCTTTACTAAAATCACCTTCTGGACCAATTAAAATTAGTTTATTGGTGAGTAGTGAGTGGTGAGTGGTGAGTGGTTTTTTCGATTCTTCGTTTTCGCAATGTGCAATAAGCTTTGTAGTATCTTCAAATTGTTGAGTAATAAATTTATCAAAGTTTTGCGGCTGCTGCAATACAGGCAACCAACATTGCTGGCTTTGCAACATAGCACTTATTAAAATACTATTTAGCCGTTCAAATTTAAAAGCAGTTTTTTCGGTACGATCACATATAAGCGGTACAATTTGTGTAACGCCTATTTCAGTTGCTTTTTCTAAAAACCATTCAAAACGAGTAGTGTTTTTTAACAGTGAAATGGCAATGGTAATTTGTGAGTGGTGAGTAGTGAATAGTGAGTGACTTAAAATTTTTACAACACACTTCTTTCTGTTATCATCTATTATTTCGCAAGTGAATAAATCGCCTGTGCCATTAGTAAGTTGCAACTGTTCGCCATTTTGCATACGCAAAACTTGTACAATATGCTTGCTGGTATTTTCATCTAAAATTATTTGTGTAGATGAGGGTGTAATATCTTGGTTATAAAAAAAAGGTAGGGGCATAATAATATTTTAGATAAATTTATTTACGCAAAAAAGCCGCAATTAAGCGGCTCTTTTTAATAAGACTTTTCAGGTAAGTTACCGGCTTTTCAGCATTTCAGTTTCTTCCCCTGTCTTAAATTTCTTGTAACAAAAGTAAGAAACTATTTTCACACTTCAAAGTAGTAAAAAATTAAAATGAAAAAACCTCAATAAACGTTTTATTTTCAAATTTAAGTAGAGAAATTGCATCTCCCTGAGAATCAATCATATATTGACCAGTTGCCATCTTAAAATTTTCGATTAGCATTGCAGTTTTAACAGTTATTTCATAATTTGTTGGAGAAATTATATGAGCTTCAATAGCTACATTTAATATTTCAGGCACATTGCTATCACGTAAAACAATCCGAATTGGATTTTGAGTTTTAGTGGGGTTTAAAAAATTAAAATTCTTTATTGCGGCACTAAAAACAATAAGGTAATGAATTGATTTTCGTATTAGTTTTCCAATTATTGAAGGATCTATTCCGTCTCTTTTGCCATTTTCATCCCCATGTTGATACCTATCAAGATAATGCTTATCATACCAAATATCAAGAGAGATATTATGATGTTCAACAAAAACTTTTCTTGCTTTTACTGAACATTTATTTTCCTTAAATTCCATATCATCCTCAAGTGCTGGTGTACGAGTGTTATTTATGGGTATTCGCTTTCGATTCATTATTATATTTAATCAAAGATTTAAATTTTTTAAAACGGTGCCTCCTCGTCAAACTTTCCATCATTCATTTTACTACCTTTTTCTATATATAGCTTTGCATCGTTACCACCACCTCCATCAAGCCCAGCAACAGGTTTCCAATTACCGCCTTGTGGTAAACCAGGGTTAAAATCGCCACCACCGCTTTCATCTTCAATAAACTTTTGAATATGTAGTAAAGCTTTAAGTTTTACAGTATCTAAACTACCATTACGATGCTTGGCAATTTTTACATAGGTTTCGCCTTTGTTACTTTCGCCAAATTCGTTGGCTGTAATATCATAATACTCTGGTCGGTATAAAAACATTACCATATCGGCATCTTGTTCAATAGCACCCGATTCTCTAAGGTCACTCAACTGTGGAATTTTAGCACCCTCTTTTCTTTTTTCTACCTCTCTACTTAATTGTGATAAGGCAATTATAGGTACTTGCAATTCTTTTGCAAGTCCTTTTAAATCTCTCGATATTCTACTAATTTCTTGCTCTCTATTACCATTTCTATTTTCGCCAGCACCACTCATTAATTGTAGGTAGTCAATAATTATCAACCCTACATTGTGTTTATTTTTTAATCTTCTACACTTAGCTCTTAATTCAAAAATATTTAAGGCGGCAGTATCATCAATAAATATAGGTGCTTTACTTAGGCGTTCAATTCCTTTTTTGTACAATTGCTTCATTTCATGCTCCTCTAATTTTCCTCTGGCAATTTTTTCTAACCATATTTCACTTTCTGCACTTAATATACGTTGTACCAACTGGCTACTACTCATTTCCAAACTAAAAAACCCTACAGGTGTTGGTTTATGAGGATCCAGTGCTGCACTACGGGCAAGGTTAAGTGCAAAAGCAGTTTTACCCACAGATGGTCTTGCTGCTAATACAATTAAATCCGTAGGTTGCCAACCATATGTAATTCTATCCATACTTGGAAAGCCAGTAGGCACACCTGTTATATCTTCTTGCCTGTTACGCATATCTTCAATACGCTGTATGGTTTTTACCAATACAGTATCTATACTATCAAAGTTTTTGCGTAAGTGATTGTTTGTTATTTCAAAAAGCTTTCCTTCAGCTTCATCTAGCATATCAAACACATCGGTGCTATCTTCATAAGCATCACCAATAATTTCGCCGCTAATGCGTATTAATTCTCGTTGAATAAATTTTTGCAAAACAATACGGCTATGTGCATCAATATTAGCACTAGAAACTACAGCGTTTGTAAGTTTTGAAACATAATAAGGACCTCCAACAATTTCAAGCTCTTCTCTAAACTTTAATTCTTCTACTACCGTTAATAAATCTATGGGTAAACTTTTTATAGCAAGCCCTTGCATGGCTTTATAAATACGCTGGTTAGCATCGCTATAAAAACACTCTGGCTTTAAAATTTCAACTACGGTATCAAATGCACTTTTTTCTAGCATTATAGCACCTAAAACAGCCTCCTCTAACTCTTTGGCTTGTGGTGGTACTTTACCATACATCATGGTATTTAAATCCAGCGGCGATTTTCGTCTACCCGTCTTTCTATCTTTATTTAAATTAGTTAATTCCATTTTGTTTATTAGGTTGCTGTTTTTGTTTGGCACAAAAAAATTGTGCAGGGCGGCTAAGATAAATGCAAAAAATCAATTGCGTTATTCACAAAAGGTATTTGTAGTATTTTCAAGTTATTATCTACATCAAATTAACACCTAAAGTTAGTTTATTAAGGCGTTACTAACAGGTTTATTAACATATAAAACTCAATAAAAATTTGAATTGACTGGTTTTTGTTAACAATTTGGAAATATTGAAAAAATCTTTCTGCACCAAAATGTACATTTTTTTTACAAAAAAATAGCTGGTTTTTACCTATTTTATCCTAAGCCCTTAAAAAACTATCTTTGCACCTAATTAAAGAAACAACATTAACAAATGACGATTAGTTACAATTGGCTTAGCGAATACCTGCCAGAGCAAGTAGAGCCTCAAAAATTAAGTAAAATTTTAACGGCTATTGGTTTGGAGGTAGAAAGCATGGAAAATTTTGAAGAAATAAAAGGTGGTTTACAAGGATTGGTAATTGGTGAAGTATTAGAATGTGAAAAACACCCAGATGCTGATAAATTAAGTTTAACCAAAGTAAATATAGGCGAAGCTGAACCCTTGCAAATTGTTTGCGGTGCACCTAATGTAGCCAAAGGGCAAAAAGTGGTAGTAGCTACCATAGGCACAACCATTTACCCTACAACTGGTGAGCCACTTACCATGAAAAAAGCCAAAATACGTGGTAGTGAAAGCCATGGAATGATTTGTGCAGAAGATGAAATTGGTATGGGACAAAGCCATGCAGGTATTTTAGTTTTACCAAATGATGTGGTTATAGGCACACCTGCGGCAGAATATTTTAACCCATATACCGATACAATTTTTGAAATTGGCTTAACGCCTAACCGTATGGATGCTATGTGTCACCTTGGAGTGGCAAAAGATGTATGTGCTTACTTAAGTCATCATAATAAAAAAGATACTTTAGTTAAAAGTCCATTTAAAAATAACTTTAAAGTTGAGCATCAAGGCTTACAATTAGAAGTAGTAGTTGAAAACACCGATGCCTGCCAACGCTATGCAGGTGTTAGCATACAGGGTGTTACTATTGCAGAAAGCCCCAAGTGGCTGCAACAAAAATTAAAAGCTATTGGTGTAAAATGTATTAATAACATTGTTGATATTACCAACTATATTTTACACGAAACTGGGCAACCTTTACATGCTTTTGATGCAGATATTATTGAAGGCAAAAAAGTAATAGTAAAAAATTTATCAGAAGGCACTCCATTTATTTCGTTAGATGAAAAAGAAAGAAAACTAAGTGCTAGCGATTTAATGATTTGCGATGGTAACGAAACCCCCATGTGTATTGGTGGCGTTTTTGGTGGATTAAATAGTGGTGTAAAAAACACCACTAAAAATATATTTTTAGAAAGTGCATGGTTTAATCCTACAAGTATTCGTAAATCAAGTTTACACCATGGATTACGTACAGATGCTGCCACTCGTTTTGAAAAAGGTGTAGATATTAGCAATACAGTAAATGTTTTAAAAAGAGCCGCTATGCTTATTAAAGAAATAGCTGGTGGCGAAATTGCAAGCGATATTATTGATGTTTATCCAACACCTAAAGAAAAAACAGAAGTTGCATTAAAGTATCATTACCTAAAAAAACTAAGTGGTAAAAATTATCATGGAGATACGGTTAAAAATATTTTAAGTAGTCTTGGTTTTGAAATTATAAAAGAAGGCATGGACGAACTTTGGGTAAAAGTGCCTTTTAGCAAACCAGATATTAGCATACCTGCCGATTTAGTAGAAGAAATAATGCGTATTGATGGGCTTGATAATGTAGAAATACCACAATACATAACCATTGCCCCAGCCGTTGAAACCCTTGCCCATCAACATATTTATCAAGAAAAGGTAAGCAACTACTTAGTGGGCTTAGGCTTTAACGAAATTTTTACTAATAGCATTACCAATAGTGCGTATTTTGATGATACCACTTTGCAAAACACAGTAAAAATGATGAACAACCTTAGTGCAGAGTTAGATGTACTAAGACCAAGTATGTTACAGACAGGTTTACAAACTATTACACACAACATCAACAGAAAAAATACCAATATTTGTTTTTATGAATTTGGCAAAACCTATTCTACTACCGAAGTAGGAAAGTATGCAGAGGCTAATCATTTGTGCTTATACATTACTGGCAATAAAACAATAGACAGTTGGCATAGTAAAGCTGCTAAAACAGATATTTATTTTGCTAAAGGAGTAGTTCAAAACATATTAAACGTTGTTGGTTTAGCTATTAAAGATGTTGTTATTGAAAATAATGCAATTGTGTTAAAAAAAGAAAATGATATAATTGCTGAGGTTAAGGAAGTTGAAAAAGCTGATGCAACTAAAATGGATATTAAACAACCAGTTTTTTATGCAGATATTAATTGGGATAAAGTATTGCAGTTAACAAAAAAGCAAAAATTAATGTATGCTGAAATTGCCAAGTATCCTGCTGTACAGAGAGATTTATCATTGGTTGTAGATAAATCATTAACCTATCAACAAATAGAAAATGCTACTTATGCCACTAAAATAAATAAGCTAAAAAACATAAATTTATTTGATGTGTTTGAAAGCGACAAATTAGGGGCTGGTAAAAAAAGTATGGCAGTAAGCTTTACTTTTTTAGATGAAGAAAAAACATTGACTGATAAAGAAATTGATAGCATGATGAATAAAATAATTTCATCTTACGAAAAAGAGTTAGGAGCCGAAATAAGAAAATAATTTGCAAGAGTTAGAACAACATATTAACCGCATTAATCAAAAGCTACAACAATTGTTGAAGAATTATCAGCAATTACAAAAAGACAATGAGCGGCAAACAAAATTGTTGCAAGAGCTACAGCAAGAAAAAAAACTAGCTGAGGAAAAAATAAATACATTACAACAACAGGTACATATAGCCAAAGCTTCCTTAGGCAATTTAAGTGCCGAAGAAAAAAAGGCTTTTGAAAAAAATATTAATCAGTACATAAAAGAAATAGACAAGTGCATTACTTTTTTAAGTGAATAACAAATGGCAGAACTCATTCCTATAAATATTGTAATTGGCGATAGAACCTATCGTATAAAAACTAATCCGGCAGATGAGGAAGCCATCCGTAGCACATTAAAAACCATTAACGAAAAAATTATAGAATTTAAAACCGCATTTGCTGGCAAGGATATGCAAGATTATATTGCCATGGTTTTAATTTGGTATGCAACACAAGCTGTCGAAAAATCAGACGGTATAGTTCCCACTACTTTTTTAGATAGTCTTCTAAACCTTGAAAAAGCAATTGATAAAAACCTTTAGGCATTCTTTATCAATAGTTTAACTATTGATTATTTTCCTCAACAAATTTCTTATCTTCGCTAATTAACACCTTTTGCCATATTTTATGCGTTTGGAGGGAATTTATACGATTTTGAACCGATTTAAAACAGAAAAAATAAATGGAACCAATAGTAATATATATTATTATAGCCGTAGCCGCATTACTTGGCGGCACCCTGCTGGGTAAATTAATATTTGCCAAAAACACCCAAAAACAAGTACAAGATGCAGAGCAACAAGCTCAACGAATTATTGCCGATGGCAATTTACAGGCCGAAAACCTTAAAAAAGAAAAATTACTAGAAGCTAAGGAAAAGTTTGTACAACTTAAGGCAGAGCATGATAAAGAAGTGCTACAACGCAATCAAAAAATTATAGAAGGCGAAAACCGCATTAAGCAAAAAGAGCAATCGTTAAACCAAAAAGACCAAAATCTTGAAAAGCAGATAAAGGAAAACGATGCCATTAAAGAAACCCTTAATCGCCAAATTGAGGTTGTAAATGCAAAGCGTACAGAGCTTGAAAAACATCAAGAAGAGCATATACGCCGCCTTGAAAAAGTGGCCAACCTTACAGCCGAAGATGCTAAAGCACAATTAATTGAAAGTTTAAAGCAAGAAGCCCAAACCAAAGCCATTGCATTACAACAAGAAATTATTGAAGATGCTAAGCAAAAAGCTGGTAAAGAAGCCCGTAAAATTGTAATACAAACTATACAACGTACAGCCGCAGAAGCTGCTATTGAAAACAGCATTACCGTTTTTAATTTAGAAAGCGATGAAATAAAAGGCAGTATTATTGGTAGAGAAGGAAGAAATATTAGAGCTATAGAAGCCGCTACAGGTGTAGATTTAATTGTAGATGATACACCAGAAGCTATTGTACTTTCATCGTTTGATCCATTACGTAGAGAGATAGCTAGATTAAGCTTGCAACGCCTTGTTGCCGATGGTAGAATACACCCTGCAAGAATTGAAGAAGTGGTAGAAAAAACAAAACGCCAGTTAGACGATCAAGTAATGGAAATTGGCGAACGTACAGCTATGGAATTAGGCGTACACGGTCTTCATAAAGAATTGATAAGAATGGTAGGCCGTATGCGTTTTAGAAGTAGCTACGGGCAAAACTTATTAATGCACAGTAGAGAAACGGCTAACCTTTGTGCAATAATGGCAAGTGAGCTAGGTATGAACCCTAAGTTAGCAAAAAGAGCAGGTTTATTACACGATATTGGCAAGGTACCCGATGAAGAAACTGAACTTAGCCATGCGTTGTTAGGTGCTAAATTAGCCGAAAAATATGGCGAAAACCCTGCGGTGGTAAATGCCATAGGTGCTCACCACGATGAGATGGAAATGCAATACGTTATTTCTCCTATTATACAAGCTTGTGATGCTATTAGCGGTGCAAGGCCAGGTGCAAGAAGAGAAATAATGCAGCAATACATACAGCGTATTAAAGACCTTGAAAACATGGCACTTGCTTACAATGGTGTAGAAAAAGCCTATGCTATACAAGCCGGTAGAGAGTTACGTGTAATTGTAGAAGCCGATAAAGTAACCGATGGTGATAGCGAAAAATTAAGCTTTGAAATAGCACAAAAAATACAAACCGAAATGACTTTCCCTGGGCAAATAAAAGTAACAGTAATACGAGAAAAAAGAGCTGTTAACGTAGCTAGATAAAATATTATAAGCAACTAAATTTAACCCATAAAGTCGTAAAGATTTTATGGGTTTTTTAATAATCAGTAAATTGTATTTATAAAGCAGCAATAGTAAGTACTAAGCAGGTTTATAGTGGTTGTAAAGTCGGTATCAAATGGGGATATGTACAAAGTAAAACAGGCGGTAAAAGGCTCATATTGATATATGATAAAAATACATTGAAAAATAGTCAGAAATACAACAATACAAAATTGCAGTCATTAAAAATCTGAATATCAATAAATTAATGACTGTAAAAATAAATTACTGGAAAATAACAAATTTATTAAAACAATTTTTCGGCAATGCAAAAATACAGCCATCAACACATTGTTTATGTTAACGTTATAAATTTTGAAAATTCGTAACTTTCGTATAATATTGCGTTAGCAGCCATATTATGACGACCCAAAAAGTACAAGAAGCAATTCACATATTACAGTCAATAGACGCAGGTGACCCTGCAGCTTATGACAAAGCTGTTGAAGGG
>JAGNRZ010000092.1 GCA_017988335.1 Ferruginibacter sp.
GTATTATAGCCATGCAATGTTTTAAAAAGATGAGATAGTTTTACCGATCTTAATGCCTTAACAATTTTTTTATTAACCCATGTTTTACGCTTGTGTAAAGAATGATTTAAAAATACCTCACCTACATTGTTATATAACTTATCTGCATTGTTTAAATATTTTTTAATACTATCTGCATTTTCGCCTAATTGCTCTTGCAGCTCATTAGCAAAATCAGCAGCATTAGCATAGGCATGTAGTACTTTACCATTTTCATAAAAATATTTACAACTAATAGTTACAGGTTGATATGTAAAATATTCTTCAATAGGTTCATTAGCTAATGTAAATAACTCTTCAATATTTTGTGGTTGTGTAAATAAAGATGGTCCAGCATCAAAATGATAGCCTTGTTTTTCAAAGGCTGAAAGTTTACCACCTGGGTAACTATTTTTTTCGTAAACAGTAACAGTATAGCCTTTTAATTGAAGACGAATAGCTGTAGCTAAACCTGCCACTCCACTTCCAATAATAATTGCTGTTTTACTTTTTTGCATGTTGTTTACAAAGCAAATGTATTTTATAATTTGCTATTTCTTGTTTTCTGCTAAATAAGTTTTTAATAACGGAAAAGCAATTTTAAACCACTCTGTATATTTAGTTGAGTAATTAATTATTTCTTCTTCAATTTCTGCAATTGTTTTGTAGCAATAATCTTCTACTTCATCTGCCGAAGGCGAAATAACTCCATTGTATTCACCAATAAATACATGATCGTATTCATGCTCAGTTAAGCCGTTTTCAAAATTAGCTTTGTAAGTAAATGTAAAAGCCTTTTGTAAAGCAGTGGAAAAACCCATTTCTTCTTGCAATCTTTTTTGTGCTGCTTCATGTATTTGTTGTCCTACGTATGGGTGACTGCAACATGCATTTGTCCACAAGCCACCGCTATGGTATTTACTTACCGCTCTTTGCTGCAAAAGCATTTTTCCTTCATCATTAAAAATAAAAACACTAAAAGCTCTGTGTAATAAAGCTTTTTGATGAGCCTCCATTTTTTCGGCTACACCAATAGGCTCATCATTTTCATTAACTAAAATAAGTTGTTGCAAAATTTATAACATGTTTAATTGAGTACGAAGGCTAGCTTTAGCCAAAATTATTGCCTTATAAAAATCGGGTATTCTAATACGAGTTTCTAAAATTTTTGTTGGCTGTGTTTTACGTATTTTTTTAAATAGAGATAGATAATACTTATATGCCACATATACACCAAACCTTGCTTTTGTAGGTAATTGCAAAATTCCTTCGTAAGCATGTGCAAAGTCGCTTGCAATATCTTCTTCTATTTTTGCTTTCATGGATGTGGTAAAATTATTAAAATCAACACCAGGAAAATAAGTACGACTTAGTTGCTCATAATCAGCCTTTACATCTCTTAAAAAATTTACTTTTTGAAATGCTGCACCTAAAGATTGTGCAGACGGTTTTAATTGCTGATACATTTTTTCATCGCCTTCACAAAAAACATACAAGCACATTAAGCCCACCACCTCGGCACTTCCATAAATATATTCGTTATATCCTGTAGCATCGTAGCTTGATTTACTTAAATCAAACTCCATGCTTTTAAAAAATGCATCAATTAAATGAGTATCTATTTTATATAAATTAACTGTAGCCTGAAAACTTTGTAAAATAGGATTTAGACTTATCCCTCTGTTTATGGCATTATAGGTTTCTTGTTTAAATTCTGCCAATAACTCTTGCTTGTTATAATTATGAAAAGTATCTACAATTTCATCGGCAAAGCGTACAAATCCATAAATATTATAAATAGGTATACGCAAACTTTTATGCAATAATTTTATAGCACTACTAAATGAAGTACTGTACAGCTCAGTAGTTAATTTACTGCATTGCTCACTTGTGTTATAAAATAATTCTATCATTAATAAATTAAATAGTCTTGTTTATTTCAAATATTTTATTACTTCTTTTGCCACCACCTCTCCGCTTATTAAACTTGGTGGAACACCAGGCCCTGGCACTGTTAGCTGACCTGTGTAAAACAAGTTTTTTACTTTTTTACTTTTGCAACTTGGCTTTAATACTGCTGTTTGCATTAGCGTATTTGCCAAGCCATATGCATTTCCTCTAAACGAATTGTAATCATTTACGAAATTACTTACTGAGTAAGATTTTTTATAAACAATACTATCCGAAATTTTTTGCCCTATCTTTTCTTCAAACCTTTCTACTATTTTTTTAAAATACTCATCTCTTAATTCCTCTGTATCGCCTTGTAGCCCAGATGCTACAGGTATTAAAAAAAACAAATTCTCACATCCTTCTGGTGCCACTGTTTTATCGGTAACAGAAGTTATACTTACATAAAACAATGGGTTTGAAGGCCATTTTGGTTCGTCATAAATTTCTTTACCGTGTATTTCAAAATTGGTATCAAAAAATAATGAATGATGTAACACATTGATTAGTTTTTTATTAATACCTACGTAATATAATAAACAACTTGGTGCCATTGTTCTTTTGTTCCAGTATTCATCACTATAAGTTCTACAATTTTGTGGCAAAAGTTTTGTTTCTGTAAAATGATAGTCGGCTGCACTAATTACAACATCCGCATTTATAGTGAGTGGTGAGTTGTGAGTGGTGAGTGATGTTGCAATACTATTTTCTACATTAATCTTTTCTACATCATAATTAAACTCAAACTTTACTCCCAACTCTTTAGCCAAACTATACATACCCTCTACTATTTTGTACATTCCTCCTTGTGGATACCATGTACCTAATTTTACATCGGCATAGTTCATTAAACTATACAATGCTGGTGTGTTTTGCGGTAATGCTCCTAAAAACAAAACCGGAAACTCCATTAATTGCTGTAGTTTAGGATGCTTAAAAAATTTACGAATATGTTTTTTCATATTTGTAA
The DNA here is from genome assembly GCA_017988335.1 of Ferruginibacter sp. Classification (GTDB taxonomy): domain Bacteria; phylum Bacteroidota; class Bacteroidia; order Chitinophagales; family Chitinophagaceae; genus Ferruginibacter. Next base: position 2,939 of record JAGNRZ010000092.1, read on the forward strand.
ATACATCTAACTTAAATACCCCTTTTATAACATCCCAATCTAAAAACTCTGTAATAGACTGCCCTGGCTTATGTACTAATTTATTTATGCCTACTTGATATTTATATTCTGCTTCTGCTAAAAACTTATCTAATTGCTCTCCACTACCTTTTTCAATAGTTTCAAATAAATTTTTAAGTTGATTGTAGTTTGCTGGCAAATTCATTTCATCATCATGCCAATATATTTTATAAGATGGATCTAATCTTTCAAGGGTATAGTAGTCGCTAACTTTTTTTCCAAACTGATTAAAAAAACGTTCAAACACATCTGGCATCCAATACCAACTTGGTCCTAAATCAAATACAAAACCATTTTCAATGAGCTGCCTTGCCCTACCACCAGGTGTTTTTTGTTTTTCAACTACCGTTACCTGGTAACCGGCTTTTGCTAAAAAGCAAGCTGTAGATAAACCTGCAAAACCACTGCCTATAATTACTATTTGCTTCACTAATCTAATTTACAGCTATTGGATTTAAAACGGGAACTAATTTTTAATATCTTACTATATGTTCTTTTAATAATTTACGAGCAAAATGTATTCTACTTTTTATTGTGCCTAAGGGTTCATTCAACATATCTGCAATTTCATTGTATTTATATCCTTCAAAATATAACATAAATGGGTTTCTAAAAATTTGTGGCAATTTGTGCAATTCTTCTTTCACTTCTTTTAATTGCAAATTTGTAATTGCATTATTGGCAACAGATAGTTGGTTGTTATTTAACAAAAAATCATTGTCTGAATAGTCTAAAATAGTTTGCTGCTTTGCTTTTTTGCGATAGTCATTTATAAAAATGTTACGCATTATAGTATATAACCAAGCTTTAATATTTGTACCTACATTATATTTTTCTTTATTAGCTAAAGCCCTATAAAATGTTTCTTGCATCAAATCTTTTGCACTTTCTAAATCTCTAGTTAGGGTAACTGCAAAAGGCTTTAAATATTCCTCGTTTTTTGTAAGTAGTTGAGTGAATTCTATTGTTGACATGATATTTTGTTTAACTTTTACAATACAAAATTAAACAAAATAAATTGACATTGCAAAATTTTTGTTTATCTTTTTAAAAAAATTATTAAACAAAATATTTTGAACCTAAAGTGTTGAAATAAAATCGATTACAGATTTTAATGTGCTTATTAGCTGAATATTGCTAGGGAGATTTTTTACATTAGAGCTTGCCAAGTAACCAGAAATTACTAGTGGCACATTTGGTATTTCTTGGTGATAGGTAGATAGAAATCTAGTAAAATTAAAGTTTTTTGCCACCGATGTTAAATGTGTATATAAATAAGTTGGATTTAGATGGTTGACCAAAAATTTGATGTCGGAAGTAGGTATAGTAGCACCTACATAATACACTTTTACACCTTTTGCTTTTAATAAAAAATGCATGTACAATAAACCTAGTTCATGATATTCGCCTTCGGGTAAAAATAAAACTACTTTGCTTTGGCTTGTAGGCAGGTTAGATAGCTTATCTATTCCCACAATAAGTTTTTGACGAATTATATTGGTTACCAAATGCTCTTGTGCTGGGTTGATATGATTAGTTAACCACAATATTCCAATTTTTTCTAAGAATGGGAACACCAAATATGTTATTGCTTTTTCAATACCTTTTGTAGCAATAGTTACATCCAATGTGTATTCAAATTTATCAAGCTTAAGCTCAATCATATATTGAATCAATTCGTTTACAAGCCTTTCTTGTTGGGCTTCTGCCTGGCTGAGTGCTAAAATTTTTTCTTGTACCTCAGTATCAGAAAGTTTATTTATATGTGATACTTTATAGCCATATTTATTTAATAAGGATACATTTAAAATGGTTTTTAATTCATCGCTAGTGTAATATCTAATATTTGTGGTGGTACGTTGTGGTTTTAAAAAATTATAGCGTTGCTCCCAAATACGGATAGTGTGAGCTTTAATGCCCGACAAGTTTTCCAAATCTTTTATGGTAAATAAATTAGCCTCCATTTGTTTAATTAAGTGTATTACAACCTAACTCCAAAATTGTTCAAACTTAACTCCAAAAAATTAAAAAGACCTTGATGGTAAATCTTTAAATATTTTATGAACCAGCTTAGTTTTAGGAAATAAAATTGACCATGCCGTTAAAAAGATAATCATAAAATCGGTATAGATAGATGCATTTTTTTGATACCACATTTCCAACTGGCCTTTGTAAGGATAAATTTTAGCATACATAGCTTTGGGGTCTGTAGCTTCGGAAATTATTTTTTCTTCATCTCTAAAAATTAACGAGCCAATACCCGTCATGCCGGGTTTGCAATTATAAATTTTGTTTCTAATTTCTTCTGGATAAAGATTAACACTTACTTGCATTAATGGCCTTGGTCCTACAATACTCATATCTCCCTTAAATACATTAATTATTTGTGGCAGTTCGTTAACTTTTGTCATACGTAAAATTTTACCAAAGGCAGTTACCCTTGGGTCGTTACGTAATGTAATTTCGCCAGTACCAATGTTGGGGCTGTTTTTAAGCATGGTGGCAAACTTCCAAATATCAAAAAGTTTGTTTTTATAGCCTACTCTTTTTTGAAAATAAAACACTTCCTTTTCTCCAGTAAACAATAAAATTAGTATTGATGGTATAAGCAATGGTGAAAGTAATATTAACGCAATAGATGCTATAACTATATCAATAATTCGTTTTAAAAAAAGATACATATTTAGTTGAGTAAGATACTTTAATTTTTGTGTGCTAAAATATCGGTTATAATATTTAGATGATGTTTGGTATGAATATTAAGTGTTTTTATGGTATGGCTTAATTTTAAATTGCCAAAAAAAGGGTGTGAAAAATAATTTTTTTTATCAAGTGTGTTTAAAATTGAAATAGCTTGTAACGCTTGCTCCTTAAGCTGGTGCAAGGTTTGTGCATTTGCAAGCTCAACAGGCATAACTGTTTTGGGCGCCCTTGCTTTACCCCTTGGTATTTTTTTTAATGAATAAATTAAAGTTCGTTTAAAATTAAACTTCCATTTATAATTACTAGGGTTTGATTGCTTTGTAGCTTCAATAATTTTTGCAATTACAATAAATGAATGTTGTATATGCCAACCTACATTCGCTTTTGAAATGGCATCATTTGCTACGTCTTTATTATCAATATGTGTTGATAAAGTATTAACCAATCCCTGTAGTGTAGATATATTCATTTATCTATAAAAATTAAAAACACTCTTTTATTTTGTTAGCTACAGCTTGCAACTCATCGTTAGTAATATTTGTACTGCAAGGAATACTAAGGCAATGCTGATATAAATGATTACTTCTATCGGTTTTGTTATAATAAATATCGTTAGTAAACATACGCAATTGATTCATAGGCACCCAAAATGGGCGGCTTTGCATTTTTGCATCGTTCAACGCTTTTAATACTTCTTTTTGCTTTGTTGTAAATATTGTGGGCAGCCACCAGTTAGGGTTTACATCATCACTTACTTGTTGAAAACTAATATCACCCACACCTTCTAATTCTTTTTTATAAAAAGCTATAATTTCTTTTTTTCTATCAATGAAAGAAGGCAACTGCTCCATTTGTGCTACACCCATCGCTGCTGCAACATTTACAAGTCGATAATTATAACCTATTTCATCATGTATATATTCAAAGCTATCGCTTTTGGCTTGTGTGGTTAAGTGTTTTGCTTTTTTTGCCAATGCTTCATCATCTGTTACTATCATACCACCGCCGCCTGTGGTTATAATTTTGTTTCCATTGTAGCTAAATGTACCCATTAACCCAAAGCTACCAGCATGTTTGCCTTTGTAGTAACTTCCTAATGCCTCGGTGCTATCTTCAATTACAATTAAATTATGTTGCTTAGCAATGGCTAATAATCTAGCCATATCACACATGTTGCCTAACACATGCACAGGCATAATTATAGGTATCCGTTTGCCTGTAGTTTTATGGTAGCAAACATTATTACGTTGCTCTGTTTCGTTGGTTAAAAAATCTTCAAGCAAATTCAAATCCATTTGCCAGTTTTTTTCATCGGTATCAATTAAAATAGGGCTTGCACCTGTATATTTTATTGAATTAATTGTAGCAATAAAAGTTATGTTTTGTGTAATAACTAAATCATCTTGTTTTACGCCCATTAATACCAAACAAATATGTAATGCCGTAGTGCCGCAGCTTGTAGCCACAGCGTATTTTGTGCCAGCAAATTCGGCACTCATTTTTTCCATTTTATCTACATAACTGCCAACGCTGCTTACCCAGCCTGTTTCTATACATTCAGTTACATATTTTAATTCGTTGCCGCCCATATTTGGCCCAGAAAGTAATAGCATATTCTTTATTATTTTTTGCAAAGGTAAGAAATTAAAAAGCCTCTTTTTTCAAAGAGGCCTTTTCAAAAAAAATTACTTTTATTGTGTTAGCATTATTTTATGTGTAGTTGCTTCGCCATTAACAATTAGCTGTAACATATAATTACCACTACTAAATTTGCTAAGGTCATTTAGTTGTATAGTATTATTTCCTTTTTGTACTTGTTGTTTTTGATTAAGAACAAGTTTGCCACTAGCGTCAATTAACCTAAGCATAACATCAGCTTGTTTATCGCTATACATTCTAATTTGTACAAAATCTTTAGCAGGATTAGGCATAACCGTTATAGATGATTTTGTTGCTGATTTACGAACCACCAAAACATTGCTATACTTAACTTCGCCAGATTTTGCTATTACTTTTAATCTGTAGTAAATTATATCGCTATTTACATTTGTAATATCATCTGGATAAGTAAACGCTTTTTGCGTATTAAGCGGCACTATACTATTTATCTGCCCAACTTTGCTATAGGTACTATTATTTACGCTTCTTTCAATTTCAAAACGCTCAATTTCTTGTGGCGTAATAATTGACCAATTTAGGTTTACAGTATTGTTTTGTTGTGCACCAGTAAAGTTTAATATTTGTATTGGCAATACAGAGCCAGAATATCTCCAATCTCTATCTGTATTGGCTGGTAATCTACGTTGTACCGGACACCTTGCACCTGGTGCAGGGTCGCCAGCTGTATAGCCACCATTAGATAAATTATAGGAAGTTCCTTTAACTCCATAGCTTGAGTCAAATCTATTATCTAATCCATCACCATCAGTATCTAATAAGGTTAAAGTAACATTATCATCTGCCCAGCCATTCATATTAAAGTCGTTTCCTTCTACTATATCGGGTTGCCCATCAGCATCGGTATCCAAATCAATATAATCAGGAAAAGGATCTCCATCTATATTAACTGGTACTATTCCAGTGCCACCAAATATCGCTGGTCTATTATCCCATCGTGTGTCCAACCCGTCTCTATCAGGGTCTGTACCTAATGGCATCATATAGCCCGAAGGCAAAGGATTTGCAGTAGGTTGCCCTTCAATTTGATCTGGTATACCATCATCATCACTATCAATATCTAAATGATTGGGATTGCCTCTGCCATCAGTATTTTGAAGTGTTAGTACTGCCATTGTGTCAATTACATCACTCCATCCATCGGCGCCATAAGGGTCAACTACCCAACCTAAAAAAGAAGGATTATTAAAACCTACTTCAGTAACATCTAAAATGCCATCGCCATCGCTATCTATATCATAAGCACTTGGTCTGGCATCGCTATCAAAATTTTTGTTAGGATAGCTATCTGCTCTTCCATCTCCACCCACATCTGCCCCAGTTCTTAATAATCCTATTGCATTAATGTAACTATCGTGTAAGCCATCATTATTTGTATCTACAAAGCCGTCTATAATTCCATCGTTATTTGTATCTGAACCATCTACTTCTATTACATCTGGAATACCATCGTTATCACTATCCAAATCAAATTGATTACTTACATTATCATTGTCAAAATTTATTATCCCTAAGCCAGCATTTGAATTATTGGCACCTGTATTATTAGCATCAACATTTTGCGACAATCCATCACCATCGGTATCAGTAAAATTATCAATTCGTCCGTCTCCATTTGCATCTACACCATTTGCTTCTACCACATCTGGTATGCCATCGTTATCGCTATCCAAATCAAGCATATCTATTATTCCATCTAAATCATTATCAAATCTATCATCTATATTATCGCTATTAGTATCTACCCTACCCGGAAAGCTTGTATCTAAATAGTTTAGAATGCCATCATTATCACTATCTCCGTCTGCTTGAAAATCATCATTAATAAAATCATTGCTATTGTCTTTGTAACCAGCAAACGCAACATTGTAAGCTTGTGTTACGGTAGCAGTAGTAATTATGGAATTTTCTACAAAATCAGGTATGCCATCATCATCTTTATCAATATCGCAACTAATATTAATTACTACAGAATCGGCAGTGGTTGTATTACAAGTTCCTTCTGCCCTTACATAATATTTTGTATTTACACTTGGTGTTACAGTAAGTGTATCTCCAGTACCAATGAAAGTGCCGCCTGGGCTACCTGTGTACCAACGCCATGTAGCGCCTGTTCCTGCTCTTCCACCATTTCTGTAAATTTTAACTGCTATACCTGGGCAAATACTTCCATTTTTATTTTTTCCGGCAGATATGGGTGCAACAGATGGTACTTGCCCAGTTAATTTTACACTGGGTGAAGTAGAACGACATATTGGAATGCTTATGCTACCTTGTGCCGCTACTATTAGTCTATAAAACTTACCTGTATCGGCTGGTAAAATAGGATTAATTGTATATGTAGGTAATGTAGCGCCAGCAATATCTGCCCAAGGGCCAGCAGCAGCTGACGCTATTTGCCATTGATGATCTTTTGGTCCTGGCAATACAGAGGAATCTGCTAAGCTTCCTACAAATCTTACACTATCGCCCAAGCAACCTGTAATTCCACTGGTATTTACTGTAGGCAAAGCATCGCAAGTACCATAAACAATATCATCTAGTACCATATCATTACCGCAACCACCTGGTGCATTGTTAGATAATTCCATTATCAAGTTAGAATAGCCACGTGGCATTGTCCATCGCATACCTTTTTGTACCCAACCTGGAGAGTAAAAAGAGTCGGTGGTTAGTGTAACCACATCTAACCCTGTTACAATATCAATCATACGCATTTTTACTTTAGGATATCTAAATCCTCCTAAGGCTGTACATGCTGTTGCATAAACGGAATTAGCTGGAAATGCTGTCCAAAAGGTAAGTGAATACTGGCGACCGGGGCAAGATGTAGGCATGGTGTCTCTAAAGAAAACTCTTGGAGGTGCATCAGCATTAAACACCATCATTCTACCATTTACATTGCCTGTATGATCTGTCATACTCACAAAGTTCGTAGTATCGGCATTTTTAGCATTATTAGTAATGGTATATGTGTTTCTGGCAATAGGCTGAGTAGTACTACCTGTATAAGTTGTAGTATATGAGCCTGTAACAGCACTAGATAAGCCTGTACCTGTACCAAAATTTTCTGAATATAATGTTGCCGTAAGTGTAGCACAACCATCTTTAGTTCCAGCAAGTGCAATCAATAACGGCGTTGGTATTCCCTCTCCAACATCATCTGGCTTATCGTTTTGATTTAAATCTGGCACACTGCCATTAGTAGAAGAATCTCTTAGTGCAACGTTTTTATAGCCGTTCGCAAACCCTACTGCACTATTATAATATACAACTCCTGTATCTATATTAGATAATCTACAATTAATTCTTATGGTAAAGCTTGTACTATCTACTGGAAAGTTATTTAAGGATTGCCCCGTATTTTGAAGCAGCCTAGCATCGGTAACGCCATTGTACGAGGAGTTGAGTGCTATACCAGGTGGTGGTGGTATAGTTTGCATACTAATACTAACATTAGAAACATTGGCTACGCCATTAATTTTACTTAAGCTATCAAAAACTTGCAAATTGGTTATTTGAGTAGTGCCGTAATTTTTTACAAATACATCATACACTACATCGTATTGTTTTGGTACACCTGTGGATATAACAGATACCAACCGTTTAGCCACTCCTAAGCCTGTGGTAATTTGTGTCATGTCACTTGACCTTACACCTTTGCCAGAGGGATATATATAATTAACAAAATTAGTATCTCCAGTTATTGGATCAATTCGCCTATATATACACCCTGGAGAATAAGATGAAATTAAGTCGCCATCGGAAAAGGCAAGGCCAACCAAATTAACAGCTCCAGGCCTCTTAACACTATCAATATATGTTGAGTTAATATGACGAGTACTTCCACCATAACTTCCATAGTCTGGTGTAAATAATTTATTATCGAACACATAATACATTTGCCCATTTGGCATTAACGTAATATCACCATTATCCACATTATACAAAGTATCACCTCTACCTCCAGCACCGGGTATTAAATCTATAGTATCTGCAATGGGGTCAATAGTACCTGCTGCAAAATCTAATTTACGCATTCTAGATGAGAAAGGTGCTGTACTTCCAAACTCCAACTGCCATGTAGTACCTATATTATCAAAAGTTACTCCCCCTATATCAAATAGAAAACTTCTTACTGTATCTAGCAAAAAAGCTGCAGGAGCTGCTGTACCAGGAGACGAACCTGTATTATAGGGCACTGCTGCTGAAGTTGCAAATGTAGTGTCTGGTGGCCAACTCCATATATACGACCTATATGGTGTAATGCTATAATTTGTCCATATATAATAAAGTCTTTTATCTTTTGGATTGTAAGATATACTAGCGGCTGATATTCTATATCTATCTCTATAATTTCGACCTCCACTAGTATAAGTTGTATTGCCTATTCTTAACCTTGGTACATAGCTTGACAATATTGTACTTTTAGATAAAGTTGCATTAGAGTAGTTGAAAAAATAAACAGAATCGTTAGAGGCTGTGACAGAAAAAGCACTTCCTCTAGGAGTTCCGCAACTGTCTCTACCAATACTTAAGGGTATTCCTACTGTAGCAGGTTGTGCCAAAGCTTCATTAAAAATGAAGCTGAGTATTAATGAAAAAACAAGTATAAATTTTTTCATGATATTAATTGGTTTTTATACTTTGTTAAATAATAGCTGTTTATTATTTAAAAAACAAAGTGATGATATTGTATATTATGTTTTTTTAAAGTACTACAAATTTTAAGCTTTGTAGTAGCTGATTTTCATTTTCTATTTTAATTATATAACTGCCTTTGCTAAGTTTTTTTACATCTACTTGTAG
>JAGNRZ010000093.1 GCA_017988335.1 Ferruginibacter sp.
CCTCTGTCTGGTACTTGGGCTAACGTTGTATTAAAAGTAAATACACTTAAACATAAATAAAGTATTGATTTTGATTTCATAACGAGTTGTTTTAAAGCTTATGATGAAGTTAAACCATTAATTACATAATTAATGTTAAACTTTTATCCACTTATTCACCCTTTCCTCCATTTGCACTATGAAAAACCAAAATCAAATCGTACCTTTGCAAACTGTTTTGAGGCAAAATTTGTTGTTTTTACACAGTTCATGCAACATTTTACTCAAAATAATGGTCTTTAAACTGTTATTTTATTGAATATTAATACATTACGATGAGGCAACTTAAGATAGCTACCCAGATAACCAACAGAGACTCTCAGGCAGTTGAAAAGTATTTGCAGGAAATTTCTAAAATTTCGATGATTACTCCAGAGGAGGAAACGGTTTTAGCCCAAAAAATTAAAATGGGCGACCAAAGAGCCTTGGATAAATTGGTACAAGCCAATTTACGTTTTGTGGTGTCTGTAGCTAAGCAATATCAGCATCAAGGGTTGAGTCTAAGTGATTTAATTAACGAAGGTAACCTTGGTTTGATTAAAGCTGCTCAGCGTTTTGATGAAACCAAAGGTTTTAAGTTTATTTCTTACGCCGTATGGTGGATTCGCCAAAGTATTTTACAGGCTTTAGCAGAGCAAGGTAGATTGGTACGTTTACCACAAAATAAAATTGGTACCTACAATAAAGCTAACAAAGCTTATATGGCATTTGAGCAAGAGCATGAAAGAGAGCCAAGTACAGAAGAATTAGCAGAATTATTGGAAATGAGTGAAACTGAAATTAACAATATCTTCCAAAGCAATACCCGTCACACTTCATTAGATGCACCAGTGCATGAAGCAGAAGATGTAGCTATGGGAGATTTATTACAAGGTGGTGATAATACTGATGAAGATGTAATGCATGATTCATTGAAAAATGAAATTCGTCGTGTATTAAAATCATTAAGCCCAAGAGAAGCTGAAATTGTAAACGCTTATTTTGGTTTAGATGGCGAAAATGGTACTACCATTGAGCAAATTGGTTACAAGTACGATTTAACAAAAGAACGTATACGTCAAATTAAAGAAAGAGCCATTAAACGCTTGCAAAAAGCTAGATATAGCGGTGCTTTAAAAGCGTATTTAGGGTAATATTAAACACAGAGTTACAGAGATACTGGAGTTTCACAGAGATTAGATTTGGTCTCCTCTGTGAAACTCTTTTTTTACTCCTAAACTCCGTGTTTCAATCTTTTTACTTTCCACCGATTAAATATTCCTTAAACTTTTGCAGCACAATTTTTGTATATATCTACGTAATAACTTTGTAGTATGAATAAATGGATAAGCTTAATTTTTAGTTCGATAATATTAATCTCTTGTGAAAAAGACATCAACTTTAATTTAAAAAATGCAGATGATGTATTAGTAGTAGATGCTCAAATTGAAAACGGACAGCCACCAATTGTTTTTTTAAGCAAAAGCCTCGATTTTTTTAGCACTATCTCACCACAAATGCTAGCTAATTCTTTTGTACGTAATGCAGAAGTAACCTTAAGCAACGGTGTAATAACACATACGCTAAAAGAGTATCCTTTACCTCTTGGCAATGGCTATACGGCTTATGTTTATAGTAATGATGATGTAAATATTGCTACAAATATTTTTGGTCAATTTGGCAAAACATACACACTTAACATTAAGGCAGAAGGTAAAACCTATAGTTCTACTACAACTATACCTTTACTTACTAAATACCCCGATAGCCTTTGGTTTAAGGTAGCACCTCAAAACCCTGATACTTCGTTAAGAGTATTAATGGCTAAAACTACCGATCCTCCAGGTTTAGGAAATTATATTAGATATTTTACTCAAAAAAATGGCAAAGGATTTTTGCCTGGCCCCAACTCAGTTTTTGACGATAATGTAATTGATGGTACTACTTACGAAATACAGGTAGAGCCAGGCATTGACAGAAATAATCCTACACCAAGAAATAATAATTTTTTTAAACGAGGAGATACAGTTACTGTTAAATTATGTAATATAGATAGAGCCACATATACCTTTTGGAATACTTGGGAGTTTGCACAGCAAAGTATTGGCAATCCCTTTAGCCAACCCAACAAAGTAATTGGTAATGTAAGTAATGGTGCATTAGGAGCATTTTGTGGATATGCTGCTTGGTATAAAACCGTAATTGCCCGATAGTTTCCCTAAATTTGTTGCAAAGAAAATTTTAAGAATGGAAAAAGTGAATTGCCTAATTATAGGCTCTGGTCCTGCAGGATATACTGCAGCTATTTATGCAAGTAGGGCAGGTTTAAACCCAGTTTTGTATCAAGGTATACAGCCAGGTGGTCAGTTAACTATTACAACTGAGGTAGAAAATTATCCTGGTTACCCAGATGGTATACAAGGCCCAGAAATGATGGTGCATTTTGAAAATCAAGCCAAACGTATGGGTACAGATATACGTTATGGATTAGCTACAAAGGTTGATTTTAATGTACATCCTTTTAAAGTAGAAATAGATGAAGAAAAATGGATAGAAGCTAATACGGTAATTATTTCTACTGGTGCAAGTGCAAAATGGTTGGGCATTGAAAGTGAGCAACGCCTAAACGGTTACGGCGTAAGTGCATGTGCTGTTTGTGATGGTTTCTTTTTTAAAGGAAAAGAAGTAGCTATTGTAGGAGCAGGCGATACTGCCGCAGAAGAAGCTTTGTATTTAAGTAAAATTTGTAGTGTAGTACATATGATTGTACGTAAAGGCGAAATGAGAGCTAGTAAAGTAATGGCAGATAGAGTATTGGCAACAGCTAACATAAAAGTATATTGGCATAGCCAAACAGATGAAGTATTAGGCGATAAAAAAGTAGAAGGTGTTCGTATAAAAAATAGTGAAACTAATTTAACGCAAGAAATACCTGTAAGTGCATTTTTTGTAGCCATAGGGCATAAGCCCAATAGCGATATTTTTAAAGGCTTTATTGATATGGATGATGCAGGTTATATTAAAACTATACCCGGCACATCTAAAACAAATATCGAAGGTGTATTTGCTAGCGGCGATGTACAAGATAAAATTTACCGCCAAGCTGTAACCGCAGCTGGTAGCGGTTGTATGGCTGCTTTAGATGCAGAAAGATGGTTAGGGGAGAAGGGACTGCATTAAAAATTTTATATTGCTTTTTTTGAATTCATAAATGTAAATTTGTTTATTAATACATTACAAAAATGACACGGCAAGCCATAATTGATAGAACTGTTGAGGTTATAAATAAATTACCTCAAGATAAAGCTATTGAGATATCTGACTTTGCAGATTTTGTGATTAAAAAATATGAAGAACAACTTCCAACATCAAATATTCAAAATTTACTGTCAGAAAGTAGTGCATTTTCGTTTCTTGATGAAGAAGAGAAAATTTATTCAATAGCCGACTTGAAATAATAACATGGTGAATTAATTATATCAAGTATTATTATGAACATCCATCTCAATAACTTAAAATTCTATTCTTTTCATGGCGTACATGAAGAAGAAACGCTATTGGGTGGTGTGTTTGAAGTAAATATTGATATTGAAATCTATCAATCTCAAAAAATTGATAGCCTACATCAAACCATAAATTATGTAGATGTTTATGAAATAGTAAAGCAACGTATAGCTATTGCTACTCCGCTTTTGGAAACCCTTGTTGACGATTTAATAAATATTATTCACCAATATGCAGCGTCATTAATAAAATCTGTATCTATATCTATAAAAAAAATAAACCCACCTATACAAAATTTTATAGGTAGTGTTTCCGTTTCAAAAAAAAAGATTTTTAAGTAGTGAAAAAAATTGGATTAATTATTCTTGCAATAGCCCTCTCTGTATGCACTTTTGGGCAAGATGTAAATGCTATAATTGCAGAGGCTAAGCGATTGGAAGCAGCTTTAAATGAAAAAGCAGCTTTTAATAAATTTAAAGAGGTATTGATTACACAGCCTAATCACTTATTAGCGCTAACAAAATGTAGCGAATTGTGCAGCCGTATTAGCAAAAGAGAAAAAGCAAAAGTAGTAAGAGAAGTTTATTACGACATGGCCAAAGGCTATGCCACAAAAGCTTTAGCGGTAGATGCTAAAAGCTCAGATGCTAATGCAGCAATGGCTATAGCTATGGGTAGGGCTGCCTTAGAAAAAAGTGGTAAAGAAAAAGTGGCAGCTGTAAAAGATATAAAAAAGTATTGCGATTTAGCTATTATATACAATTCCAATAATGCAATTGCATGGCATATTATTGGTAAATGGCATTACGAAGTAAGTAATTTAAGTGGTATTGAAAGAGCTGCCGCTAAAGTTTTCTTTGGAGGATTACCATCTGCCTCACTAAAAGAATCTATTGCCGCATTTGAAAAAGCACAAGCTATTAACGCAGGCTTTGTATTAAACTATTTAGAAATTGCCAGAGCTTATAAACGTAATGGCGAAAAGCTCAAAGCCATAGCAGCTTTAAAAAAACTAGCTACACTTCCAAACACTACAGAAGATGATGCCAATATTAAGGCAGAGGCTGCTAAATTGTTAAAAGATTTGGAATAATAATTTATACCCTAGGCAGGGTAGTGTTTTGTATCATACTTTTTTTATCTTCACTCAAATAAAAATTTAAAGTATGTTCAAGCCTTTGCTATCAGCCTTGTTTATCTTTTTGAGTACAGCGTTGTTTGCCCAAGTTTCAAGCTATAATCCTCATGCACTTTTTTCTCCTTTGTTCTACAATAGTGGAGGTACGCCTACAAGGGCAGCTACTGGCGAACCTGGCACAGCCTACTGGCAAAATAAAGCAGACTATACCATTAATGCATCGCTTAATGATGTTGCAAATGAAATTAAGGCATCTGTAATTATTACCTATACCAATAACAGCCCATTTGCTTTGCCATTTTTATGGCTACAACTTGATCAAAATTTGTTTGCAAAAAATAGTAGAGGTCAGGCTAGAATGCCAGTGGGGGGTAGAAGCCGCTATGGCGATGCTTCTGCTAGTTTTGATGGTGGGTATAAAATTACAGCCGTAAAAAATTTAACAGCCAACACAAATGCAAATTATGTGGTAGATGACACAAGAATGCAAATTCGCCTTGCAGATGCTGTGAAAGCAAATAACGGCTCCGTTAAAATACAAATTGATTATTCATTTACTTTGCCAGAATATGGAGCAGATAGATGTGGAATTTTAAAAACCAAAAACGGTAATATTTTTACAGTAGCACAATGGTACCCACGTATGTGTGTGTACGATGATGTTAAAGGATGGAATACAGAACCTTACTTAGGTCCAAGTGAATTTTATTTGGAATATGGCAACTTTGATATAAATATTACTGCACCATCTAATCATATTGTGGTATGTAGTGGCGAATTAACCAATGAAAACGAAGTACTAACTTCTACACAAATTAGCCGCCTTGCACAAGCAAAACAAAGTGATAAAACGGTAATGTTACGTACGGCTAAAGAGGTGCTTGATACTAAATCAAGACCCACAGGCACTAATTTAACTTGGAAGTATAAAATTGCAAATGCAAGAGATGTAGCTTGGGCTTCATCTAAATCATTTATATGGGATGCTGCAAAAATTAATTTGCCTAGTGGTAAAGCTTGTTTAGCCATGAGTGCTTACCCAGTAGAAAGTGATGGAAGTAAAGGGTGGGCTAGAGGCACAGAATATACAAAAGGTAGCATTGAGAATTATAGTAAGCGTTGGTTTGAATTTCCTTATCCATGGGCTGTTAACGTAGCAGCAAATGTAGGTGGAATGGAGTATCCAGGTATTGTTTTTTGTGGTAGTACTGCTCAAAATGATGGATTGTTTGGTGTTACCGATCATGAGTTTGGGCATACTTGGTTCCCCATGATTGTGGGTAGTAATGAACGTAAATATGGTTGGATGGATGAAGGGTTTAATACATTTATTAATTCATTGGCAGATGATGATTTTAATAATGGGGAATACAAAAGTCCAAAAACCGATATGACTTATATGAACCAATATATGTTTGGCGAAAATACTGAGTCCATAATGAATACACCAGATGCTTTACGTGAAGCCAACATTGGTAACTCCCTATACTTTAAACCTGGTTATGGTTTAGAGTTACTACGTAACGAAATTTTAGGCCCAGATAGATTTGATTATGCATTTAAAGAGTATATAAAAAGATGGGCTTACAAACACCCAACACCATGGGACTTTTTTAGAACTATGGATAACGTAAGCGGTGAAGATTTAAGTTGGTTTTGGAGAGGATGGTTTTTAGAAAATTATAGACTAGATCAAGCTATAGAAAAAATTGAATATACTGATAACAAACCTGCAAAAGGAGCTCAAGTAACTTTGCTAAATTTAGGACAAATGGCAATGCCAGTAAACCTAAGCTACGAAACAGTTAGCGGCAAAAAAGGCAAATTAAAATTACCTGTTGAAGTATGGAATAATACAAGTGAGTGGGTGGTTAAATTACCTACCACAGAGGAAATTAAGAATGTAGAAATAGATGCAGAAAAAATTTTCCCGGATATGAATTGGGAGAATAATATTTGGAAAAAGTAATGTATTAAAAATAGTAAAATGAAATATAAACATGTTTTCTTTTTGTGGATATGGGCTAATTTGATTTTGGCATTAGGGGCATTACTAACAGTTTTTGTAGTAAGTCTTCCCTTTGGCTCCAGAAATAATGATTGGGGAATGTTTTTATTAGTATTTGCCTATGGCTTCTTTATTTCTTTACCATCATTAGTTACCATGCTATGTTTTCATTATTTCTATAGTCAAAAATCTATTCTTAAAAAAGATTATTTTAAAGTGTATAGCCTAGTAATTTTAGTAGTTAATGTATTGTATTTGCTATGCAGTTATTTTATATTTAAAATGGGTGGCGAATTTAGCTTGCTTTATTTGTTCACTACATTAGCAGGCTTTATCTCCCTTTATTTAGTGCATTTAAAAATTAAAAAAGAAGAAAGAAAGGAAATGATTGCTTAATTGGCGTTTTTCCATCTACCACTTTTTAAAAACCAAAACGACATTATAAAAATTGTAGTCCAGTACACTACTTCATTACTCCAAGCCATGGCCAAAGTAGTGTAGTGTAATTTTGTAAAAATGTATGTATAAACTAAGTACACAGAAATGGCAATAATTTCAATAGCTAAGTTTACTTTTGTTTTACCTGTACCTGTAACCCCATTTAACCAAATATTAGCCACACTCATACATAACAAACCCAGTGTTACTGTACGTATTACAGGTACGCCTTCTTGTACAAAAGCTTCGCCTTGCCCAAATATTTTAAAAAATGAATGAGGAAAAACATTAACTAGTAAACACATAAAAACAGCAAAACAAACACTAAGTAAAGTAATTTTCTTAATAGCTTCTATCACTTTATCTTGCTTTTGCTGCCCCATTAAATTACTTACCATAACATTGCTTGTGGCAGCAAATGCCCATACAAAAACTCCCACAATACCAAACACATTACGCATAGTATTGCTTATTGCTTTTGCATTGGGGTTGTGTAATGCTTCAATTAAAATAAAAAATACTAACCAAGTAGTTACACTTATAACATATTGTAATACCAAAGGGGTTGCAATTTTTATTACTTCTTTACTTATAGGTTTATTATATTTAAAATTGTCGAGCAAATTATATTGCTTTTTCAATCCTGTTTTATAAAGTACTAATAATACTACTATCATTCCAACAAACTCCGCAATTACAGAAGCTACCGCAGCTCCATTAAAACCCATTTCAGGAAAACCGTATCTACCTTGAATTAATAAATAATCAAGCAAAATATTTACTAAAGCTTCTACCATAAAGCCAATCATTAACAAACGGCTGTTTAAAGAGGCCACCAAAAAGGCATTGCCCATTTGAAATAAATACAAAAAGGGAAGACCTAAAATTCTAATTTTTAAAAAACTTATTTCCTGTGGATAGGCGCTTTCGTCAGCTACAGCTTGAAAAATAAATGGAGCAATAAACCAAGTAATTAAAATGCCTATTAATGCAAATTGCAAGCTTACTCTTATTCCTTGAGATAATATAGTTTTAAATGCATTGGGATTATCGCTGCCTGCATAATGGCTAAAAATACTTTGCATAGCATTATTAAGGCCATGCCCAGCTACAGCAAAAATTAAATAAAATACACCCGTAACACCAGCATTACCTAATGCCTCTGTACTTAAATGCCCCAAAAAAATGCTATTCGTAAGCATATTTATTTGCGGAATAAGTATGGCTAATGTTATGGGTAACGCTATTGATAGTATTTGCTTATACGAAACTTTTACTTTTAAATCTTTTATTGCAGCATTACCTTCCATAAGTAAGCAAAAATATCTTATTTTGCTTGTTAAAACACAAATAGTGAATCCTAGCTTTTATATAAATACTTTTTTGCCAAATGAACATGCTCAACTTTTATTAGAAGTTGGAGAAAATAATGTTGCATTAGCCATTTTGCAGGACAAAAAATTTACTGCACTTGCCAATTACAACTTTACTCAAGTGGAAGACCTGTCAAGTATTTTAAATACTGAAACATTACTGCAACATACATTTAGTAAAATTGACATTGTTTATTCAAACAAGCATTGTGTGCTTGTGCCACCTGCATGTTACAATACATCGTCAATGCAACCAAATTTAGAATTGCTATTTGGTGATGTTATACAAGAACCCATTAAAAGTGATTTTTTATTTCGCCACAATATTCACACAGTTTATTATGTTGATAATGCAATACTTAACTGTATTAGTGCAAAATTTCCTTTTGCTAATACACATCATATATATTCGTTATTACCAGATGTAACTGGATTAAAAGGTAATAAGCTATACACAATTTTTTATCCTAATAAATGTGTTATACTTTGTTGTAAAGAAAATAATCTGCAACTAATTCAACAATTTGAATATACCACTCCAGAAGATGTGGCATATCATCTTTTATCCATTGCTAATAATCACAATATGCAAATGGATGAGTTGATGTTAACAGTAGGAGGCATGATAGACAAAACATCAAGCTTATATAATGAATTGTATAAATACTTTAGGCATATTGTATTTGATTCTTTAAATAACAATTTTGAGTATTGTGAAGATATAAAACAGTTGCCTACTCATTATTTTTCACCCTTATTAAGTATTGCATCATGCGTATAATAAGTGGAATACATGGAGGTAGAAGAATTTCTCCACCTGCCAAAATGCCTTATACTAGACCCACTACGGATATTGCTAAAGAAGGATTATTTAATGTACTTCAAAATAATTTGGAGATAGAAAATTTAAAAACACTTGATTTGTTTGGTGGTACAGGTTGTATAAGTTATGAGTTGGCAAGTAGGGGAGTTGCGGATATTACCATAGTAGAAAAAGATAATGCCATGTATGATTTTATAAAGAAAACATCCGCAATGTTGGAGTTTGAAAATTTTAAAGTTGTAAAATCTGATGTGTTTAAGTTTATAGAAAGTACAACGGAAAAATATGATTTTATATTTGCTGGCCCACCGTATGCATTAACTACAATTGATGACTTGCCTAAAAATGTATTTGCAAATAAACTATTAAATCCTAAGGGTTGGTTCGTATTGGAGCATACGCCACGTAATAATTATAAAAAATTTGAACATTATAAAACAGAGCGTAACTATGGCACTACTATATTTTCAATTTTTATACAAGATTAGTTATGCAAAAAACTGAGCTACGTAAGCTATATAAAGAAAAGCGTTTGCTTTTATCTGCAAAAGATAAAAATAAGTTAGATGACTTGCTTTTAATTCAGTTTCAAAAGTTACAAATTGATATTCCTGCATTAATAATGACGTATGCACCTTTTGAAAAGTATAACGAATTTGATCCTCAATTAATAACTGATTACTGCTATTTTAAAAACCCCAATCAAACTTTGTTTTATCCCGTAATAAATGATTTGGATGATACTATGAGTTGTGAAGTTGTAAACGATGAAACCACATTTGAACTTAATAAATTTGGTATTGCAGAACCAATTGATGGGTTACCTATGTTTCCTGAAGAAATTGATTTAATTTTAGTACCATTATTAGCATTTGATGCACATGGCTATAGAGTGGGCTATGGCAAAGGATATTACGATAAATTTTTTAAGGAATGTAGAGAAGATGTTGTAAAAATTGGCTTTAGCTATTTTGACGCTGTAGATGCAATTGATGATGTAAACGCATTTGATGTAAAATTAAATTATTGCATAACTCCCAATGCTAATTATACATTTTAATAACCATGCTAAAAAGTTTTAGATATTTATTATTACCAGTGTCACTCATTTATGGGGGTGTAGTATGGTTACGCAATTGGATGTTTGATAAAAATATTTTAAAATCATCATCTTTTAACTTCCCTATAATATGTATTGGTAATTTAGCTGTAGGGGGCACAGGTAAAACACCTATGGTAGAATATTTATTACGATTATTAAAAAATGAATACCATGTAGCTACACTTAGTCGTGGATATAAGCGTAAAACAAAGGGCTTTGCCATTGCCAATGAAAAGACTACGGCTTTAGAAATTGGCGATGAGCCGATGCAGTTTCATAAAAAATTTCCTGAGGTTACTGTGGCTGTAGGAGAGGAGAGGTTGGTAGCTATACCACAATTATTGCAGCATAAGCCAAATACGCAAGTAATAATTTTAGACGATGCTTTTCAACATAGATATGTAAATGCAGGTTTAAACATTTTGCTTACCGAGTATAAAAATTTATTTACCAGAGATTTTATGATGCCAGCAGGCGATTTAAGAGATGTAAAAGCTAGTAAAAAAAGAGCAGATATTATTGTGGTTACTAAGTGTAAATCTGATTTATTAGAGACTGAAATGCAAAACATTTGCAAAGAACTCAATCCACATCCATTTCAAAAAATATTTTTTACTACAATTACTTACGCCAATCCATATCATTTATTTAGTAAAGAAAAGTTAACGCTTACACATGAAACTGCGGTATTACTTATTTGTGGCATAGCTAATCCAAGACCCATAAAGGAGTATTTAACTAAGCATGTACATACTTATGATATGCTAAAATTTGGCGACCATTATATTTTTGATAGTGATGACTTGGCAGATATAAAAAAGCATTTTACAAAAATAAAGGCTGAACAAAAAATTATTCTTACCACAGAAAAAGATGGTGTGAGGTTACAAAAATTTGAAGCAGAACTAAAAGATTATCCTATTTATGTATTGCCAATTGAACATAAAATTATGTTTAATCAAGAAGAGGCTTTTGGCAAAATAATAACTGATTTCATTTTATCGTACCAAAATAATATAAATACAACCGCAGATTTTCTTGAAAACTAGCGTCTAATACAAAATTATATATCTTTTGACTGAACAAGAATTGATTTTTAGGCTCCAAAACGGGGATGAGTTGGCATTTAAGGAATTAGTTACTCAATTGCAAGATAAAGTATATAATACCGCATTGGGATTTTTACAAAACACAACCGATGCTGAAGATATTGCCCAAGATGTATTTATTCAGGTGTATCATTCGGTAAATAATTTTAAACAGCAATCCTTATTAAGTACTTGGATATATAGAATTACAGTAACAAAATGCTTAGACCAATTACGAAAACAAAAAACTAAAAAACGATTTGGTTTTATTATTAGTTTATTCGATAATAGAAATACTCTTTTACATGAACCTCAAGATTTTAATCACCCTGGGGTACAGTTAGATAAAAAGGAAGATGCAAAAATTTTATTTGAACTATTAAATAAATTGCCAGAAAGCCAACGTACAGTATTTATTTTAAATAAGATAGAAGGCCTTAGTTATTATGAAATTGCCCAAATACAAAAAACAACTGAAGCCGCAATTGATTCTCTTTTACAACGAGCAAAACAAAATCTAAGAAAAAAAATAAAAAATAGGATATAAACCGAAGTTTTATTAAAAAAATATCGTCAAACGATTATGGATATAAATACAAGTAAAGAAAATAATATACTAAACAGCTTTAAAGGTTTACAAAAAGCTGTAGCAC
>JAGNRZ010000005.1 GCA_017988335.1 Ferruginibacter sp.
TATGCCCAGTTGAAAGTATTTTACACTTTTTTTGTAAAAAATAGCTGCTTTTAAATAAAATACAACCCCTACTTCATAGCAAAACCCTCTTTCTAAAACATTAACTGCTAATTACAGAAAGAGCCTTCATACATTGCTATGGGCTTAAGCCAATAGCAAAAGAGATTTCTCCTATCGTCGAAATGACAGAGAGGTTACACCAATTCCTTCAACTTTTCAACCACCGCATCTACCTCGGCTTTGGTATTGTGTTTGCTAAAGCTAAAACGTACGGTTACTTGATTAGGGTTGTTGTTTATGGCACGTATTACATGGCTGCCAGCATCGGCACCGCTTGTGCAGGCACTACCGCCACTAGCACAAATATTATTTATATCTAGGTTAAATAAAATCATTTCGCTTTTTTCGGTTTTAGGAAAGCTTACACTTAACACTGTGTATAAACTATTGCCTAATACATCACCATTAAAACTTACGCCACTTATGTTCTTTTTTAATTCATCCATCATGTAGTACTTAAGTGTACCAATGTATGCACTATCGGTTTCGTAATTTTCGGTAGCTAGTTCTAATGCTTTGGCAAAGCCAACAATACCGTACAGGTTTTCGGTACCGGCTCTCATGTTACGTTCTTGTCCGCCACCGTGTACAAAGGGTTTTATTTTTATGTTTTCATTTATGTACAAAATACCTACACCCTTTGGCCCATGAAATTTGTGTGCAGCACCTGTTATAAAATGTACAGGTGTGTTGCGTAAGTCGAAAGGAAAATGCCCAACAGTTTGCACTGTATCGCTATGAAAAATAGCATTGTATAATTTGCATAAATTGCCCACAGCATGTATATCTAAAATGTTACCAATTTCGTTATTGGCATGCATTAAGGTTACTAACGTTTTTTCTTCGCTTTTTGCTAAAAGTTTTTCTAAATCATCAATATCTACATGGCCATTGGGTAATAGTTTTACATAGCTTACTGTAGTTACATCTAATTTATCTAAATGCTCTACAGAGTGGCTTACGGCATGGTGTTCAATTGGCGAAGTAATAATATGTTTGCAGCCTAAATCTCTTACAGCACAAGTAATAGCAGTATTACTACTTTCGGTACCGCCACTAGTAAAAAATATTTCGGCAGGGTGAGCATTTAAAATTTTGGCTACACTTTTTCTAGCTTGTTCTATAGCCATTCTTGTTTCTCTGCCATACGAATATATGCTAGAGGGATTGCCAAATTTTTCGGTTAAATAAGGCATCATAGTTTCTAACACCTGTGGTGAAAGTGCTGTGGTGGCTGCGTTGTCGAAGTAAATTCTAGTCATAAGTTAATAGTTCATAGTTGATAGTTCATAGTTGATAGTTCATGGATTTAAGCTCATTGAGATTTACTATGAACAATGAACTATATGCCATGAACAAATGCTTACATCATCTCCCCAATATCCTGCATAATTTTTTTTGCAATATTATCGGCTGTTGTTTCAAAATTACTTTCGGCGTAAATACGTATGATAGGCTCTGTATTGCTGGTACGTAAATGCACCCAATCAGTATCAAATTCTATCTTCAAGCCATCTTCTGTATTTATGGGATGATTTTTATATTTATCTTTTATCTTTTCAAAAATTGTTTTTACATCAATTCCTTCTGTTAAGGTAATTTTATTTTTGCTAATAAAATAATCGGGGAAAGTATTACGTAATTGCTTTATTGTTTTTTTGCTATTGGCTAAATGCGTTAAAAATAAAGCTATACCAATTAATGCATCTCGGCCATAATGTAAATCGGGTACTATAATACCACCATTCCCTTCGCCGCCAATTACTGCATTTTTTTCTTTCATTCTGTTTACCACATTTACTTCACCTACAGCACTTGGGAAATATTCGCCACCGTGTTTTATAGTTACATCTTTTAATGCTCTAGTACTGCTCATGTTACTTACGGTGTTGCCCTTACGTTTGCTTAAAACATAATCGGCAACTGCTACCAAAGTGTATTCTTCGCCAAACATTGTTCCATCTTCACATACAAAGCAAAGCCTGTCCACATCAGGGTCTACCGCAATGCCGAGGTGTGCATTTTCTTTTACTACTTCGTTGCTAAGTTGTGTTAAATGCTCTGGCAATGGCTCAGGATTGTGGGCAAATTTTCCGTTTACTTCTTCATTAATTACTACAATATCTTTTACACCTAAAGCTTTTAATAATGCTGGTATGGCAATGGCTCCTGTACTATTCACCGCATCTACTACAATTTTAAATTTTGCTTTTTTTATAGCGACGGCATCTACCAATTCGTAATTAACACAAGCGTCAATATGTTTTTGTAAAAGAGAATCGTCTTTTGTAATCGTTCCTAAATTATCGATTTGAGAAAAATTAAAATCTTCGTTTTCGGCTAATTCTAAAATTAGTTTTCCTTCATCACCACTTATAAATTCGCCTTTGCCGTTTAATAATTTTAAGGCATTCCACTCTTTAGGATTATGGCTTGCCGTTAAAATTATACCGCCTGCTGCGCCTTCAAATTTAACCGCCATTTCTACAGTTGGTGTGGTGCTAAGGCCTAAATCAACAATGTTAAAGCCTAAGCCTATTAATGTGCTAGTAACTAAATTGCTTACCATTTCGCCACTTATTCTTCCATCTCTACCAATTACTATTTTATTATTTGAAGATTGTGTAGCCAGCCAAGTACCATAAGCTGCCGTAAATTTTACCACATCTAATGGTGTAAGGTTGTCGTTAGTTTTTCCGCCAATTGTACCTCTAATACCCGATATACTTTTTATTAATGCCATGCGTTTGTTTTTAGGGATTGCAAAGATATTGCATAATGAGCTAATTCGATAATATTGCTAATTTGCTAATTACCTCAATCTAGTTATTTAGTAGAGCAGATAAAATTTACTAATTAGTTCCCCTTTAGTGGTGGAGGGGCTTATATTTGTATTATGGACAAACAATGGTTTAAAGATTGGTTTAATACCCCTTATTATCATCAATTGTATTTTAAAAGAGATGAAAATGAGGCGGCGGCTTTTATTGATAAATTGATAAACTATTTAAATCCAAAGCAAAATGCTTTTATGCTAGATGTGGCCTGTGGTAAAGGCAGGCACTCTATACAATTGGCTAGCAAAGGGTTTGACGTTACAGGCATTGATTTAAGTGACGATAGTATTGAGGAAGCATTAAAATCTGCTACGAATAAACTACATTTTTTTAAGCATGACATGCGATTGCCTTTTAGCATTAATTATTTTGATTATGCTTTTAATTTTTTTACCAGCTTTGGTTATTTTAATACCCAAAGAGAAAATAACAATGCCATTAGAACAATTGCACAATCGCTAAAAAAAGGCGGCACTTTTGTAATGGATTATTTAAACGTTCACTATGCCGAAAATAACTTGGTACATAAAAGTGAAAAGCAAATTGACGATGTAAATTTTTTAATTACAAAGTGGTACGATGAAGATTTTTTTTACAAGAAAATTATTGTGGAAGATGAAGCCTTGCAAGAACCTTTAATTTATACCGAAAAAGTAGCCAAATTTAGCTTAGGCGATTTTACAGAAATGTTTGCCTACCAACATTTACAAATACAGGAAGTTTTTGGAGATTATAATTTTAACAGTTACGATATAAAAAAATCGCCAAGGCTGATAATGATTGCGAAGAAATTTTAGGAATTTCGAATGGCGAATTTTCGAATGGTGAATATTATTTAAAACAGTCTTTTTATATTTTATGTTAAACGATTGTTTTTTGAACTTACAAACATTCGATATTCGCCATCTATCAATTCAATATTATTTATTATTAACCAGCATCCACCTTGCAGTTTCGTAAAATGCTGATGTAAGGTTAGATAATTGTTTTTTTACAGAATCTTGTTGTTGTGGCGTTAAACTTAAAGGCTTATTAGTTGCAGTAACTAATTCTTCTTTATTTATACGAATATTTTTACGATAGAAATAATCATCTGTAACTGTGCCTATCCAACCAGGTGCATGATAGATTATAAAAGCACTGTTATTCTTTTTTTCTGGGTCCAATAAATCTCTGCCTAAAGTAGTATTGGTATATGGCTGCTGCAGCATGCCTGCAATGGTGGGCAGTACATCTATTTGCGATACGGTTTCGTTGTGTTGCTGTGGTGTAAGCAGTTGCGGAGCATAAAATAATAAAGGCACATGCTCATCGGCAAGACGTTGCTCCGTCCATGCATTTGGATAAACCGCTGTAGCATTGCCTTCTACACCATGATCGCCAACAAAAACAAAAATTGTGTTTTGAAAATATTTATTTTTTTGGGCTGCAGATATAAATTTTTTAAAACAATAATCGCTGTAGGCAAATGCATTAAATTCTTTAAGCGATTCAAAACCGTACTTTTTTAATTCTTCGTCAGGTATGTTTTGCGGTATAAAATCTTTGTCTTCTTCTGGTATATTAAATGGCCTATGATTGTCTGCAGTTTGTATTATGGCAAAAAATGGTTTTTGTTGTTGGCTTAAAACATTGTTAGCTTCTAAAAATAAATTTTTATCACTAATGCCCCATACGTTTACTTTTTCGGCAGCATACCTACCTTCTTCATAAATATTTACATTTTTAATATTATTGATTAAACCACTAAAATTATTAAACTGGCTTCTTCCGCCTATAAAATAAAATTTTTCGTAACCATCAAAGTCATTGATGATAGTGCGTTGTTTTACTGTAGCTTCATCTCTTGTAGCAAACTTAGAAAGCAATACATCTGGTGTGCCCGTTAAAGTTGCAAACACACCTCTTGCAGTACCAAAAGTGGGTGTAAAACATCTATTAAAGAAAATACCACTATCGCATAAGCTTTTAAAATAAGGAGTAGCATTTAGTTTATTACCACTCATGCTACTTTTATACATACTAAAGCTTTCACAAATTACAAGTACAATGTTAGGTTGAGTTTCTAATCCTAATTTATTGGGCTGCACTATTCTTTTATAGGGATTTGTACCTTCTGCCTTTTGAATATTTAAATAAGAGGATATTGTATTAAAATGTTCGGCTGCTTTTGTATTGTATTCTGGCTTTCTAAATCGTAGTGTGGTAAAAAAGTTTTGCAATGGATTTAATGCCAAATTACTTTTAAACTCATCATTTAAATTAAATGCTCTAAAAAAATTTAATGGCGATAAAGTAAAAAAGCCATACATAAACCAGCCTAAAATTAAAAGGGCTATAAAATGCCAACGCCTTCTGTATGTGAATTTATGTACCGAAAAATTTTTTTCTTCAATGCTTACATGCGTTTTTCTAAACATCCATATCATCATCATTACAGCACCTATTAAACCTACTAAAATCCAAAACACTGGATAGCTTTGCCAAACCATTTGTAAGCTTTCTTTTGGGTCTTCTGCAAAAATTAAAGCATCTGCATTTAATCTAGCATTAATGTAGGCAAACTGTCCAAAATCGGCTCCGTAAAAGAATAAAATAAGTAAGGTTATTATGCCCAAATAAATAGTCCACCCTTTTTTATTAAACTCACTATAAAATGGCGAAAGCCTTGGAAAAGAAGATATCAATACAATTGGCGTTAAAATAAAAGCAATCCAACGCAAATCATACTTTAAGCCTAACCAAAAAGAGGGTAGTAAATGAGTTGCTGATAATGAGCTAGGCTTAAAAAAAACAACTGTTGCTATTCTAAATGCTGTAAATATAAACAAGTAGATGAAGAATAGTTTTACTATCCATTGAATGGTTTTTGGCACTCTCCACTTGATGAGCATTGTTTCTTAAGCTTTTTTAAAGAAAGCAAAAGTAGGTTAAATTATTGTTACTTTTTTTTGTTATTAAGCAACATATACTTTGCTGTTTCGTAATAGGCGTTGGTTATGGCATGCATATTTTGTAAAACACTATCTGTAGTTTGAGATTTTTGTACAACTGTATTATTGTTTATCGAATACAATTGTTTTGTGTTAGCACTAAAATTATGCAGATAATAATAATCCTTATTTATTAAGCCAATAGTATGCAAAAGGTCGTCATAAATAAAGGCAAGGTTGGGTGTTTTAAGTGTAGTGTCAAATAAATTTCTTCCCAATGTAGTGTTTTTGTAAGCTGTATTTGTAATACCTGCAATAGATGGCATAACATCTACTTGTGAGCAAATTGCATTTATCCTTTTTGAGGTGGTAAACATTGGGCTATAAAACAATAATGGCACATGCTCTGCGGTTAACCCTTGTTCCGTAAACACTTTTGGCAATTGAGTGGCGGTACCTTTTATACCATGATCGCCAATAAAAACAAAAAGAGTGTTGCTAAAATATTTTTCTTTTTTTGCAGCTTCCATAAATTGTTGAAAGCAAAAATCTGTATATCTAAAGGCATTCACTTCTTCATTACTTTCAAAACCATATTTATTCAGTGAATCTTTTGGAAAATTTAATTTTGCAAAAGAATTCTCATCTTCTTTAGGAATTGTATACGGTCGGTGATTATCAGCCGTTTGTATTATTGCAAAAAAAGGCTTGTTATTTTTTGCTAAAATATCATTGGCTTCTAAAAATAAATTTTTATCACTAATACCCCAAACATCAATTTTTTTTGCTTTAAAATTTTCTTGTTGATATAATTTTAATCCTTCAATATTATTGGCTAGTAAGCCTTGTATATTAGCCCAAGTAGGGTCGCCACCTAAAAAATATAATTTATCATGCCCCTTAAAATTATTAATAATAGTGTGTTGATTTACAGCTAAGGGATTTCTACTTGCCGTTTTTGGGCTTTCTACATCGGGTATTCCTGTAATGGTTGCCCACACTCCTCTAGCTGTACCATAAGAGGGAGTAAAGCATCTATCAAAAAAAATACCTTTATTGCATAGCTCATTAAAATAAGGCGTAGTGTTTAAAGCATTATTATACATACTACTTTTATAAGCACTAAAACTTTCGCAAATAACTAAAACAATATTAAGTTTAGCATTTGCAGTGTCTGCTATGTTATATGTTCTTTCAAAATTTAAATTAGTACTATCAAAATTTGTAATGCCCAACTGCTTAGTCATTAATGGATAATACTCCTTTACCTTATTAATATCTATTTTACCTTTTCTAAATTTTAGTGTACTAAAAAAACTTTGCAAAGGGTTAAGGGCAAGGTCTCCCTTAAAAGTATCACTCAAAGTAAAAGCATCACTCCAGCGTAAAGGATATTGGCTAAACTTACCAAATGTACATGCTGCTAATATTAAAAAAAACAGAAAGTATTTTGCAACTCCTCTTCTATTATAAAAACTATATTGAACTTGATAATGCAGTAACAAGCGACTGCAAATGAACCATGTGAGTACAGCTAAAACAATTAAGGCAATTAAAATTTTTATTACTGGATAGGTTTCCCACATCATACTCAATGATATACTAGCATCTTCTACATAATTTAATACAGAGGCATTAAGCCGTTGATGCAAATAATCATAATGAAAATAATCGGCTCCTAAAAAAATAAAAAGTATAATAAAAACAATGGGTAAAACAATATTCCAAAATTTTGATGCTTTTACATTTTTAAATGGATGCAAAAAAGGGAAGGCGCATAAAATTAAAATGCCTAAACCAATTATTGAAGCAAATTTTGCATCGAACCTTAGCCCCATTAAAAATGCAGAACCAGAAAAAGATTTATTGCTGGGATTATATTTTAAGTAGAAGAAAAACCTATAGATACTAAGGCAAATGATGATGCTTATTACCAAACTAGCAATCCATCTTATAAGCTTAGGTATTTTTTGCAAAAAAAGCATTACAATTAATTTTAACCGCTGCTAAATTAGGATTAATTATTTTTGTACGTAAACATTTGGCTTTAGCTTTGTTAATGGAGCAATTACTTACTTACGATAAATATCTTTTTAAGCTTATAAATAATGGGTTGAGCAATAGTTTTTTTGATTGGCTTATGCCGTGGCTACGTAACTCAGTAATGTGGACTCCCTTTTATTTATTTATAATTTTGTTTGGTGCCATTAATTTTAAAAAAAATGGTTGGTGGTGGATAGTATTTGCCATTTGTACAGCAATTATTACCGATTTTGTAAGTAGTGGTCTTATTAAAAACAACATCATTCGTTTACGCCCCTGTAACGACCCCTCTTTGGCTTCTTATGTAAAAGTATTGGTTAGATATAGACCACAAAGCAGTAGCTTTACTTCATCTCATGCCGCTAATCATTTTGGAGTAGCTATGTATCTTTACATAACTTTAAAGCCATACATAGCTAAATGGGGCATGTTGTTTTTTTTATGGGCATTTAGCATTTCATTTGCACAGATATATGTGGGAGTTCATTTTCCGTTAGACATTTTTTGTGGTGGAGCAGTTGGCATGCTAATTGGCTATTTTTGTGCAAAAAAATTTAATAATAATTATAGTTTGAATTAATAAACATGGAAATTTTTATATTACTAGTTTTAATATTTTTAAATGCACTCTTTGTAATGAGTGAAATTGCTTTGGTAAGTGTACGTAAAGGCAGATTAGAAGCCTTGAGCAATAAAGGCGATGAAAAATCAAAAGCAGCCTTGGATTTAGCCGAAAATCCTGAAAAATTTTTATCCACCGCACAAATAGGTATTACACTAATTTCAATTTTAACGGGAGTGTACTCTGGCGAAAAATTTAGTAAAGATTTAAAACCTATTGTAGAGCAAATAGAGTTTTTAAAACCTTATGCCGAAACTATTTCTACAGTAATTATTGTAATGTTAGTTACTTTTCTTTCTATTGTATTGGGCGAATTAGTGCCTAAACGCATTGGCATGTTAAGGGCAGAAAAAATTGCAAGAGCCGTAGCATTACCTATGAATTTTTTATCTAAAATAGCTTACCCAATTGTATGGTTACTCAATAGTATCACTAACATCATTTTTAAATTATTTAATATAAAAGTATCTAGCGATAATGCTGTTACCGAAGAAGAAATTAAAGCCATGATTAGCGAAGGCAGTGAGCATGGTACAATTGAGGAAGAAGAAAAAGAAATTATTGAAAGGGTTTTTCATTTGGGAGATAGAAGTATAACTTCCTTAATGACACACCGTACCGATATTGAATGGCTTAGTGTAAACGAAACAGTACAAGATGTAAAAAATAAATTGACAGATATTGTATTTAGTAGCTACCCAGTTTGCGAAGGTACAGTTGATGAAATCAAAGGTATTATAAATGTAAAAGATTTGGTTAAAGCAAACCCATCAACTTTATTAAAAGATATTGCAAAGCCAGCTATGTTTGTACCAGAAAACAATACCGCATATCAGTTATTAGAAAAATTTAAAGCCACTAAAATACATAGCTGTTTTATTGTAAATGAATATGGTACATTGGAAGGGTTAATTACTCTTAACGATATTTTGGAAGCTATTGTTGGCGATGTGCCTCAAACTGGGCAAGAGGAGTATGAAATTGTAGAAAGAGCGGATGGTACTTACTTAGTTGATGCTCAAATTCCGTTTTATAATTTTTTAACCAAGTTTGAAAAAATGGAATGGATGAATGAAGAAGAGCATGACTTTGATACTATTGCCGGTTTTGTATTACATGAATTAGAGCATATACCAAAAGTTGGTGAAACCTTTGATTGGCGTGGCTTTAATTTTGAAATAATAGATATGGATGGGCAACGAATAGATAAACTATTAGTAAAAATTTCTGAAGATATTAAGAAAAATATGGAAGATAATGATGAATAGTTTATTACAAATTTAGCTGACTAAAGTTTTGTATTATTCCATAAAAACTATCATTGTGCAATCTATTGTTGTTAACCAATACCACTTTACAACCTGCTGAAAACCCTGCTTGTGAACCTTTATCGCTATCTTCAAAAACTACTGCATATTGTGGTTGCACATTTAACAACTCACAAGCTTTTAAATAAATTTGCGGATGAGGTTTAAACTCCGTTACATCATCTTCACAAAGCAATACAGCAAAATATTGGCGAATATTTAGTGCGTCTAAAATAAAAACTAAATTTTCTTTTGGTGCTGATGTACAAACAGCTAATTTTTTATTATGTTGTTTTAGCCACTGTAAAAAAGGGGTAACACCGTCTAACTCTTTTATTATTGGTGCATATAAATCTCTAAAATATTTTTCCTTATTACTTCCCCATTGTTTTAATTCTTCTGATGATGCCTCTGCACACAATATCATTTTTGCAATAGCCATATTATGATTACCCGAAATATTTTTTTCAAAATACTCATCGGTGCAATCAATATTATATTCAGCTAAAAATTTTTTAAACGCTAATTTGTGGGTTGGGTCAGTATCGGCTAATACACCATCCATATCAAATAAAAAAGCATCAAATTGTAGTAAGTCCATTCTGTTAGTTTATTAATCTTCTTTTATCCAATTATTCTGCCATCATTTCTTTAATTACTCTTATAACATCTTCTGCATTAGGCTTACTAAAATAATCTCCATCGCTACCATAGCTTGGGCGGTGAGCTTGTGCTGTAAGTGTACGTGGGGCTACATCTAGGCGTTTATACCCACCTTGCTCTTCCATTACTTTATTAAACATATATGCTGCTGCACCACCCGGTACATCTTCATCTACAAAAAGTATTCTATTTGTTTTTTGTAAAGATGAAACAATCGTGTGATTAATATCAAAAGGCAATAAAGTTTGTACATCTATCACTTCACAACTAATATTCATATTGTTTAAAGTAGCCACAGCATCTTGCACAATACGCAAGGTAGAGCCATAGGTTACAATGGTTACATCTGTACCTTCATTAACTATTTCTGGCACACCTAACGGTACCGTATAGGCCAGTAAATTGCTAGGCAATTTTTCTTTTAGTCTATAACCATTTAAACATTCTATTATCAATCCAGGGTCGTTACTTTGTAACAATGTATTGTACATACCTACGGCTTGTGTCATATTACGAGGTACACATACATACATACCCCGTAGTGCATTTACAATCATACCCATGGGTGAGCCACTATGCCAAATACCTTCTAATCTATGCCCTCTTGTACGTACAATTAATGGACAACTTTGCTGACCAGCCGTTCTAAAATGTGTGGTACAAACATCATCGCTTAAAGGTTGTAAACCATACAGCAAATAATCTAAATATTGTATTTCGGCTATTGGGCGTAAACCTCGTAAAGCCAAGCCTATACCCTGCCCCATTATGGTAAGCTCTCTTATGCCTGTATCAAAAATGCGGCGTTTGCCATACTTTTCTTGCAAGCCACTAAAGCCTTGGTTAACATCGCCTATATGCCCCAAATCTTCGCCAAAAGCAATTACTTTATTATTGGTTTCAAATAATTTATCAAAGTAATTATTTAGTACTTCAAATCCATTTACGTTTGGTGCATCATCGGCATAATAAGGTTTTATTTCTGCTACTTTTAAAGCAGATTTATCGCCTTCGTTATACAATTTGGTATTATATAAAAAAGCATTTTCAGTTTTTAATTGCCCATAGTATGTAGCAATATTTTGTGCAGAAGGTATTTTATCAAGCACTGTTGCCAATGCTTTTAACACATCTCTGCGTAAAGGCTCTTTATTATTTTGTAAAGATGAAATGATGGTTTGCACAAATGGATGAGTACTTGCAAATTCATTCAACAATTCTACTGCTTTTGCTACTTGAGCCTTAATGGGTGTAATGTAATTATCCCATGCCGCTTGCTTGCTATGCTTTACCCATTCTTTTGCCTCTTCTTCAATTTTTGCAAGCTCATGTTCTTCGGCTAAAGCATTTTCTAAAATCCATTCTCTCATTTGTTTAATACAATCCCACTCTTTTTCCCAAGCAAGTCGTTCTGCACTTTTATATCTTTCGTGACTCCCCGATGTGGAGTGACCTTGTGGTTGTGTAATTTCTTCCACATGAAAAATGGCTGGTGTATGAGTATCTCTTATTTTTTGAATGGCAGGTTCAAGTATTTCACACATACCTGCGTAATCCCACCCTTTTAGTTTGTAAATATCTAACCCATTGGTTCCTTCATCTTTTTGAAAACCTTTCAACACATCGCTTATTGAGCTTTTTGTGGTTTGAAATTTTTTAGGCACCGAAATTCCATAGCCATTATCCCATACAAACACAGCTAATGGTACTTGCAACACACCTGCCGCATTTATGGTTTCCCAAAAATGCCCTTCGCTAGTGCTACTATCGCCAATGGTACAAAAGCAAACTTCGTTACCATTATTACTTAAAGCTGTTTCATTTTGTAAGCCTTCTATTTTTCTAAAGGCTTTTGAGGCAAATGCCAAACCTAAACCACGTGGCATTTGCCCTGCGGTAGGGGCAATATCGCTACTTACATTTTTAAGTTGTGCTAATGGTAACCAACTACCATCTTCATTTACAAATTTTGTTGCAAAATGGGCATTCATTTGCCTTCCAGCACTAAAGGGGTCATGTTCAACATTAGGATTAGCGTAAAGTTGTGCAAAAAATTGCTCTATAGTAGCTAAGCCAGATGCAAACATAAAAGTTTGATCTCTGTAATACCCACTTCTAAAATCTCCAGCTGCAAAAAATTTTGCCATGGCCACTTGGGCAACTTCTTGTCCATCGCCAAAAATGCCAAACTTAGCTTTGCCTGTTAATACCTCCTTTCTTCCTAAAAGGCTGGTTTCTCGGCTTTGGCATGCAACAGTATAGTCGGCTAAAACTGTTTTCCTAAAGTTATCAAAGCTTAATTGCTCCTGTGAAGCTGTATTTGCAGTAGTGGTGTTATTTTCCATATCGCTTTATTCTATCACAAAAATAGAAATAATACGGCAGCTTTGTTAATAATTAGCTAAGGAAGCCACAATTTGCAACGGTTTAAAACCTTTTAGTATCTTTACTATACAATATTTTATTTTATGAAGAAGATAATTACACTTTCATTATTTGCTATTGCCTTTGGCACTTCTATGGCACAAACTGCTGTGGCACCTGCAATAAAAAATGACATTAAGCCTGCCGATGCTGCTATTGCTGCTGTTGCACCAGTTGCTGATGCTTTATTATTAAAGGAAACCGAATATAATTTTGGTAAAATTCCTCAAGGAAAGCCAGTTACTCATGTATTTACTGTATCTAATAGTGGTACTACCCCACTAAAGTTAATAAATGTTGTAGCTAGCTGTGGTTGTACTACTCCAGAGTGGGAAAAAGACGTAGCAATACCTGTAGGCGGAAGCACTAAAATAACTGTTGGGTATAATGCTGCCGCTGAAGGTGCTTTTACCAAACAAATTACAGTTTCTTATAACGAAAATCAAGTTAAAGTAATTACTATAAAAGGTGAAGTTTGGAAAACACCCAATGCATCTGCACCCGAAAATAGTGGTATAAACGATTTAAAAAATTAAAAACAAATAATAATTAACACATGAAAAAACTATTCTTAGCATTATCAGTATTTACATTGAGTACCGCTGCTATTGCACAAAAAAAGGCAGACGATGTTGCAAAATTTACGATGGAAACCATAGACCAAGGTAAATTATTGCAAAACAAGCCAGAAGATGCAAAATTTGTTATTACTAACATTAGTAAAGAGCCTTTAATTATTGAGCAAGCTAACCCTACTTGTGGTTGTACAATGGGTGATTATACAAAATCTCCTATTGCCCCTGGTGCTACTGGCTATATTACTGCAAGATTTAATGCAGCTAGTCCTGGTCATTTTGAAAAGCACTTAACTGTAAAATTTGCAGGTGTTGATGAAATAAAAAGTATTACTATTAAAGGTGATGTATTAAATGAAACAGAGTATGCAGCTTGGAAAGCAGCAAACCCTGCACCTACCGTAGTAGTTACAGATAAAGCAAAAACAGTAGGTAATGAAACCGCTGCTGCTGCAAGTGGTAAAACAGCTAAAGTAAAAACGGCTAAAGTAGCTAAAGCTAAGGGAAAAAAGAAGAAAGATTGCGTAGGAACTAATTGTTAATATTAATAATATATAATTGAAAGTCTGGTATTTATACCAGACTTTTTTTATGCTCACACAATATTCTTAATTCAACCTCGTTATATATCCATCAATGTCCAAACAACTTAAAACCAGCAAGAAAATACACTAAGAAAAAATCAATCCTTATAAGAGTCGTTAGCTAATAACACTAGTAAAGATTTTTGTTTTATGGATTGTTTGGATATCAAAAAAGCCCCGTTCTGTACGGGGCTTATAGTTTTTGTTTATAATGACTATCCATAATTGGGAGCAAGGCTGTAAAACTTTCTTAAATTAATCAATAATTTGCTTTTTTGACCTCATCCCAACCCTTCTCCAAAGGAGAAGGAACTAGAAGATTTAAGCGAATAGAGGCTTTTTTAGAAAAGTATCATATTACACTTAATAGCGGATAGTCATTAAGTTTATGTAATGATGCTATTTTTTATTGGTTATCTTCTCCAGTAAATTTCCAAACTAAAGCTGCTGCAACTGCACCTACTAAAGGAGCTACAATAAACAACCATAATTGAGATAGTGCTTTTCCACCAGCAAATAAAGCAGGACCAAAACTACGAGCAGGGTTTACTGATGTACCTGTAATAGGTATAGCTACCATGTGAATTAAAACTAGCGTAATACCAATTGCTAAACCTGCCATAGTACTGTTACCATGTTTTGATGTTACATTTAAAATAACATACAAAAATAAAAATGTAAATACAGCTTCAGCAACAAATGCCGCAGTTGTGCTATAGTTACCTAAATAACCTTCACCCCAGCCATTTGCACCATAAGAGTTAGGATGCCCATTGGCTAATACCCCTAAAATAGCTGCTCCAATAGTAGCACCAATAAATTGTGCAACTATATAGCCTCCAGCATCTTTTGCATTTATTTTACCAGCTACAAGCATTGCAATGGTAATAGCTGGATTGATATGACACCCAGAAATACCACCAATGGTATAGGTCATAGCTACTACTGCAAATCCAAATGCTAAAGAAATTCCTAATAAACCAAGCCCTGCAGGACCACCCTCTACATTACCCCCAGCAATAACTGCTGCTCCACAGCCAAATAGTACTAATGCCATTGTACCAATTAATTCTGCTAAATACTTTTTCATATTAAATTGTTTTGGTTAAAAAATAACAGTCGGTTAAGTAAACAAAAAGGATGCAAACGGTGTTAACAATTTTTACACAACTATCTTTGCAAAAAAAAAATAAGTATGAGTTTACAAATTGGCAATAAAGCCCCAAATTTTACATTATATAATAGTGAAAAAAACAAAATCTCATTATCGGACTATGCAGGTAAAAATGTGCTGTTGCTATTTTTCCCTCAAGCCTTTACAGGTGTATGTACGAAAGAGTTATGTGCAATAAGAGATGATATTAGTCGATATAACAACGCAAATGCAGTGGTATTAGGCATTTCAGTAGATTCAGTTTTTACCTTAGCAAAATACAAAGAAGAGCAAGGCTATAATTTTGATTTACTTAGCGATTTTAATAAAGAAGTATCTACGGCTTACCACACCATGTATAATGATTGGATTTTGGACATGAGAGGTGTAAGTAAACGTAGTGCTTTTATTGTTGATAAAGAGGGCATTTTACAATATGTTGAAGTATTGGAAACCGCTGGGGATTTGCCCAATTTTGAGGCAATAAATAACAAATTAGCAGCGTTACAGTAAAAAATGTAAAAAGGTGCTAATATTTTAACAAAAATTGGCATCTTTTTAGAAATAATTAATACGTGGTATTTTAAATTTATTTCTATAACTTTACTTTATTGAATAAAATTATTTACATACTAATTTTTATTATTGGATTAAACTTTACTTCTTTCTCTCAAAACAAACCAGCTGATGCTCAGCAAAAGATAGTAAAATTATATCCTATACCTGCCTCCACGGTTATCAATTTTGATTTTCAACGTGGCTACGATAGAACGTACTCTCTTCAAATATTTAACTTTATGGGCAAACGTGTTTTTGAAGTTAATAACATATCGCCTAGGGTAACTTTATCGTTAAATGATTTTTTCCGTGGCTTGTATTACTATCACTTATTAGATAAGAATAAGCGTATTATTGAAACAGGAAGGTTTCAGGTAGTAAAATAATTATTTCTCTTCTACAGCACTTGTACAATTAAAAACTTTAAGTAGTGTGTATTTTCTTGCCCATTTATAATTGGATGATCGGCACTTTGTGCATTAAAAACTACTTGCCTTAATTTACGTTTAGCATCGGTAGCTGCGGCTTGTATAATATTTAAAAAAACATGAGGCTGTACTAAGTTTGTACAACTACTTGTTACTAAAAATCCACCAGGCTTTACCAATTTTATTCCTCTTAAATTAATTTCTTTATATCCTGCAATGGCTTTATCAATAGTAGCTCTGCTTTTTGTAAACGATGGTGGGTCAAGCATTACAACATCATACTGCTTACCTTCTTTAACCCAAGTTTTTAATACATCAAATGCATTTACACAATTAAATGTACATACATCACTTAGCCCATTTAATGCCGCATTTTTATTGCACATATCTACTGCATTTTGAGAAATATCTAAGCCCAAAACACTTTTAGCTCCGTAATGTGCTGCATGTATTTCAAATGTACCTGTGTAGCAAAAAGCCCCTAAAACATCAGCGTCTTTTACAATATTTTTTATAGCTCTCCTATTATCTTGTTGATCTAAAAAATAGCCTGTTTTTTGTCCGTTTGCAATGTCCACATAAAACTTTATGCCATTTTCATTAATTACAATATTGGTGTCAAACGGCTCACTTAAAAAACCTTTTTGTTGTTGTAATCCTTCTAGCTCTCTTACGGGCACATCATTACGTTCATAAATACCTTTGGGCGTAAATATTTTATTTAGTGCCTTTACAATAGCATCCTTCCATATGTCTATCCCTAATGCTAATGTTTGAATAACAAAATAGTCGTTAAACTTATCTATAATTAACTGCGGTATATCATCGGCTTCGCCAAAAATTAAGCGACAGTTTTCATCGTATCCAATTCGTTTACGATAAGCCCATGCTTGCAAAATTCGTTGGTAAAAAAAATCTTCGTTAATTAACTCACTTTTATCTCTAGTTAAAAGCCTTACCGAAATTTGCGATTGAGGATTGTAATATCCTGTACCTATATATTTTTTATCGTAAGTATATACATTTACAATTTCGCCAACAGCCGCATTTGTATCTTTTTCCATAGCCTGGTTAACCTCGTTGGCAAAAATCCAAGGATGCCCATTTTCTACCCTTTTACTTATATTCTTCTTTAACACAATACTTTTCATGGCAGCAAAGTTAAGTTTAATGTGCCATGCTGTTTAATTACACTTAAATTATTGCCAATTTGACTGTAAAAAGCCTATTGGCAAACCCTTTGACAAGCTTACCTTTGCAAACTATTTTATAATTATGGAAGAAAAAGATATTATTACTGAAAACCCAGAAATGAATATTAATGCAGATGCTGATATTCCGGGAGATACGCATTTAAGCAATGAAGGATCTGAAAATCCAACCGAA
The DNA here is from genome assembly GCA_017988335.1 of Ferruginibacter sp. GTDB lineage: Bacteria > Bacteroidota > Bacteroidia > Chitinophagales > Chitinophagaceae > Ferruginibacter. The sequence goes on from JAGNRZ010000005.1 coordinate 17,574, forward strand.
AAGCTACAATCTGAACTTGATGAGCAAAAAGATAAATACATTAGATTATTTGCCGAGTTTGATAATTTTAAAAGAAGAACAGCTAAAGAACGTATAGAGCTTATTCAAACTGCAGGAAAAGACGTAATTGTAAGCCTTTTGGATGTGCTTGACGATTGTGATAGAGCTGAAAAACAATTACAAAATACGGAAGATGTGGCTCAAATAAAAGAAGGTATTCATTTAGTGTTTGCCAAGCTACGTAGCACTTTAAGCAATAAAGGTGTAAAAGCCATGGAAAGTATAAACACTACTTTTGATGTTGAAAAACATGAGGCCATTACCGAAATACCAGCACCTACAGAAGATTTAAAAGATAAGGTGGTAGATGAAGTAGTAAAAGGATATTATTTAAATGATAAAATTATACGATTTGCTAAGGTGGTAGTAGGTAAATAATTAACCCCTCCGCCCCTAAAGGGGAACTGGGACTCAAAAAATTAAAAACCGTTATTATTCTCAACGTATTTTGACATAAAACTTATTGAGAAGATTATAAACTTTAAAACTAGGTTCCCCTTTAGGGGACAGGGGTATGAAAAAAGATTTTTACGAAATATTAGGGGTAAGCAAATCTGCTAATGCAGATGAAATTAAAAAGGCGTATCGCAAGGTAGCCATGCAATATCACCCTGATAAAAATCCTGGGGATAAAGCTGCTGAAGAAAAATTTAAAGAAGCTGCTGAGGCCTACGAAATACTTAGCGATGCTGATAAGAGAGCCCAATACGATAGGTTTGGACATCAGGCATTTAGTACTGGTAATAGAGGTGGTGGAGGCTTTAGTGGCGGTGGTATGAATATGGATGATATTTTTAGCCAATTTGGTGACATTTTTGGTGATGACAGTCCGTTTGGTAGCTTTTTTGGTGGCGGTGGCAGAAGAGGTGGAGGAGCTACAAGAGCCAGAGGTACTAGAGGAAGCAACTTACGAGTAAAAATTAAATTGAATTATGAGGAGATTGCTAAAGGAGCATCTAAAACAATTAAGGTAAAAAAATATGTAGGCTGTAGTACCTGTAGTGGTAGTGGGGCAAAGGATAAAAACAGCATGCAAACCTGCGGTACTTGTGGTGGAAGTGGGCAAGTACGTAGGGTGCAAAATACATTTTTAGGGCAAATGCAAACAGTAACTACCTGCCCTACTTGTAATGGCGAAGGCAGTACTATCACTGCTAAATGTACCCCTTGTAAAGGTGAAGGCAGAGTGTATGGCGAAGAAACTGTAACAATTGAAATACCAGCAGGCGTACAAGAAGGTATGCAGTTAAGCGTTAATGGCAAAGGCAATGCCGGTGAACGTGGTGGCAGTAATGGCGATTTAATTGTGTTGATAGAAGAAGAAGCTCATGCACAATTGCATAGAGATGGCTTAAATGTAGCTTACGATTTACATATAAGCTTTCCTGATGCTGTTTTTGGGGTGCAAATAGAAGTACCCACCATTGATGGTAGAGCTAAAATAAAAATACCACCAGGTACACAAAGTGGCAAAATTTTTAGACTAAAGGGTAAAGGTTTCCCTAGTGTAAATAGCTATGAAAAAGGCGACCAATTAATACAAGTAAATGTATGGACACCACAGCATGTAAGTAGTGAAGAAAAAGCAATTTTAGAAAAACTACAACATTCACAAAGTTTTATACCTAAGCCAGATAAAAACGAAAAATCATTTTTTGATAAGGTGAGAGAGATGTTTAGTTAAGGACTGATTTTTGGGATTACATAAATTTGTTAAAAGCAGAAAGTCTACTAATAATAGTTGGCTTTCTGCTTTTTATACTTTAGATACTTTTTTCTTCTTTCTGTTATTTACTCAACATTTACGCCTGTGCCGTAGGCCCTCCAAAATTAAATGGAATTTCTACTTGCTCCATATCTTGTATAACACCATTAGCACTTTCAAATTTTTTGATATTTTCTACCATAGCTTTCATAAAACGCTTGGCATGAAAGGGAGTAAGTATTATACGACTTTTCACTTTGCTTTTAGGTGTACCCGGCATTACATTCACAAAATCTACCACAAACTCGGCATGGCTGTGAGTTATAATGGCTAGGTTGGCGTATTCGCCTTCGCTTACTTCTTCGGTAATTTCTATGTTTAGTTGGTTGGGTTGGTCGGTGTTTGTCATTATTATATTTTTCACAAAGATAAAAAAGAAAAGGCTCTCAAATTGAGAGCCTTTTCTTATACTAAAAATTAATTTTAAAGTTTAGTCAATACCTCGTAAATAATTCTATCATTACCTACACCACCAGCTAGATTATTATATGTCCAAAGTAAAATAAAACGCTTGTTAGTAGCATCATATGTTTTTTGAAACCACCTAACATTTGATAATCCGCCTTCAAAACTTGGAGTTAAAGTTACATTTGCATTGATAACACCTGTAGTAGCAGGATCAATTTTAAAAGTGTAATCTCTATCAGTACCTGCACCTAAGTTAGCTACATATGTTGTTGTTTCATCACCACTTAAAGTTAATAGTTGCTTTGGAGAAGGTATTGCAGCTAATACAAAATTAGCAGGAATAACTAATGCTTGAGGATAAGCCCAACCTGGTTGAGGAGCCCAGTTTTGGTCACCAGTAACACTATTACAGTTATATCTACCACCTACTACAGAATATGTACCCGAAATTGGGTTACCAATTACATTTACGTATAAAGTAGATATGTTAGCGGCAACAGTTAAACCAGATGCTGAAGTGTTAACACTTACTGGTAGCATAAAGCTTTTATCGCTACCTGCAGCAATAACTGGAGCATGATAAATTCTAACAATAGATCTAACATATCTTTCACCAGTTTTAATAACAGCAGATGTAGCAAGTATTTTATACATACTTGTGGTCATTGCTGTAAATTGAGTTTTCTTTTTGTTGTTTCCAACAACCACACCATTTACAGAAGCGGTATCAAGGTTATATTGTGTTCTTTTTGCGTCATTTACACTAAAAGTTACAGGAATATCAGATTTGTTAGCAAATTCACCATTGTACATTGCTACCAATTCTAAATCTGTGGAATCTCCAGATCCAGGATCAAAGTTACCATATGCTAGGTTATTAAGCCCAGTAGGTAAAAATTGACCTGCAATATTAGGATTTGTTGTCATTAAGCTTAGATTAGTACCTGCCTGAGAAAAATCGGTAAAAGTAGCATCATTTTCTTTTAAACAACTTGGCAAAGCAAACATTAGTGTTGCAAATCCCAACAAGTTTATTAGTTTTAAAAAAGTATGTTTCATTTTTTTATTTTTAATATTATAAATTATTAGATGATTCTAAAAATTACTTCATCCACCAAATTTTGTCTACTTGAGGATTAATTGTTCCTTGAGTAAGTACTTGTGTACCATTTACATTATACTCTCTTTGTGGAAACATTAATCTATTAGGAATTTTGTTACTTCCTGCAACAGGAGATAGTGAAACATCACTAGGTAGCCCTAATCTTCTATAATCATTGTAACTTTCCAAAGAATGTGTGGCTGTAAGAGCTATATACTTTTGACGAATAATTAAAGCTATTCTTTCTGTAGTACTTGTGGTTGCATCCCAGTTGGTATTTTTATTACCTATCTGAGCCATGTAAGTATCAGCACCAGTTGCACCCAAATAGTTAAATGATGCGTTTACACCTGCAGTATATAAGGCTTTTGCATCTCCAGAAATCCAACCTCTTACTACTGCTTCCGCTTGTAAAAAATAGCTTTCTGCAACAGTAATTAGTAAGGAATTTTGAACGGAGTTTTTAAGCAATCCCAATCCAAATTCACTTGAACCTGAGTTTGCAGGATTTGCAGCACCAAGCTGACACCCTACATAGGTACCATTAGCAAGTGGTTTAAATAACCTAGATAGTCTTGGATCTATATTAGCTTTTAAAACATTAATTACATAGGCTCCGCCCCTTGTTAAATCTTGGTTATAAGTTCCTGTAGGAGTATGACATGAACGCCAAAAACCATTCTGTTTGCCGTCAGAATCTAAGTAACCAGGGTTTATTGTTGCATCAGCAGTTAAATAGGGCGAAGTAGCTCCTGCTGGAGTTTGTATTGTGGCAATTTTTGATGTTATGTAAGCAGATCTTTCCGATCTTTCACTTTGACGCAATAACATACGCAATTTAACAGTATTTGCAAATTGAGCCCATTTAACTTTATCGCCTTTAAACATAATGTCATCATTACCTACCGTACCAGGTGTAGCACTATTTATTAATGCTATACCGTCTTCTACATCTTTTAGTATTCCTTCGTAAACATCTTTACCATTATCATACTTAGGTGTAGGTACTACAGCACCTTGTAAAGCTTCTGAATACGGCACATTATTGTACAAGTCAACAAGTGTTTGAAAATTATAAGCCTTCATCACTTTACCTATACCCTCGTAAAAAGGAATTACTTTAGACTTTCCTAATTTTTGTACCAAGTCATAATCGGCATTATTATCATAACAATTTGTCCAAGTACCTTCACCGAATTGAGTAGTTAATGTATAATTGTTGGTTTCTTGACCAATAAAATAGTTACCACTAAATCCAGCATGACCCATCCAAATAGAAGCAAATCTAAAATTATTGTCTCCTACTAAATTACGATTATAAATATTTGCTGTTGTTTGCAATGCACTAGGCAATATTAAATTTGGCTGTGCAGTTGTTAATGTGGGATTATTAGGATCCACATTAATATCTAAATCTGTTTTACAAGAAGCCAATGCTCCAACAAGCATCAAAGCAATTCCTGTGTTTTTTATATTCATATTAAGTTTCATGTTTATCTATTTTTTTTACTTAATTAAAGTTGTTTTAATGTTATATTTAAATTAAGTATTAGAATGTAACATTTAATGTTGCACCAAAAATACGTGTAGGCGGTGTTTGGTTAATATTTGTTATACCCACAGCATTACCTGTACCAGCTGCAGAAAATTCAGGATCTGTCCATACGTTATCTTTTGGACGGAACATAAAGAAGTTTCTTGCATTGATAGTGAAATTAACAGCTTGAATTCCTTTGCTGTTTCTAAATAATGAACTTGGGAAATCGTAACCAAATGAAATTTCTCTAATTTTCCAATAGTCTGCACTATTTACATAAGGAGCATCTGCTGCATTCCATTTACCTGCCCAAAAAGTATGATTACCGTTTTCAGTAACAACATTTGTATTTGGTTCAAATTTACCTGGTGATGTTTCAATTACTGAATTAGGTATTATAGCAGGTGTACGTCCAGTTTGAGCAGAATACCATGAAACACCAGTAAAATCTAAATCACCACCTAGATCATTCAAAATAATTGCACCAAATCTACCATCTGCAACCACATTAAATGTAAAGCCTTTGTATGTCATTGAACTTGTTAACCCTACTCTTGTTGGAGCTACAGTAGTTCCAAAACCTACATTTCCTGTAGCTCTAGTTGGGTAACCATCATTAGCATTTACAATTATTCTACCTTGTGGGTCTCTTTTCCAATCTTGCCCTTGTGAATATGGATAAGGCTTACCAGGTATTGCATAAGCTGCAGTACCATTTGCAATTAATATTTCTGTAGGCAAATCAAGTCCTACTTTATTATCATTTCTAGAATAGTTACCAGATAAATTCCAACTTAACTGACCTAATTTTAAGAATGGAGTTAAACGCAATTCAACTTCATACCCTTTATTCTCCATACTTCCTATGTTAGTAAGTGCTGTAGTATATCCAGTTGATGCAGATATTGATCTTGGTACTGTTTGGTTAATAGTAACAGTATTATAATATGAGGCATTTAACATAATTCGATTCTTTAAGAATCCTAATTCGATACCAACTTCTTTTTCTGTTGTAAACTCTGGCTTAAGTAAAGGATTGTTTGTTTGACCAGGAATTGTGAAACCTACAGTAGTACCATATGGAAAACCAGCACCAGTAGAAAGAGTATTGTCTAGACTATAAGGACCCACACTTACTTGACCTACTTTAGCCCAACCACCTCTTAATTTAGCAAAATACAAGAAGCTATTTTTTAATGCAGGTATGGCATCGGTTAATACTAATGAGGCATCAACTGCAGGGTAAGTAAACGTTCTGTTTTTAGGAGCCAACACAGATGTTTGGTCACGACGTACTGAACCATGAACAAAAGCCCAGTTATTATACCCTAAAGTTAAATCAGCAAAATTCCCCATTAAAGCTTGCTCAGAAGTTGAGTTTCCAGCTACAGGCTCTCCAACTCTGTTTCCTAAGTTATAAATACCATCAAATACTAAGGCTGTTGCAGAAGTAATGATGTTTCTTTCAGTTTGCTTCCACACTGTATTACCTAATAATAGTTTAGTAGAAATTTTACCAAACGTTTTGTTGAAAGTTAAAGTTAAGTCACCATTTAAACGTTGTCTGTTAAATATTTGATCCGTAAATCCAGCTTCTAATTTTTTCACACTACTAGGAGCACTTCCACAATGACAAGCATCATCAATTGCATATTGAGCAAATTTGTATCCTTCTCTAGTTGCTTTAAAGCTAATATCTCTACGTGTATATCCTACGGTGTAATTAATATCTAACCACGAAAATGCTTTGTAGTTTAACTTAAGGTTACCTGTAGTAAATGTATTTTTAGTTTCATCTCTTGTAGCATCTATAGCCCAATAAGGATTACCATAATAAGCATTGTAATAATTATCTAAGCTAGCATATGGGTCTGTTCTCCAATTTCTGTACTTCTTAATATCTACATGTTGTGGCTGGTTAATTACATTCCAATAAACAGAACGACCAGCTTGAGAATATGTATTATTAGAAGCTACACTAACTTTTTCTAACGTAACATTAGAATTGAAGTCAATTCTAAATTTACCGTATGATTTAGACCCATTAATACGAAGTGAATTTCTATTAGAAACATCCAAAGGTACTATACCATTTACTTTTACATTTTGAAAGCTAAAGTATAAGTTACTTCCCTCATTACCTGCTGAATATGAAACACTGTTTTGTAAGGTCAACCCTTTATCAAAAAAGTTATACTTGCCATTTTTAACAGGAGCGTAAGGAGCCATTTGCTGGCTCATGTAATAAGTACCATCAGGATTATAAATTCTAGTAGGCATACCTACTGGAACCATTTGCCCATTAAATTCAGGTCCATATTGTTGATTTTCGTATCCGTAATATAATGGATTAGGATCGTTAGGGAAATACACGAATCCAACACCATAGTTTGCAGTATCTTCACCACCAAAAGAACCAAAACGCTCTTGTAATTTTGGCATATAAGAAATAGTTTCAAATTGAGCTGTAGATGATATATTTATACGAGGCTTTGTATTGTTACCTCTTTTGGTTGTAACCACAAATACACCGTTAGATGCATCTGAACCATAAATAGCTGATGCACCAGCACCTTTTAATATAGTTACATTATCTATATCAGATGGATTTAATCTAGCTAAGTAGGCATTATCTACTATATTACCATCTACTACTATTAATGCTTGGTTATTACCCAATATAGAACGATTACCACGAAGTGTAACACGTACTTGAGGGTTAACCCCATTATCAGCAGTTTGAATATTTAAACCAGCTACCTTTCCAGCTAATCCTGTTGCAGCATTAACAACTGATGCTTGATTAAGTTCTTTAACGTTAACAACAGTGGTTGCTGTACCTACCTCTCTTGATTGTCTTTTAATGAAACCACCAGAAACAACTACTTCAGGTAAAACAGTTTTTGTTGCTTGTTTTAAGGCATAAGTCCTATTTTCTCCAAGATCCGCCGTTATTGGGTCGTAACCAGAAGAAGAAATAGTAATTTGTTGTGAGCTACTTTTAACTCTAAAATTAAAAGCACCGTTAACGTCTGCTTGTGTTTTGTTATTAGTTCCTGCTTCAGCTACAGTAGCAAATGGAACTGGATCCCCAGAGGCGTTACGAACAACCCCAGAAGCAGTTTTTTGCTGAGCAAAAGCGATTACACTTGTAAACAAAAGCACAGTTAGTAATGATACAATTTTTCGCATTTGTAATTGATTTTTACGATTAGATAAATAAAATTTTTAGTTTTTTAGTTTTATTTCTATTTAATTAGCTCCCAAAAATAGGGAAAAAATTAACATTTTGTTTAAAATACAAAATAATAATTTAACAAAAAGACAACTTATTGGTTTAAAATGCTGCTTTAAAACAAAAAAAATATTAAAACCGATACATAAACTGTAACTTAACTTCCGTTTTTCGATTGCCCTTAATTTCATCTAGTCCGCTACCAATAAGGGTTCTATCGGGGTTTATGGTTTGGGAAATTCTAAACCACATTGTTGCTTTTTTTCCTATGTCGTAATTTGCATTTAAATAGTATCTATAGCCCTTTTCGTAAAATACGGGGATACTAAAGCTATATAAAACATCATTTTCGTAAGCATAAAGCCTACTATTGTAGCCCTCAGTTTCAAAATATTGCAATCTTATGCTGGCAGAAAGGGGATTTAGAGCAGGTTTATATGCAAAATCAATATAAGTTAAAAAGCCTTGTTCGGCGTTTATTCCTTTTTTATCAACCCACACCAATTCTACCCTATTACGTATTGATAATGAACTACTTACTTTATAAACTGAATGAAAGCGAAAATTTTGCCTTGGTTGAGGTATTACAGGGTTAAGGGTCAATTCATTTGGATTAACATTTATTGATTTAGACTCTGTTCTATATCTACCATATATTTCCAATTGTTTATTGGGTTTGTAGGTTAACTGTACTAAATAATCTGAACCTGCAGTAGGTGCATCAACCCTGTACCTAAGCCACGGAAAACTATAAAAATCTGCGTAAGCATCTAATTTCCATGCCATTGCAGGTTTTATACTTATACCAGCAAACAAACCTTTTTCATTAGTGGGATAGGTACTTTCTGTAAAGGCATTAGTATATAAAGATTGATAACTGGGTTGAATATTGCGGTAAAACAAACTAATATCTACATTATTGGCGGCACTTAGCAACATACCTTGCACAAAGGCTGTATATTTTTTTTGTGTAATAGCAGCTTCTCCAAAAAAATGAATGTTTTTAAAAGTGTAACTATAATCAACACTATAATTACCAAAGGCTTTGCCAGCTAAAGCGTATTTATTATAGGGTTCAGCATCTTTTTGCAAAGGCAATTTAAATTGATATTGTATAGCGTTTACCCCTACATGTAAGTTATTAATTTGATACTGAAAATTACCGCCTACAGCTATTTGCCTTTGTACTCCTTTATCTGATACCTCACTTGCCGTACGGTGATAACCTGATGTTTGTAAAGATGAAACAAAATCGTCTTGTGTTTGGCTTGTATCGGCTACAAAATTGGCATCTATATTTTTATATGACCCAAAGATGGTACCCTGCCATTTTTTTTTGCCTAGCGTAATTCCTACTCCTCTGTGAAAATTAATTTCTCCTGCTGAATTGTAAGGACGAAGCACACTGGCTTGCCTTTTTATATTAGTTACATCTGGACTTTTTCTAAATGCCAAACTTTGCCATTGAGTAAGCCCCTGCCCCATGTTTACAGTAAAATCGCCAAGTGCCAATGCTTTTACAATGCCTATGTTTCTGGCAAAAAAATGTACCGAGTAAAAATCGAAACCTGCCTTTTGCTGTCCTTTAAAAAATTGCTCCCCAGCATCTTTTTCACCTACTAATCCATACTGCAATAAGTTTTTATAAACGTACTTATAACGTAAAAAAATTCTTTGTCTTGAGCCTTGATAAAAATTGGTGGCTTGTGAAGCATCTAGTTTAAATCCTTTGGCTTTTTCAAGCACTTGTGTTACTCTTAACAGCACACTATGCTCTCCTCCACTAAGTCGTTCTGCAAAGGAGTTTACTAAACTAATTTTATCACTAACAATTATGTATAGCCGAATTTTTTGAAGCGTTTCTACATCCATACCCGGCACTGCTTGTAGTTCATATATGGACACAAAATTTCCCATTAATTGTCTATATGCTAATAAATTTTGAATTTGTATAGGGCTTAATACAAGCAGTTGATTAAGCTGAGCCTCATCAGCAGTATTAATATTTATAGGATGCTTTACAAACTCTTGCATTTGCTGCATATAACTATCGTCTTCTGTTTCTACATCTTCGTTACCTTGAGTAATATTTTCCACTTGCTGTTCTGTAGTGGTGGTAGGCACTTCGGGAGTTTGGGAAAAGCAAATGAAAGGAAAAAAAATGAAAACGAAAGAAAGCCTCACCCCAACCCCTCTCCATCCTTCGACTACGCTCAGGAGAGGGTACTGGAAGATAATTTTGCAACAATTAAAAAGTAGCTTCATCAAACCGAACAAAAAAGTCCTAAACGATGTAGTTAATGTTGAATAATGATATATAGTACAAGTGAGATTCATTTTTTTCTTTTTACGAAAAAGTAAAAAATTAATTAAATTTCATTTACAACGATGCTTAATAGTAGTTCTACAGTTTGTTAAATAATATTTTTACTTTTCGTTTTTGTTACTTCCAAAATTAGTTAGCAGCATTAATCCTGGAGAAAACCCCAATTGTGGATGATAACTACCAGCTACATCTAAACGAAGATTCTTCCAGCTTAAGCCTACGCCTGCATAAGCAGTAGTGCTTTCACTCATAAAGCCTGCTCTTGCAAAAAACTGTTTTGCAAACTGATATTGAAATCCAGCTACTAGATTAACTGGTTTGTCTTCCTCCTTTACAATTTCGGTACTTATAAAAAAATCATCCGAAGCATCGTACCCAAAACCCAGTTTATATGCAGATGCTAGTTTTTCGCCATCGCTATTATTTAATTTTCCACCTACTGGATTGTACACATGAAAACCGCCGTTTAATTTATCGGTTAAGTGCATAATAGCTCCTGCTTCAAAAAAAATGGCAGAAGCATTACCATAAACAGGTACTTTATACCCATAATAATTAAACTGCACTCCTACATCTAACTTTTTACCCAAACTTCTGCCGTAGGCAAGTCCAATTTTATTTTCATTAAAATTTTTAAACCCAGCGTAGTTAAGAGATAACCCAAAATTACCCAGCTTAGTGGGAATGGCTGCTGCGGCTGCATAAGAGCTAGTAGCTGCTAATAAAAAACGACGTTCGCCAAAAACGCCTACAGATGCTTTTTTAGTAGCTGCCAATGCCGCTTGATTGGACGTAAATGAAAAAGCATCGTTTTGTTTGGTACTATAAGCACTAACGCCTATATAGGGCAAAGCTACAGCATATCTTAACGATTGGCTCATTAATTGCTGAGCCAATAATAAATTAAAAAGTATTAATAATTTTCGCAATGCAGTTATATTTATTGGACTAAGATAGTGATTTTTAATAGTTTGATAACAAAAGGAAATTAAGGAATAGTTAAGTACTTTTGCGGCATGAAAATTTTAGATGGCAAAGTTGTTTCTCAATCGGTTAAAGAAACCCTAATTGCTAAAACAAATGTATTAAAAAAAGAGGGCAAAAAAACTCCGCATTTGGCAGCCATATTAGTAGGCAATAACGGTGCTAGTGAAACTTATGTAGCCAGCAAAGTAAAAACTTGTGCCGAAATAGGGTTTAAAAGTACTTTAATAAGGCTTGAAGATAATATAGATGAAAACACCTTGTTGCAAACTATAGAAAAACTAAATGAAGATGAAGATGTAGATGGTATTTTAGTTCAATTACCATTACCCAAACATTTTAATGAAGAAAAAATAATTAGTGCTATTCATCCACAAAAAGATGTTGATGGTTTTCATCCTACTAGTGTGGGCAAAATGGTGCAAGGGCTGCCCACATTTATAGCTGCCACACCTTATGGAATTATGCTTATGCTTGAGCATTACAATATTGAAACTAGCGGCAAGCATGCAGTAGTAATTGGCAGAAGTAATATTGTAGGAAGGCCAATGAGTATATTATTAAGTCAGAATAATAAATATGGCAATTGCACAGTAACAGTATGCCATAGCCGAAGTAATAATTTAAAAGAAATATGCTTGCAAGCAGATATTATTGTAGCTGCACTTGGCATACCTGGGTTTTTAAAAGAAGATATGGTGAAAGACGGTGCAATTGTAATTGATGTAGGCATTACTAGAGTAGTTGATGCTACCAAAAAAAGTGGATTTGCCATTAAAGGAGATGTTGATTTTGAAAATGTAGCACCAAAGTGTAGTTATATAACACCAGTGCCTGGTGGCGTAGGTTTAATGACAATTGGTGCATTGATGATGAACACTTTTAATGCAGCACAGTTAAGAAGTAAAATTTAAAAATTGTTAATGGCCAACAACCAATCTATAACTGCCACTCTTCCTGTAATGGAGCATTTTTATACGCTACAGGGCGAAGGCTACCACCAAGGTAAGGCTGCATATTTTATACGCCTTGGCGGCTGTGATGTGGGCTGTGTGTGGTGTGATGTGAAAGACAGTTGGGATGCAAGTAAACATCCTTTATTTAATATCGAAGATTTAATATCGAATATTTTAAACACACCTGCCAAGTTGGTTGTAATTACTGGTGGTGAACCTTTAATGCACAATTTAAATGAACTTACTTATGCATTAAAACAACAAGGCTTACAAACTAATATTGAAACAAGCGGTAGTCATCCTTTAACAGGCACATGGGATTGGATATGTCTTTCTCCTAAAAAATTTAAAGCCCCATTACCCGAAATTTTACCATTGGCAAATGAGTTAAAAATTGTAGTGTATAATAAAAGTGATTTTGCTTGGGCTGAAAAATATGCTGCTTTAATTAACCCTACTTGCAAATTATATTTACAACCAGAGTGGGATAAAGCTAATGAAATTACTCCATTGATTGTTGAATATATAAAAGCAAATCCAATGTGGGAGTTAAGTTTGCAAATGCATAAGTATATAAATGTGCCGTAGAGGTAGAACGCCGACCTGTCTGCCGATAGGCAGGTTTTTATGATTTGATATGATTAAATAAGATTTTCTTTCTTTTTTATGCAGTATATTTTATTTTATAACATTCCTTTAGATATTGTCGTCGTAAATTTTCGTTATTTTACTTCAAATTCAATTCATGCTTCCATTGCTAAAATATATTCTATCATTTATAATTATTAATTTTTCATTTTTAATTACCTCCGCACAATGGTATGATGTGGAGAACGTAAATAAGAAAGCAGTAGCCCTACATGAACAAGCTTATGAAAAAGCTAAGGAATCTAAGTATGACGAAGCCATTCAAAAAATAAATGAAGCCATAATTATTGATGCAAAATATGTTGATGCTTATTTAAGTAGAGCAGGTGTGTATGCCGATTTAAAAAACTACACCAACTCGGTAAATGATTTTGAAAAAGCATTTACGTTAGATTCTATTTACACAAAACATTATAAACTTCCTTACTCAATATCATTAGCTGCTTTAGGCAAATTTGATAAATCCTTAACTGCAATAAATAGTTTTTTATTAATCCCCAATTTAAATGAGCAAAGCATAAAAGCTGCTACCTATCGAAAAAGCACATACGAATTTGCAATAGAAATGCAAAAGCAAAATAAAAACAGCAACTATTTATTTACTCCTGTAAACTTAGGCGATAGCATTAATACAAAAGAGTTTGAGTATTTTCCTTCGTTAACCATTGATGGTAAAAAAATGATTTTTACTAGAATGCAAAACGAAGATGAAGATTTTTACGAAAGTAATTTTATCAATAACAAATGGAGCAAAGCCAAGCCATTAACAGGTAAGGTAAATACCAACTTAAATGAAGGTGCCCAAAACATATCGCAAGATGGTGAACTACTAGTTTTTACAGGATGTAACTACCCAGAAGGTGAGGGTAGCTGTGATTTATATTACTCTTTAAAAACAAAAAATGGGTGGAGTGAACCACTTAATATGGGGCGTAGCATAAATACAGAATTTTGGGAAAGTACTCCCAGCATTTCTCCAGATAAAGCAATCATTTATTTTACAAGCAATAGACCTGGTGGCTTTGGTGGTAAAGATATTTGGGCTGCCTTTTTATTGCCTAATGGCAAATATGGTAATGTGCAAAATTTAGGAGAAGCAGTAAATACTAGTGGCGATGAAACCTGCCCTTTTATGCATGCAGATAATGAAAATTTATTTTTTAGCAGCACAGGGCATACTGGATATGGCATGGGTGATTTATTTGTAACCAAAAGAGTTACCGATAGCACTTGGCAAATGGCAAAAAATTTAGGTTACCCTATCAATACTATTCATGATGAAGCTGCATTAATAGTAGCTTCCAATGGTAGTACTGCCTATTACTCTAGCGATGCCAACAACAACTCAAAGGGTGGTATTGATATATATAGTTTTGAACTAAGAGATGATATAAAAGCTACAAAAACATTATGGGTAAAAGGCAAAGTATTTGATAAAAAAACACTGCAAGGCCTACCTAGTACTGTAGAACTTTTTGAAATAGCATCTAAGCGATTGTTAAATAAAATAAGAACAGATGAAAACGGCAATTACTTAGTTACTTTACCTGTAGGCAAAGAATACATTTTTAACGTAAATAGAAAAGGGTATTTATTTTTTTCTGATAATTTTTCATTAACAACTCTTACTGACTCTATTGCCACAAAAGATATTCCATTACTGCCAATTACTACTGGAGCAAATATTATTTTAAAAAATATCTTTTTTGATACTAAACAATTTGCACTAAAATCAACATCATTAATTGAATTAGATAAAATAGTACAGTTACTAAATGAAAACCCTAAATTAAAAATACAAATTAGTGGTCATACCGATAATGTGGGCAAACCAAAAGACAATTTGTTATTGAGTAATAATAGAGTTAAGTCTGTAATTAATTATTTGATTTCAAAAGAAATAGTAGCCACAAGGCTTGTTGGCAAAGGCTTTGGAAGTACAAAGCCTATTGCAAACAATACTACAGAATTAGGTAAAGCTCAAAATAGAAGAACTGAATTAACTGTAATTAGTAATTAATTATTTCATCTCACCACAATCCGCCATGTGGTAATCATTCTTATCTACAAATGCTTTACCATAAGTACCCCCACCATTATATTGCTGGCGTAAACCAAACCCTTGAAAATAGCAAGTTTTGCCATTAGCAAATTTTACAAAAATGGTGTACCATTGGTTACTATATCTATAAATTGGAATACCATAATTATTATTTACTGTTGTCCAACCTCCGCCTGAAGGCGATGCATGCAATTTTACAATAGTATGTGGTTCTAGCTTAGGAGAAAAACTAGTTTCATACATATTAATAAGCTGTGCTTGAGATAAGCCCATTGCTAAGGCAGAAGATTTTTCATTCCATTGCTTTGGCAATGCCGTGATGGCATTTTTCTTAGCCGCATTTTGTAAATCATTTATCTTGTCAGCCTTTTCAAGTATAGTTGCTGCATCTTTTGCAGAAAAATTATAATCAAAAAAATTAGCATACTCTATGTCTTTGCCATATACAGGTTTTCCCCAATCATCTACCATTTCATTTGATACAAAAACGCCAACTTTATAATCACCATTTCGTTTAAATACATATTGATTATGATTTCTAGCGAAAGTGCCTGTATAAAAATTGCTTTGTTTTCCTTGAGAAAAATTAGAAAGATTTGGCATTATATCAAATGTTATTGATTTACTATTTGCTTGAGCTGTTGTTAGTTTAAATTTTTCTATAGCTGCAAATTTGTTTATCTTATCCTCTACATCGTCATACAATACAAAGCTTAACATAATTCCATCATCATTATCGGCTAGTTTTAAAGCATCCCTTAATGTTCCTTTTGTAGCAGTAATTTTTGCATAAATATCGTTGGCAGATGTAAAGCTGCTTGCAATAACTTCTTCTCCTCCTGCAAATGTTTTGTTCGAAAAGGTAATGACTAAATCGTTGTTTACAGGTTCTGTTATTGCCTCTAATTCAGCATAATCTTTTGCAAAATGATATGCACCCTTTTCGACAGATTTACGCAAATGTGTATATGGAGAAAAGGTGGTTTTTCTATCTTTAAAATCCGAAACAGTATAGTTTGAGCCTCCTGAGCTATAGCCATATTGTTGATCATATAAGTAAAACGTATTTGAGCTACCATATACTTTTTCGGCAATATTATCATTTGATTTTACCGCCTCATTATTTGTATTTGACGAAGCTTTCTTTTCATTTACTTTATCTTTTGCTTTTTTTAAGAGACCACCCAATTGTGCTTGTGTAGTTATTACAGCAAAAAGAATTACAATTGAAAGAGATATTTTTTTCATTTCTATTAATTTATGTTGGGTTATAAATTAGTTTACTTTACCCTTACAATCAGTTGGGAAAAGGCAACAACAGATTGGGCAAATTGTATTTGTACAAATTTGGTTTAAAGCTTTAATAAGCATTTTTGAAGATGCAAATATTTCACCTCCATCATTAGGGTCGGCACTAAATTTTTCACCACCATCTTTTGTTGTATAACCTATACCCAAAGCCTTAATATAAATAGTAGCTTGTTTAATAAAAGATTTATACTCTGCATTTTTCCATGTAGAAGCTGCATTTGCTGTTTTTAACAATCTTACAAATGATTTTGTGTTTGAATCTAACCCTCTACTTTTATTTTCGGTAATACTCAAGGCTATTTTTTGTAAGTGTGTTAAAATTGCTTTGTCTGGCTTTGCAATAAGCGTTGGTTTTGCTACTTGGCCAAATGCTACAGTATTTATCAAAACAACATAGAGAATAATTATAATTTTTTTCATGTTTTTAAATTTTAATTTTATTAATTTATTTACCGCCACAAACAAAGTAGCAAAGAAACCCTCCATCTTTATCCTTATAATCATAAGCAATTGCAATGTTATTATCTCTATAAATAGCCAATTGCGGATCTGTTTTATATTTTTCATTCATGGATGTTTCCATACTAGTTTTAAATTTTTTCAAATCCACTGCTTTATTACTTACAGCATGTACCGTGTAATGGAATGTTATTAAATATTCGTTAAAAACAGTAGCACTATCTAATCTTGTCATTTCATCAACTGGCATGGGGCATTTTTTGTTTATCTCTTTTGCTACGGCAAAAAGATTACTGTTTACTGTGTTACCTGTTGCTCCACCTGCTTTATTTGAGGTAGAGTTGGAACAACTAAATAGTATAACTGCTGCGAATAATAAGGCAATTGTTTTTTTCATATTTACATTATTTAAAAATTATTGATTTAATGGGTTTTTATCCCATTGCTGTTGGCATTCATTTGCATTTACAGCAGCATCTAAAACTTTTTTGTTAGCCTCTTCTTCAGTTTTAAAATCGGCAACCATTTTTTCGCCTACACAATTGCAAATGCCTTTAAGGCGTTTTATTTGCTTGTCGGTTAAATTGTATTTACCTTTTGTTGCAGCATCAAAACAGCTTTTAGAAGCAGTTTCAGCATCCCATTTTGAAGATGTTGTGTTTTTACAGCTAAGCATTAAAATAAAAATGGTTGGAAAAATCAATTTTTTCATTTTATTTAGTTTTATTTTTTAATAATTTCTCTGCACAGTCTTGCCCAATAAGCATTTGATTGTACTTATCTTTATTAGCTTCACTTTTGGACTTATACTTTACTGCCATTTTTTCTGCCGCACAATCGCAAATTTTTTCAGCGGTTTCCATGGGTATTGCACCGTCGTCTATTTGTTTTTTACTGTCTTGCATACACCATTTTTTTGCGGCTTGTTTGTTCCACTCTTTTGCTTTGCAGCCAAATATTAAAATGGCAAGTAATGGCATTAGCATTTTTTTCATATGCATATTTTAATGTTTTCGATTTAGTATTGTCTGTAGAAAATTCTACCTGTGCTATTTATCATTATTAATTTGCCATTATTGGCCGACACCATTTTGCCATCGCTACCATCTAATTGATTAAAATATCCATTGCCAGAATATTGATAAATTTTACCTGTTGTATTGGTTATAAATGTTAATCCGTTATTATCTACCGTAATATCTTTTGCATCACTTCCTACTATTTGCGACCAACCTGTACCGTTATGTTTATATATTTTACCAACAGTATTAGTCATGTAAACTGTGCCGCCGCCTGCGGCAATTCTTACGCCATCGCTACCTTGCATTTGAATCCATTTACGATCATCAAAAGTGTAAATTTTGCCCACTTTATTTACCATCCAAATTTGGCCTGTGCTATTTACTGCTACATCCACTGCATCGCTACCCGGCAATTGTTTCCAGCCATTATTTACTAATTGATAAATTGCTCCAGCAGTATTAGTAATTACTACCTTGCCAGCATTTGCTGCAATTGATACAGCATCGCTGCCTTGCATTTGGCTCCACTCTACGCCATTATATTGATAAATTTTCCCTGCGGTATTTGTTATGTATAAATTACCATTATCGCCTTGTGCTACATCCCTTGCATCACTACCTATCATTAATTTCCAAGTAGTACTACCCAATGCCCTTTGTGCTATGTTTGTTTCACAAGCATCTTTTAAATAATAATGGCTTACAATATCGCCTTGCTGTTCCGCATTATAATCGTCTAACTTTTTATTTACATCACATGTATAAGCATAGCCGCCTTCCTTTATCCATTCAAACTGAGTGCCTTTTGCCTTTTTGGCTATGGCAGTTTTAATATTGCAGAATATGTGATTACCAACAAACTCTTTTGCATACCAAGGCAAGCCATAATGTTTTATTTGCCATGCATGGGTAAGCTCATGTGCAAATATGACTTTGTTGGCCAAACAGTTTTCATAAAGGTTACCCATATTCATACGTATATAACCTGCACCAATAAGCCCACCTACGGTAGGCCTTACATAATATGCACCATTGGCAGGCGATGTACCATCGGTAATAGTAATTTCGTATTGTGTAGGAAACTCCCTCGGAAATAAACTAAGGGCAAATAAATACTCTTCTGTTGTAATTGTTCTGGCTCTTTCGGCAAAAATATTTACCATAAAAAGTATTAATACAATTGTTGTTGTTATCTTTTTCATAATTTTCTTTTACGATTTATTTATCACTAAATTTTATATCTGTAGTATCATTCTTGCTACTTATTATTAAAGTGTGCTTATCAATTATTTTTATTTTACCAAATAGTAATGTATCGCCACTAAAAGATTTTAACAAAATGGTATCGCCTTTTTCTTTTTCAGTATCTATCACTCCTTTGTATTGTTTTGATTTGCCATTTGTAGGGACTACATCATAATAAAAATATCCGCTCTCTTTAATTTCCATTCTTATAAAACCACTATCATGTTTATTGTACCACACCCCTACTGTTTTTATTTTATCTTTTTTGTTGCAAGTTTTTGGCATAAGTATAGCAGCAACAAACCAAATAATAATTAACCCTGGTATGGTTATTATCCAACGTTGTTTACCTGCAATACTTGTTATGGTCTTAATCATTCACTTACAATTTAAAAATGATATAATTAAACCTTGCCAAATTGGTTGTATTGGCGTTAAAAAACAATTGAATATTTGTTGTGGAAGTTAGCTTTGCTTGATGAGTACTACCCGTTGCACCATCTACATTGGTTACTACAACCATCGTATTCGTAAAATCCCATCCTGCAGGTACTGCGGCAATAGTTAAGTTTACAATAGCAAAGCCAGTTGTTACACTTGTAACAATGCTGCCACTATATTTAGTTCGTATTCCACCTTGTACATCTAACGATGTTGCAGGATTTGTAGTACCAATACCAACATTAGTGCTTACTGTTGCACCATTTATACCTGCGGTGTTGCCTAATACCATTGAATTATTTGCACTTACCAATGCTTTTGAGCCTATGGCGGTTGCATCAATTAAGCTATCGCCCAAAACATTAGCTTGAATACCAATAGCAATATTTAATTTACCATGCAGATTAGATTGCATGGCGTAATTCCCAATTGAAATACTGGAGTCTCCATTTCTATTAGCATTATTTGCATTTACCCCAATGGCAATATTTTCTTTTCCGGTAATATTTGTGTTTAGTGCTGCAGAGCCAATAGCTATATTATTACTGCCTGTTGTATTTGCATACATTACGCCATGCCCAAAAGCCAAATTATTAAACCCAGTAGTTGTATTATATAAGGCGTAATTACCAAATGCATAGTTATCAAATCCATTATCTAATTTGTATAATGAATTTATCCCTATTGCAAAATTTCCTCCAAAGCCATCTTTAAGAGAGTATAATGCACTGTTACCAATTGCTATATTGGTATTCGATTTTAAGTTATTGAAAAGTGTTTTATTACCAAATGCTAAATTATCCGACCCTTCAAAAGTGAATGTACTACCAACACTATTATTATACAAGGCACTATCTCCTATTGCAATTAAACCAGTTCTATTTTTAGAATTAAATAATGCTGCATTGCCAATACCAATATTATTATTCCCACTGGTATCAAGTCCTAGTGTATTTACGCCTAAGGCAATATTATTTGCACCAGTTTTGTTTTTACTCAATGCTGATGAGCCTAGTGCTACATTGTTATAGGCAGTAGTTGCATTACCAAATGCACTATCACCAATAACTACATTATTGCTACCAATGCTATTAATACCAGTACTGGCTCCAATAAAATAATTCTTATTTGTTGCATCCAATCTCCCAATCCATTCATTATTTTGCCTAAAACTAAGTGGTACGTTATCTTTTGTACCAATAAAACTTGTTGTAGTATTTGTTCCTACATTTCCTGTTGTTTTCCATGCAATAGTATCAATGCTATTGCTTGCTGCCAGCCAAAGCCATTTTGTACCGTCGTAATAATTAAAGCCAATACTATCGGGAGTGTTTTGATAAACTAATAAACCAACAGCAGGGCTGGCAATTGCATTTTTTTGAGCTTTGCTTAATCTTGGAATCAAAACACCTTTGTTTGTAGCACTTGCATCTAAAATAGAAGAAGGGTTTGCAACTACACCAGTACTATTAACAGCAACAGATTGGGCAAACCCAATAGTAGCAATAAAAAAAATAATAAAAGTGACAATTACATTTTTCATAAACAATTATTAGAATCTATTTCAAAATCGTTTTTATTTTTTTATGAAAGAAGAAGTTAGCATTAGTAAAAAAATAAGAGCCAATTAATTATATGATACTTAAAGTTTTATTGTATAATTTTTAATTACAATTCAAAAATGTTATCTTTTACCTTAAATTATGTACCGCAAAAGAGTGAGTTTTAAAAAATACCGCAAAAGAGTTACACAATAAGTGGTATGAATTAGCAATTTTACTAAAGCAAAATTTTTATGAGAAAAATATTCTTAATTACATCTTTATACAGTTGCTTAATAAACTTTAACTTAAAAGCACAAGAGACCATCCTAGACCCCGACTCCTTAGTTATTGCATTGAACAAATTAAGTAACCCAAATAAGGAAGTGCTTAATAATTACCTACTAAAAATAGACACCTTAGACTTACTTAATAATCAAGCTAAAAAAAATATATTAACATGGATAATTAGTGTAGCCCAAAAAAACAATGAAATTGATTTATGGGGTAAGGCACAATTAAAGTTAGCAAATGCTTATGCAGAAGTTATAGATTATCCTGAAGCAACAAAACAATATTTATTTGCAGACAGCTTTGCAAAAAAAAATAATTTACCTTTAATTGAAGCAGGTGCAAACTATGGATTAGCTAAAATTTTTGTTTATGTAGATACTATTTCTAATGCGTTAAAAAGAATAAACAAAGCCATTGATTTAGCCAAAAACGACAACCAACTTCTTTCTAAATGCTTATCCCAAAAATCGTTTATCATACAATATGATTATTCAATTAGAGGTATTGACACAGGCTATGATGAAATATTTAATTTAAAACAACAAGCAATTGAAATTAGCAAATCAATAAACGATAGTGCACTTATTTTAGCAAATTACATTGGACTATCCGAAACAAGAGCAGACAACAATGAATTTGAAAAAGCTATTGCATTATTAGATGAGGCTAAGCCTTTTATTGTTGATGGCATAAAAGGCCAATCTAAAATTGGCTATTATTTCGTTTATGGTAAAACTATTTTACTAAAAGGGCTTGCACAAAAAAACAATAACGACTATAAGGCAGCAATTCCTTATCTAGAAAAAGCACTTGAATATGCACAATTATATAAAAATTTAGATTGGAAAAGCAATAGTGCAAGATGGCTTTCTTCAGCATATTTTTATGCCAAAGATTACAAGAATGCCTTTGATTATTTAAAAAAAGGAACCAAGTATGCTGATTCTGTCAAAAGTTTAGAAAATAGCATTGAAGTAAAAACATTACAACGTAAATATGATTTTCAGCTAAAAGAAAACGAATTAATCTCTCTACAAAACGAAAACAATAAAAAATCTATTCTAAACAAAATTTTAATAGGTACAGCCCTTGCCTTAAGCTTAATTGTTTTTTTGGGCTATCGAAACTTTAGAACGAAACAAAAACTACAGCAACAAAAAATTTCCGAATTAGAAAAAGAAAAACAACTTGCCGCTATTGATAATTTATTGCAAGGACAAGAAGAAGAACGTAGCCGACTTGCAAAAGACCTACATGATGGATTAGGAGGAATGCTTAGCGGTGTAAAATTATCCTTTAACAACATGAAAGAAAATTTAGTATTAACACCCGAAAATTTTCAAGCCTTTCAGCAAAGTATTAATAGGCTTGATGAAACAATTACAGAGCTTCGTAAAGTATCTCATAATCTTATGCCAGATGTGTTATTGAAATTTGGGTTAACGGAGGCTTTGCAAGATTATTGTTCTCAACTCAATTCATCTACTAATGCAACTACCATTGTATTTCAACACATTGGCGAAAAAAGAATTATTAGCAATACTGGCAATTTATACATGTATAGAATTATACAAGAGTTAATTAATAATAGCTTAAAACATGGAAATGCAACAAGCATTTTAGCACAATTAAATACTAATGCAGAAAAAATTTTAATAACAGTTGATGATAATGGCAAAGGCTTTAACCCTGCCGATTTAATTAATAGTAAAGGAATAGGCATGAGTAACATTAAACAAAGGGTAGAGTATTTAAAGGGTAAAATGGATATTGATAGCCAATTAGGCAAAGGCACATCAGTTAATATTGAATTAAATATATGAGTACAATAAAAGTATATATAGTTGATGACCATTTATTAATTATTGAAGGCATTATAGCTTTACTACAAAACGAAAAACAGATTGAAGTAGTGGGCTTTGCCTCTAATGCCAATAATTGTTTACAGTTTTTAAATAGCACTAAAGTAGATGTACTAATTACCGATATTAATATGCCTGAAATAAGTGGGATTGAGTTATGCAAAAAAGTAAAAGCACAACATCCATCAACTAATGTTATTGCATTAAGCACATATAGCGAAGGTGCTTTTATTTCTAAAATGCTTGATAGTGGTGCCAGTGGTTATTTATTAAAAAATGCCGCTAAAGCCGAAATTATTGAAGCCATTGAAATAGCACATAACGGAAAGCAATACTTGCCATTTGATGTACAAAAAATATATACAAGCACTTTAGAAAAACAGAGTCAAACCCCCTTGCTTACTAAAAGAGAAAAAGAAATTTTAAAATTAATAGCAGATGGCTTTACTAATCCTCAAATAAGTGAAAAATTATTTATTAGTATTGACACTGTAGATACACATAGAAAGAATTTACACACAAAATTAAATGTAAAAAACACGGCTCTACTTATTCGTAGAGCCATAGAAAATAATTTATTAGAATAGTTTTTATTTTGGCAAGTACAGTACATTTGTATTTTACTATTATATATGTACCAAGATTTACTCTATCAAATAGCCATAACCCTTGTACCCAACATTGGAGATGTACATGCAAAATCGTTAATAAACATTTATGGTAATGCTCAAAATATTTTTAAAGCAAAGAAAAAGGAGTTAGAAAATATAGAAGGCATAGGCACTGTAAGAGCTAATAGCATAAAAAATTTCACCAATTTTAGTAGCAGCGAAGCAGAAATAAAATTCATTGAAAAATATAAAATTACTCCCCTATTTATAACTGACGAAAATTATCCTAAACGGTTGTTAAACTGCTATGATAGCCCAGCATTATTATTTTATAGAGGTAATGCTGATTTAAACATATCAAAAATTGTATCTATAGTTGGTACTCGTAAAAGTACCGATTACGGAAAATTATTTACCGAAAACTTAATTGAAGGGTTACAGGAGCAAAACATTTTAGTAGTAAGCGGTTTAGCTTTTGGCATAGATACAATTTCACACAAAGCTGCACTTAAAAACAATTTACAAACCGTTGGTGTGCTAGCCCATGGTTTAGATAGAATTTATCCTGCACAAAACAAACCCTTAGCAAAAGACATGATTGAGCAAGGAGGCATACTAACCGATTTTATGAGTAACACTTTGCCCGATAAACAAAATTTTCCTAAACGAAATAGAATTGTTGCTGGTATGTGTGATGCGTTAATAGTAATTGAAAGCGGTATTAAAGGCGGCTCGTTAATTACTGCTGAACTAGCTAATGGATACAACAAAGATGTATTTGCTGTACCTGGCAAAACCACCGATAAAAATAGCGAAGGTTGCAACTATGTTATTAAACAAAATAAAGCATCCTTAATTACTTGTGCTAATGATTTAATTGAGTTTATGAACTGGACATCAACAGAAAAAAAGCCACAAAAAAAGCAAAGAGAATTATTTATAGAGTTAACTGCCGATGAAAAAACCATTGTAGATATATTACAACATCAAGATGGTGTACAAATAGATGAACTCTATTTTAAAAGCGGCTTAAGCAGTAGTGCAGTAGCACAAGCTTTACTAATGTTAGAAATGCAAAATGTGGTAGTAAGCTTGCCAGGAAAAATATATAAGTTAGTATAAATAAATTAATTAAGGCTAAAAAAAAGAGGTTGTTCTTTTAAAACAACCTCTCTCTTTCAAAAAAAATAATTATACTTTAACAAACCTATTCTTATACTTAAAATAAATTAGTTTGCAATCACTATTTTAGTAGTAGCAATATCAGTAGCAGTACTAATTTTTACATAATAAGTACCTGTATTTAATTTGCTTACATTTAAAGTATGTGAAGCTGGAACATTTTTTATTTCTGTAAATAAAACCTGTTGCCCATTACTGTTAAATACTTCTACTGTAATAGTTTTATTAATAAATTTATCTGTCAATAAAATATTTACATTATTTTTTGCAGGCGTAGGATATACACCTACTGTAGCATTAGCAGTATAACGTATTATTTTTACATTACTATAAGTTATCTTTCCTTGAGGATCAATTTGCTTAATACGATAATAATTATTGGCATTAGCAACAGGATTAGCATCTACAAAATTGTACGCTAACTGTGTTGCTTGATAAGTTACTAACGAAGTATATTCAGCACCATTTGTACTTCTTTCAATACTAAATGTAGTACCCGTTACTTTCACAGCCACTTCAAAATTAATAGCAGTTTTAGCGTTAATTTTTGTAGCACTAAAATTAAGATAATCAATGGCAAGTATAGATGTATATTGTAATGTAACGCTTCCCGGTGTAGGGTCTTCAATACCAGCATTATCAATAGCTACAAATGGTATAACTACATTAGTAACTCCATTTACAGGATCTACAGTAATAGTTTGAGATGGAACTCCACCTGGAGCATTAATAGTAACACCGCCAGCTGGCCATACAGCACAAGTAGCAGTAGGGCAAGTGCCAGGTATATCACCAGCATTTGGATAATAGGTAACACCACCTATAGTAATGCTAGTAGCGTTACTTGGAAAAGCAGTAATTCTTATTTTATCTACTGTGCCTCCACTAGAATCTTGTGTATTAGGATTAGTACCTACATTGCTTGTAACAAACCAATTAGGGTTTACAGTAGTATTTACAGTACCACCAGGGTTAAGACCAATTACTTGAGAATTTACAGCACTTTGAGGAGGTTGCTGTATTCCAAAATTTATATTAGCAACATCAGATACTCCAACTGTTACCGCAGTATTTAGATTTGCAGTTCCATCATTTCCTGCACCTGTACCAGAGCCTGTTTCACCTGTTGCTGCCCATCCTGCTGGTAAAGCAGTTGCTGGTGCTGGGCTGCCAACTGTTCCTTGGTTGGTGCTTATTTGTACGGTGTAGCCACTATTTTTTCCTACTGGTAAAGTATAAGTACCATTACTATTTACAGGTATAGTTGCTAATACCGTTACCCCATCTGCACTTAATAAATTGGCATATAATTGTTGGATTGGAGTAGAACTTAATGGACCTCCTATTCCAGTACCATCTACAGTGCTATTTGTTAAACCATTTACATCGTTAAAAACAGTACCCGTTAAATTTACTTTTGCAAAAGTAGTACTACCTGGCCATTGACAACCTATTGAAAATGAAGACTGGCGATTGTTTACAGTGGTGTTTATATTTGTATTAGTTACAACCCAATTATTATTAAATCTAAATGAAAAACCGCTAGCTGATGCATAATTTGCAAAAGCACTAAATTCAGGACTAGTTGCAACTCCCAATTGAGATTCATTAGGACCTGTTACAGTATTTCCACTTATTGTTTCTTTGGAAGGTATTGCACCAAATGGGCTGGTAATTAGAGAGCTGGGAGTTGTATTAAAAGTTATGCTTTCCCGTATGACATCTGTATTTGTAGCTAAAGTACCATCATTATCAATTACTATAACAGTAAAAGGTAAAAAAACTGGTATTGTGGTATTTGCTTTATAAAAATTTACAGTCCAATCACTATATAAATTATAAACAGTATTTGCTGTTCCTCCCGATCTGTTGGCGGCACCACTAGATGATTTTTTTACAAAACCAGGTTGAAAATTACTGTCAACACCACCAATAGTAGCTGCACAATCATAATTTAAAGCAAAATCTTTCGTAAAATCATAAGGCGATGTAGGTATTTGCATAGCAGTTAAGGTGAAAACCGCATCTACCTGTTGAGTTATTCCAGTACCTTGTAATACATTTCTGTATCGATATGTTGAACCAACTACGTTTGCAGTTCCAGTAATATCACTAGCATTTGTGATTGCAGGAAATGCCATGGTTACTGTTTGTGCTCCCATACAGCTTGTAGCACCGTATTGGGCATTTGTGTTAGCAAAAAAAAGGATGCTAAAAATTAAGAAGATGAAGAGTTGCTTCATATTTTATTATATTTTAATGTTTGTAAAAAGTGTATTTTTCAAAAATTGTTAACCAATCTATAAAACACAAAGTTGCAAAATTTTCTAAAATAGTTGCATCAATTTTTGTATAAAAAATACTACAAAATATTACCACAAGCAACTCATTAACAATACATTACAATAATTAAATATTTGAATAAATTTATATTTTAACCATTGCATCTGATAACCAATTTGGTATAAAAATGTAAAAAAAATCATACAAATAATTAAGGGTTGTTTCATCCTTATTCGCTAATTTTTAATTAATGCATTAC